>CAZFXD010000058.1:0-20964 GCA_964522795.1 uncultured Myxococcaceae bacterium
GGGAGCGGCGGCGCGTTGGGCGGTGGGAGCGGCGGCGCCACGGGAGGCGCCGGAGGCGGAAGCGGTGGTGCCGGCGGGGGCGCGCCGGACGCCGGCAAGCCCGACGCAGGACTCGACGGCGGCGCCGACGCAGGCACTGTCACCGCGTCAATCGCTGATGCGTCGGCCCTCGAGGGCGACGCGCCCGGGGGCACGGTCACGTTCACGGTCAAGCTGTCAGGGCCGCTGCCCGACCCGATCACCATCAACTATTCGACGGCCGACGGCACCGCCACCGACGACGACTATCAACCGGTCACCGCCGAGTTGACGATTCCCGCGGGCGGACTGCAGGCCAGCTTCACCGTCACGCTCAATGGCGACGCGTTCGACGAGCCCAACGAGACCTTCTCCGTCACCATCGACGACCCCACACAGCGCCTGGTGATGGAACGAGCCACGGCGCTGGGAACCATCACCGACGACGACCTCACGCCCACCCTGACCGTCACCGACGTCGCGGTCGACGAAGGCGACCTCAACGCCACCTTCACCCTCACGCTCTCCGCCGTGAGCGGGTTGCCGGTCTCGGTGAACTTCGCGACCACGGACGGCACGGCCACCTCGGGGTTGGACTTCGTGTTCAAGTCCGGCACGAGCTCCATCGCCCCCGGCGAGTTGACCGCGACCATCGACGTTCCGCTGAAGCCCGATGCGCTCGATGAAGACGACGAGGTGTTCGGCGTCACGTTCTTCAACCCGGTCAACGCCAACATGCCCAAACTGACGGCCAGCGGGACCATTCGAGATGACGACCCGAACTCCACGGTGTCGATCTCCGACGCCACCACCGCAGAGCAGGACGTGGGCTCGCACCTCGTTCCCATCACCGTGACGTTGTTTCCGGCGAGCGGCCGCAGCGTGCTGGTGAATTTCGCCACCGGGAACGGCACCGCGCTGTCGCCCTCGGACTTCACGTCCACCACCGGCACGGTATCGTTCGCCCCCGGCCAGACGTCGAAGTCGATTCTGGTGCCGGTCATCGGCGACGTTTCGAACGAAAACCCTGAGGCCTTCAGCATCACCCTGTCGGACCCGAGCAACGCAAGCCTGGGCCGCGCCACGGCCACCTGCACCATCTTGAACGACGACGGTCCACCCGCGCTCAACGCCACCTCCGTCAGCGTGACCGAAGGGAGCGACGGCGGCTTCACGGTGGCGAACGTCAGCGTTCAGCTCTTGCCGCCCGCGGGCCTGCCCGTGACGGTCAACTACTTCACCCGCGACTCCACCGCCGCGGCCCCGGCCGACTACACCGGGGCCACCGGCTCACTCACCTTCGCGCCGGGGGAGTCCGCCAAGTCCATCTCGATTCCCGTGGTGGCTGATGCGCTGTACGAAACGAACGAGACGTTCGAGGTCGAGCTGGCAAGCCCGACCAACGCCGCGCTCTCAGTCAGCGTCGCGCAGGTGACCATCACCAACGACGACCCGGCACCCAACCTGGTGGCGCCCGACCTGATCCAGCCGGAAGGCACGGCGGTAGGGAACACGCCGTTTACCTTTACCGTGCAGTTGTCAGCCCCGAGCGGACTGCCCGTGACGGTGGACTACGTGACAGAACTGTCACCGCCTGTGTGGGTCGTTCCGGCAAGGGCCGACGCGGGCATCAACACCGACTTCTTCCACACCTCCGGCACGCTGGGCTTTGCGCCGGGAGACACCCAGAGGACCTTCACCGTCAATGTGCTCGCCGACTCCAGCTTTGAAGACGACGAGTTCTTCAGAGTGAAGTTCTCCAACCCGACCAACGCGACCATGCTGGACACCACCGCGGCCTGCCGAATCGTCAATGACGACCCCTGCCCGGCCATCAGCGTCGCCGACGACAAGGTGATTGAGAGCAACCCCCTGGTGGCCGACAACCCCGACGCAGGCTTCCGGCCCTTGCTGTTCAACATCACCATGGCCAGGGCCGCGGGGAAGAAGATCACGCTCTCCTACCAGACGGTGGTCGGCACGGCCGACGCCGGGTCCGACTTCACGCCGAAGTCGGGCACGGTGGTGATGGACGCGGGGATGACCAGGCTGACGGTGCTGGTGCCGGTGGTCCGCGACACCGTGAAAGAACCGTCCGAGACGATGAAGTTCGTGATCGACGCGGGGGTGAACATCAACATCTCGCGTTCGACGGCCACAGGCACCATCGTCGACAATGACTGAACGCCGCGCGCGCCCGGCACCAAGGCGCTGAAGGTGGGGATGGCATGAAGGTCTGGCACATCTGGCTGGTCGCGGCCGCGCTCGGTCTGGCCGCGTGTGACACCGCGCTCGGAGGTGGCGAGAAAGACGCCGGTGGCCCCGCCGCAGACGCCGGCATGGACGGTGGCGAGAGCGACGCCGGCGTGCCAGACGCTGGGCCCGGCGATTCGGACGCGGGGGCCGATGGCGGCTTCAACATGACCGAGGACGCCGGCGTGGACGGGGGCGACGACGCCGGTTTCGACGCCGGTACGCCGTCGTTCACGGTTGCCGACGCCACCGCGATCGAAGGAGACGGCGTCGGAAACGCGCTGGTCTTTGAAGTTCGCCTTGGCGTGCCGTGGGCCACGCCCGTGACCGTGAACTTCACCACCTCGGACGGCACGGCCACGGCCGACGACTATCAACCGACCGCCGGAACGGTGACCTTCCCGGCGGGCACGACGACGCAGACCATTTCCATTCCGCTCATCGGTGACACGCTGGACGAGAACAACGAGACCGTCACCGTCACGCTCTCGGACGCCTCCGACAATCTTCCCATCACCCGAGCCATCGCGACGGGCGCCATCGTCGATGATGACCCCAGCCCCTCACTTTCTGTTGCCAACCTCACGCTGGACGAGGGGGGCGGAACGATGACGTTCTCCGTGGTGCTCTCCGCGGTGAGCGGGCGACCGGTGACGTATAACTTTGCCACCGAAGATCAGACCGCGTTGGCGGGGCTCGACTACACGGCGACCGCCGGGGCTTCGACCATTTCCGCGGGCGAAACCACGGTGTCGATCTCCGTGCCCATTCTCCCGGACGCGCTCAACGAAGGCGACGAGACCTTCAAACTGAATCTCACCAACATCGCCAACACCACGGCCGGCAGCCTGTCCGCCGTGGGACAGATTCAAGACGACGACCCGCTCCCCTCCATTTCTGCCGAGGATCTCACCGAGGCCGAAGGCAACTCCGGAACCCACGACGCGGTCTTCACCCTGACCCTGTCGCCCGTCTCGGGGCGGACCGTCTCGGTGAATTTCGCCACCGACGCGGGCACCGCCACGCCGCCCTCAGACTTCACCCACGTCAGCGGCACCGTCACCTTTGCGCCGGGAGAAACCGTGCGCACGATCGCCGTGCCGATTGTGGGCGACACGTCGAACGAGCCGATCGAACAATTTCAGCTCGTGCTGTCCAACCCGGTGAACGCCACGCTCCCCCCGACGGGGCCGACCTGCACCATCACCAATGACGACGGCCCGCCGACGCTGAACGCCTTCAACGTCACCGGCGCCGAAGGGAGCGACGCGGGAACCAAGGTGTTCGGAGTGAAGGTGTCGCTTGCCCCGGTGGCGGGGGTGCCGGTCACCGTGGACTACGCAACGCTCGACGGAACGGCGGCCGCCCCCCTCGACTACGCAGTGACCAGCGGCACGCTCACCTTCGCCCCTGGCGAGACGCAAAAGTTCGTGAACGTTCCGGTCAACCAGGACAAGTCGTACGAAACCGATGAGTCGTTCACCGTCACCCTGTCGAACACCGCGGCGCAATTGGGGCAGGCCACGGCCACAGTGACGATTCAGAACGACGACCCCCTCCCAACGGTCAGCATTCTGCCGACCTCGAAGGCCGAGCTCACCGGGAGCCTGGGAACGCCCTTCACGTTCACCGTTCAACTCTCTCCGGCCTCGGGAACGGCCGCGACCGTCACCTGGTCCACGCTGGCGGGCACGGCGCTGGCTGGAATCGATTTCGTCGCGGCCAGCGGCACGATCACCTTCGCGCCGGGCGAGACCTCGAAGACGGCCACCGTGAGCGTGGTCCCCGACAGCCTGTGGGAGGCCAACGAGACCTTCGTGGTCAAACTCGGAACCTCGACCGGGGCCACCATTCTCGCGGCCGCGAGTCAGGCGGTCGGCACCATCATCGACGACGATGTCGCTCCGTCGCTGAGCGTGGTCGATGACACCGCCTGGGAGAAGAACCCGGGGCAGCCCGGAAACGTCGCCTTCCAGGTGCAGATGTCCAAGGCCGTCGGGCGAGACGTGGCGGTCTCCTACACGACGCAAGACGGCACGGCGAAGGCGGTCACCGACTACGTGGCCAAGACCGGCGTATTGGTGTTCGTGATCGACCCGCTCACGGGAAAGACGAAGGACCCGAACTTGATGCTCGCGGCGCCGATTGCCACCGTGAAAGACCTCGTTCACGAATCGACCGAGACCTTCAATCTGGTGATCTACCTGCCCACCGCCGGGGTCACCCTGGCGCGCCCGGTGGGCATCGGCACCATCTGGGATGAGGACCCGTAGCGGCGGGCCTCACCTCGAGGACCTACGGCACGAACTCGACCACGAAGCTCGTCCACCGCGAGGTCCCGTTCGCCGAAGCGCGGGTCAACTTGAGGACCGGGGCCGTGCCGCCATCGGGGTTGCGGATGAGCTGATGCGCGGCCACCGCGTCGCCCGCGAAGTCGCTCAACGAGAGCGAGAGGTCAGACTCGCCTCCCCCCTGGCCGGCCCCCAGCTGTCCCGACGCGAACGCCACTGAGCGCGTGAGATCAAGTCCGCTGACGCCGACGTCAAAGTTCGCCGTGGCGACGTTGGTGGCCATGGCCGGGCTCAACGTCACCACCCGGCTCGCGCGCGCGCCCACTGAGATCAGCTCCCACGAAATGGTGGGAATGGAGGAGTTGCTCACGCAGGTCCCCATCGCGCCATTGCCGCGGCTGAAGGTGATCTCACTCCCGGTCGACCCGGTGAACGAGCCGCGCACCGCCCGGTCGCAGAGCGCGGTGTCCACGGCGTCGTCGTTGGTGTGCGTGTGCAGCAGAAAGGCGTTGGTGGTCGCACCGGGGCCCAGGGTGACTTTCACCGAAGCGGCGCCCGCCGCCATGGAAGTCACCCCGCGCGTGACGGTCATGCCTCCCACCGTGACCGTCTGCACCATGTGCCGAGAGGAGTTGGTGAGGGCCGAATTCATGTTGATGGTCGGCGAGTACCCGTTGGCCCCCGGGAGTGGCGCCAACACCGACAGGCTGACCAGCGCTTTGCCACCGAAGTTCATCTCGGGCGTCTGTGAGCTGGTCAACAGGAACGTCGATGGCGCGTGCACCGGCACCAGGGGCGGCGGAATCCCCACCGCCGTGTCGCCAGACATGGAGGTGAGCTGCGCGTCAAACGCCTGAACCTGGGTGACCTCGGGCATTTCAATCGCGAACCAGCGTACGTCGAGGTTGCCGCCAATCGAAGTGCGATCGCAGTGCATCAGGCTGCCCTTGAGCATGAAGCAGCGCGCGTAGACGGTCGAAGCGAACGGACTGTTGGAGAGCGACTGCGTGAACAGGAGCACCTGCGAGATGTTGGTGAAGGGCGGGTCGATGGTCGTTTCGCACGACGCGGAAGCGGACTGGCAGACCCCACTCCGCACCGCAGGCCGAATCTGCAGCAGCTTGGAGTCGCCCGCGAGGTTCATGGGCGAGGTGCTCGGGTTCGCGGCCAGGGTGTACCCGGCGTCGCCGGTAATCGCTCGCACGTAGAACGTCTTGCCGCTGGTCTGTGCCGGCAGCGTCGCAGAGATGAGGGAGCCCGCGTCGCAGACTGAGTCGGAGTAGGTGTTCATGAACGCCGGCACCGAAGACGAGGTCATGATGCCGGGCGACATGGTGTACGGCAGCGCCACACCGGCGTCCGCGGTGTTGACGGCACGCAACGTCACCGGAATGCACTCACCAGCCCGACCAGCGTCAGGAACCTCCAGGTTCCACCGCACGGGCGGAAGCGCGGTCACCGGCACCTGTGCCGTGGTGGGAGTGAACCCCTCCGCCTCGAGCCCAAGGACGTAGGTGGCGGCCGTCCCACCGGGCCCGGTCGGACCGGAGAAATAGAACTGCCCGGTGCTCTGCCCTGGCGCGACCTGCACACCGGCCGCCGTCATGGCCGCGGTGCATCCGGCGTTGAGAAAGATGGTGCCTGAGTCCGGGTCGGCGCCGGCATCGATCGTGACCAGCAGGCCTCCCGCCGGGGCCACCACCGAGGCGTCAAGCCCGTAGGACAACGTGAAGGTGATGGCGGGCGAGCATCGGTTGGGGTTGGCGCTCGGGAGCGCGATGTTATTCGCGAGCGTGAGCACGGTCGGTGACGTCGCGACGATGAAGTACCCCGCGTCGGGCATCGGCCCGGCGTCGGTGCCGGCGTCCGGAGGCCCGCCGTCGCCAGCATCGGTCTCGCCCGCGTCGCCCGCATCGGGCCCGCCGTCTCGTCCGGCGTCTTCCCCCTCAGGAAAACCGCCCGCGCCGCCCCCACCGCCCCCGCCGCCGCCAACTCCGGCGTCGGCCTTGTCGGCCGGCACGCATCGCCCATCGATACAGAGGTTCCCCGTGGAGCAGTCGGTTGGCTTGCTGCACGCGAACGGTTGTTCGAGGAGTGGCGTGCGAGCGCAGGTACACGCGCCAAAGACGCCGAAGGCGAGAAAGATCACCAGTCGCTTCACGAGCGCATCCTCGCCCAACTGAAGGCGGTGTCCATCGTGAGGCGCCGTCTTGTTCCACGCGAGCCCTGGCGCGGCGCGGCCAAACCGATCATTCCAACTCCCAACTGAACCCCCGGAGCGTGAAACGCCCTGCGCTACGGCTGGCAGACGACCTTGTTGTTGTCGACCGTGCAGGTCTGACAATCCGAGCGCTTGACCAAGAGGCCCGAGCGACACTCCAGCACAGCTTTCTGGTCCGCGGTGCAGATGCCCTTCGCTTCCTGCGTGGAAGCACAGGCGTCGCCCGCGCTGTTCTTCGAAATGTCACAGGTGATCACGTCGGCGCCCTGCGCGTCTTTGGCCCGAGCGCACCCGTTGTCGCCCAGGCACGGCAGCTTGACCCACTTGGTGCCGTTGCACTCCAGCGCGGCTTTGGTGTCAGCGCAGAGGAACCCGGCCTTGCTGCAGGCATCTCCCTCTTTGGGAGAACCGCAGTTGAGACCCGAGAGAGCGAGCGCGAGAAGCAGAAGTCGGTTCATGGCTGTTGGACCCTAGGCCAATCAACCGCCCTTGCGAACTGCCTTCGTGAGGAGCGAGTCACAGAAACGCCAGAGGTTCGCGCCCATCACCTTCTCGATCACCCGCTCGGGTATCCCCGCGCGGTCGAGCGCCTCGGTCACGCGCTTCAAGTCGCGACAGTCGTGCATGCCTACCGGGAGGGGAACCAGCCCGTCGAAATCGCTCCCCAGCCCGACTCCGTCCTCGCCCATGACCGACAGCGCGTGCTCCACGTGGCGCACCACCGCCTCCAGCGTTCGCCCGCCGAGGTAGATGGGGGTCAAGATGATGCCCATCACCCCGCCTCGCTCCGCCACCGTCCGGAGCGTGGCGTCGGAGAGATTCCGCCAGGACCGATGCGCCCCCTGCACTCCGCCGTGCGAACAGAACACCGGCGGGCCGCCGTGCGCGAGAATGTCCTCGACCGTTCTGGGGGACGCATGCGCGAGGTCGACGGCCATGCCCACCGCCGCCATCGCGTCGAGCACCTCGTGCCCCAACGGCGTCAACCCGCGGTTGCCCATGAGGGGAAACGACGAGCCGCCCAGTTCGTTGTTGTGCAGGTGCAGAAGCCCCATGAAGCGGACGCCGAGGCGGTGCAGTTCCGCGACGCGCTCCACCTGGCCCTCCAGCGCGTGCGCCCCTTCGACGCCCAGCACGGCCGAGACGCGGGCCGCGCCCCGATTGGCCTCCAGCGCTCCTCCCGCTTCAGCCACCGAGACCGCCTCGGGCGCCCGCGCGCACAACTCTCGCATCCACTCCAACTGGGCGCGACAGCGAGCCCACTCACCCTGCCGCTGCGCTCGCGACCAGCCCTTGGCCCACGCAAAGGCGCCGAACCCATCGATGAAGGGGTAGCCGCGCGTGACCACCGTGAAGCACTGGAGTTTGACGCCCGCCTCCTTCAAGCGGGGAAAATCGACGTGCCCGGCAGACTGCGCCTGCGTGAGATCGCGGTTCCACATCAGCGAATCGGCGTGCGCGTCGGCGATACAGCAGCGGCGGTGGAAAGCGTCGACGTCCATTGAGAGCGGCAGCGTAGCGCGAAAATTTTGCTAGGGTCCGCCGAACGATGCACACCCTAAAGAGCTACCTGAACGGCGCCTGGGTTTCTGGCAGTGGCCAGGGCGCAGCGCTGGAAAACCCCACCACGGAAGAGATTGTGGCCCACGCGTCGACCGAGGGCCTGGCCTTCGGGCCGGCGGTGGCGTTCGCGCGCACGCGCGGCGGGCCGGCCCTGCGGCGGCTGACCTTCAAGGGCCGGGCGGCCATTCTCCGCACCCTGGCCCGGTGCCTGACCGACGGTCGAGAAGAGCTCATTTCGCTCGGCGTGCTCAACGCGGGCAACACGCGGTCGGACGCCAAGTTCGACATCGACGGGGCCGCCGCCACGCTCAACTTCTACGCCGACCTCGGCGAGAGCCTGGGTGACCGCACCGCGCTGGCCGACGGGGAAGGCATTCCTCTGGGCCGGGGGGCTCGCCTGTTCGGGCAGCACGTCTTCACCTCAAAGCGCGGCGTGGCGGTTCACATCAACGCGTTCAATTTCCCCGCCTGGGGCATGGGAGAGAAACTCGCCGTGTCGCTGCTGGCCGGAGTCCCCACGCTCACCAAGCCGGCCACGTCGACGGCCTTGCTCGCATTTCGCATCGCCGAACTCTGGGTGGCGACCGGCGCGCTCGAGCCGGGCACCTTCTCATTCGTCGGCGGCGGCATCGGGGACCTGCTGAGCCACACCGGGCCGCAAGACGCAGTGGCCTTCACCGGCTCCTCGGATACAGCGCTGCGACTTCGCACGCACGCGGAGCTCACGCGCGCTTCGGTCCAATTGAACGTCGAGGCCGACAGCCTCAACGCCGCCATTCTGGGGCCCGACGCCACCTCGGGAGGGGAGACGCTCAACCTCTTCATCAACGATGTGGTGAAGGAAGTGACGCAAAAGGCCGGGCAGAAGTGCACCGCGGTGCGACGCATCTACGTCCCGCACGACGCCACCGCCGACGTGGCAGAGCGGCTGCGCGAGCGGTTCCTCGCGGTGGTGGTGGGAGATCCGACGAACGACAAGACGACCATGGGGCCCCTGGCGACCCGCTCGCAGCTGACTGATGTCCGCGCGGGCATCAACCGCCTCGCCGCCGCGTCGAAGACCCTCTGCGGCGGCGCGGCCGAGGTGGCGGGCCTGGCGCGCGGCTATTTCGTCAGCCCCACCCTCTTCCTTGCCCCCGACGCCTCCCCCAGGAGCCCCGTCAACCAGCACGAGGTGTTCGGGCCCGTGGCGACCATCGTCCCCTACAAGACCATCGACGAGCTGCTGGAGCACGCCGAAGCCGGCGGCGGCGGGCTGGTCGCCTCGGTGTACTCCGACGATCGCCCCTTCCTCACCGCGACGGTCCTCGGGCTGGCGCCGTTTCACGGCCGCGTGGTGATCGGCAACGAGAAGGTCGCGGGCCAGACCATTCCTCCAGGCACGGTCATGCCTTCCTTGATGCACGGCGGGCCGGGCCGCGCCGGCGGCGGCACGGAGTTGGGTGGCCTGCGTGGCCTGGGCCTCTACATGCAGCGAACAGCGCTGCAGGGGCCCCGCCCGCTGGTGGAAAGCCTGGCCGGAGTGGCCCCCGCGCCATGAACGTGGTCCTCAACGGCACGCCGAAGGAACTTCCGCCCGGCACCACCGTGGCGGCGTTGATCGAGTCCATGGAGCTTGGAACGGACACCTACGCCGTGGAAATCAACGCGCGCGTGGTGAAAAAAAACCAACACCCGGTCGTGGCCATTCAGGACGGCGACCGAATCGAAGTAGTCACGTTCGTCGGAGGCGGCTGAGTCATGGCACCAACAGACACGTTCGAAATCGCCGGGGTGCGCTTCTCTTCACGGTTGATCGTAGGCACGGGCAAGTACCCCTCGCACGCGGTGATGAAGGAGTGCCATGCCGCCTCGGGCACCGAGATGGTCACCGTCGCCGTGCGTCGGCTCGACCTCAACGCCAAACCCGAAGCGTCCCTGCTCTCCTTCATCGATCGCAACCGCACGCGCCTGCTCCCCAACACCGCCGGGTGCTACACGGCCGACGACGCCATTCGAACCGCCCACCTCTCCGAAGAGCTGGGGTTGTCGAAGTGGCTGAAGCTTGAAGTCCTGGGCGACGAGAAGACGCTCTTCCCCGACATTGAGGAGACGCTCAAGGCGGCGCGCGTTCTCGTCAAAGCGGGCTTCACCGTGCTCCCCTACACCAGCGACGATCCCGTCACCGCCAAACGGCTCCAGGACATCGGCTGTGCGGCCGTGATGCCCCTGGCGGCGCCCATCGGCAGCGGGCTCGGCATTCGCAACCCGCACAACCTGCGCCTGGTCCTCGAGGCCGTCACCGTGCCGGTGATCGTGGACGCCGGCGTAGGCACCGCGTCCGATGTCGCCGTGGCCATGGAACTCGGCTGCCAGGCCGTGCTGCTCAACACCGCCATCGCGGGGGCGAAGGAGCCGGTGCGAATGGCGCACGCCATGAAGCTGGCCTGCGAGGCAGGTCGCCAGGCGTGGTTGGCCGGGAGAATTCCGATGAAGGCCTACGGCGCCGCCTCCAGCCCCCTCGAGGGCCTCGTCGCACGCGCGTGATTCCCCGCGTCTTCGTCATCACCGATTGGACGAAGGGGCGCGCGCACGTCGAGCGTGTGGCAGCGGCCTTGACGCCGCTCGGCCGCGAGGTCGGCCTCATTCACCGGAACAAGTCCGCCACGGGCCGGGCCCTGCTCGAGGACGGCGAGCGCCTCAAGCGCGTGCTGCACGGCTCGGACGTCGCCCTGTTCGTGAACGGCCGCCCCGACGTGGCGCTCGCGCTGGGCGCGAATCTGCAGCTACACAGCCAGGCCTACGCCGCGCGGGAGGCCCGCGCCCTGCTCGGGCCCACGCCACTGGTGATGGTGTCCGTCCATCGGCCGGAGGAGCTGGACCGACTCGACGGCGCGAACGCCGCCCTGGTGGCGCCGGTCTTCGCCCCGCGTTCGAAACCGGACGACAGTCGTCCCCCGCTCGGCCTCGAAGGGTGGGCTCGCTTTCACGCCACGCACGAGCGGCCCACGGTGGCGCTGGGGGGCATGACCCCCGAGCGCGCCGGCCAACTCGGGTGTCGCGCGGTGGCGGCGTGCGGTGCCTTCTTCGAGACTGATCGTCCTCTGGAGCTGGCCCAGCAGTTCCTCCGCAGCCTCCCCGCCCGAACGGTGGCCGCGAGCGAACGGCCATGAGCGCGGCGTTCGAGATTCGCCCGTGGCCCCTGGGCACGCAGGTCGACGTCGCGGTTCGGCTGTGGCGCTCGAGGTTTCGCGACTTCCTCGTGCTTTCCCTTGGCCTGCAAGTGGCGAATTACGCGCTGCTCAAGGCGATGGATGCGGTGCACCGGCACTTCGTCGGGGGAGACGTCAAGAGCACGCTCACCGCGCTCCTCAAGGGGACGGACCCGTCGTTGGCCCAGAACCTCCTTCTCGCGAGCGGCGTCGACGTGGCGCTGACCGTCGCCTCGGTGTTGGTGGCCTTCGTGTGGACGATCCCGGTCGCCGCCATCGCGCTGGGCGAGTTGCGCGGTCAACCGTTGAGCGCGGCGGGCGCGCTCTCGTCGGTCACTGATGCCGCCCGCCCGCTGCTGTCCCTTCTGCTGCGCAGCTTCGGCCTCATCGCGGTGGTCTCCCTGGCCGCGTTCGCCCCCGCCGCGCTGATGTTCGGGGCCGCCCTGCTGACCGACGGCCTGCCCCGGGCCATCGCGACGTTGTGCGCGGCGGGATTTGGCGCGCTCGCCGTGCTCTTCGTCCCACTGTGGATGGTGATTCGCTTCTACTTCCTCGGGCCGGTGTTCGCGGGAGAGTCGCTCGCCCCCGCGGCCGCGCTGAAGCGCACCGGCGCGTTGAGCTCTGGCCGGGTGGAGCCGGGCCCCCTGGGCGTGGTGAAGCTGCGGCTGTCGGTGGTGATCAGCGTGGTAGGAACGGTGCTGGTCATCATCGGGCTGTTGGGCAACGCGCCCTCGCTCGTCCTGCACCTGGTGTACGGCAGCCTGTTCGACTTCTTCGAACAGAACTCGAGCGCCGTGCCCGTCTGGCTCCTGGTGCCGGCCGAGCTGTTCGGCCTCGTGGTGTCAGCGATCTTCTCGGCCCTGTACGTGACCATGGCGGTCGCGGCGTACGCCGACATTCGCGCCCGACGCGAAGCGTTCGACATCGAACTGGCGCTGGAGCGTGCGTCGTGACCGCCCCCGACGTGACGTCCGCTTCCACCATGGGGGCCCCCATCGACCGGCAGTTGCTGAACGAGATCTTCGCGCGCCCCGAGTTCGCCCACGCCTCGACGGCGGTGGCGGCCCGCACCCGGTCGTGGCCGGAGCGAATCGCCGCGTGGTTCGACGCGCTGATGCGCTCCGACGCGGCGTTCTCGGCCGTGACGTGGACGCGCGCGTTCGTCTTGTCGGCTGCGTTTCTCGCCGCGGCGTGGCTCGTGGTTCGCGCGCTGCAGCGCCGCGCCCGCCGGGTGGAGCAAGCCGAACAGGCGCCGCAGGCGCCACACCCGCGCTTCGGGACGGCCCCACAGCGCGTCCTGGCCGATGCGCGGCGAAGCGTGTCGGCCGCTCCGCGTGAAGCGGTCCGGGTCGGCAGCGTGGCGGCGCTGCTGTGGCTGGCGCGTCACAACCTCTGTCGTGCGGACAAGTCGCACACCAACCAGGAGACCCTGGCCGAGCTCACCCGGCGCGGCGCCCCGGCTGACGTGACCGAAGCAGCCGCGGCGATCTTCGGGTGGTACGACCGGGCCTTCTACTCGCTCAAGCCGATCTCGCCGGCCGAAGCGGAGCGCTTTCTGGGAAGCGTGGAGTCGCTCGGGCACAGCCTCGAAGGACGGGCCTCGTGAGCCGCCGCTGGTCGATCGTGGCGTGGGCTGCCGCGGCTCTGGCTGTGGTGGTGGTGGCGGCCACCACCAGCGCTCAGCAGGCGCAGGGGTCCCCTGTGCCCTCGGTCGACAATGCCGGGCCTCAAGGCGCCCGAGTCCTCTTCACCTGGCTTGGCGAAGCGGGGTTCGCGCCCCGGGGTTGGCATGCCCCGCTCGTGGACATTCCATCCGACGTCCGGACCGTGATCGTCGCCGAGCCGCGAGCCCGGGCGATCAGCTCGCGCGAAGTCGAGGCGCTGAAGGCCTGGGTGAACAGCGGGGGCTGGCTGGTCTACCTCGCGGGCCGCACCAGTCGGACCCAGGGCGCGCTGGAGTCGGCGTTTCACCTCTCGTTCGACGAATCGTTCACGCGCCGGTTCGGCGGCTTTCTCGCCGAGGACGAGACCTCTGCGTCCAGAACCGACGGTTTGATGTCGGGCGTGGGGAAGCTGGCCATCAACACCAGCGAGCGGTGGTCCGACGAGTCGGTGGGAGCGGCCGACCGTTGCCTCGACCAGGCGCTCACGCTCTGCGAGCGCGAGATCGGTCAGGGCCGCGTCGTATTCGCGGCGGGCACGGACCTGATCGAAAACCACCGGCTGCAGCGCGCGGGCAACGCTCAGTGGTGGGCCAACCTCGCCAGCCGCGGGCCGATGCTGTTCGATGAATTTCACCATCACGCCGAGCCGGGCTCGCTGCCGCTGGCGCTCTGGCTGACCCTTCTCCAGCTCGGCGTCTGCGGGCTGCTGGCCGCGGTCGCCGCCGGAGCGCGCATGGGCGCCGCTCGAACCGTCGGCTCCGGGCGCTCCCGGGTGGAGCCCTCGGAGGCCGCGCGGCTCGGCGCACGGCTTCGGCGCGCCCACCTGGCCGGCCCGGTGCTGATCGAAGCCCGCCGAGGGTTCTTCGCCGAGGCAGCGCGTCGCCTCGGCCTTGGAGCGAGCCTGCCGAAAGAGGAGCTGATGGCCGCCATCGCCGCCCGTTGTGGCATCTCCGCGGCCGATCTCTCCGCCTGGGATTCAGCCTGTGAACGCGCGGCCCGGGGGGTCGGGCACCGCGAGTTCCTCCGGCTGACCCAGCGCCTGGCCGCATTCGAATCTCGCCTCACGGGCCCTCAACTCAACTAGGCTGCGCCGCCCGTGGATTCGCCTGCGTTTGAGCTCTCCGACATCAGCCATCGCTACGGACGCAACTGGGCCCTGGCTCACATCTCCTTCTCACTCCCTCGCGGTCGGGCCCTGCTGCTCACGGGCCACAACGGGTCTGGGAAGACGACGCTGCTGCGACTGCTGGCCACGTCCTTCGCGCCCAGCCTGGGGGCGATGAAGCTTCTCGGCCGCGACCCGGCGATCGAACGCGAGGCCTTGCGCCGCGAGGTGGCGTTGCTTACCCACTCGAACTTTCTCTACGAAGACCTCTCTGCGTTCGAGAACCTCTTGATGATGGCGCGCGCCCTTCAACTGGAGGCGCCCGAGGCCAACGTGGGCACGGTGCTGGAAACCGTCGGCCTCACCAGGAGAGAGAAAGACCCGGTGCGGACCTACTCCGCCGGCATGCGGCGGCGCGCCGCGCTGGCCCGACTCCTGCTCAAGCGCCCCAAGCTGGCGCTCCTCGACGAGCCGTTCGGCGAGCTCGACCCCCAGGGTATCCGCGACATGGAAGAGCTGCTGCGCTCCCTCAAAGGCGCCGGCGTCACGGTGGTCCTGGCGACGCACCTGATCGAACAGGGCGAGGCCCTGACCGACACGCGGTTGCATCTGGAGCAGGGTCGCCGAATCGAGGCTACGCCGTGAACGGCACCCTCGATCACATTCTGCTCGTGCTGGGGAAGGACCTCAAAATCGAGTGGCGCAGCCGCGCGCGCATCTCGGCGCTGTTGATCTTCTCGCTCTCTACGCTGCTCATCTTCTCGTTCGCGCTCGGCCCCGACGTGGTGCTGCTGCGCAAGAACGCCGGCGGCTACTTCTGGTTGGCGTTGCTCTTCGCCAGCGTCTTGTCGTTGTCCGAATCGCTGCGGATCGAGGGCGAGAACTCGGCGCTGGAGGGCCTGTTGCTCATTCCCATCGACGCTCGCGCCATCTTCGTGGGCAAGGCGCTGGGGAACGCCATCTTGATGGGGCTGTTGGCGCTGGTGATCTGGCCGGTCACCATCGCGCTCTTCGACGTGACGGTGGGCGAATCGCCGCTCTTGCTGGCCCTGGTGACGACGCTGGGCAGCCTCGCCATCTCCGCCCCCGGAACCCTGTATTCCACCATCACCCTGCGGGCGCGGTCGCGCGACGTGCTGCTGCCGGTGTTGTTGTTCCCCATGCTCATCCCGGCCATTCTCGCCGCCGTCAAAGCCACCGAACGCATTCTGGACGGTGACCCGATGAATCAGGCCAATTCATGGCTGGCGTTGCTGGCAGGGTTCGCGGCGCTGTATTGGGCGTTGGGCTTTGTGTTGTTCCCTCGAGTTGCTGAGGACCGATAGATGCCATCAGAAGCACCCACGATTCTCTTCTTCGTCGTCTGCGGGCTGATCTCCGCGCACCTCTTCGCAGCCCGAACTCGAACCTGGGTGTGGAAAGTGCTCCTGGGCCTTGGCGTGGTGATGTTCGGGATTCAGGCGTGGTTGGGACTGGTCTGGGCACCGCCCGAACAGGCCATGGGCGACGTGTACCGCATCATCTACATGCACGTTCCTCAGGTGTGGATGTCGCTCGCCGCCTTCGCCCTCAACTTCGGCTGCGCCGTCGCGTACCTGTGGAAGAAGTCGATGCGCGCCGATGCGCTGGCTGAAGCCTCGGCCGAAGTCGGCCTGTACTTCGGCACCCTGGGCGTCACCCTGGGGGCGATCTGGGCCAAGCCGACATGGGGCGTCTGGTGGGATTGGGACCCCCGCTTGATCACCGCGGCGATCATGGTGGTGATCTACGCGGGCTACCTCGCCATGCGGCAGTTCGCCGCGTCGGCTGATTCGCGGGCCACCGGTTCCGCGGTGATCGCCGTGCTGGCGTTCGTCGACCTCCCCGTCCTCTGGTTCAGCGTGAAGTGGTGGAACAGCCTCCACCAGGCGCAGTCGAGCAAGAAGGACATGGCCCCCGAGATGCACCTGGTCCTCAACTGGAGCGCGGTGGCGTTCTGCTGCCTGCTGTTCGTCTTCATCTACCAGCGCTACCGGGTCGCGCTGTCCCGGCAACAATTCGAATTCGCGCCTCCGCCGGTGGCGGGAGCCGTGTCATGAACGCCTTGTGGCCCATCATTCTGGCCGCCGAGCCTGCCAACGTCGGGTCGGGGCAACTTCAGGGCGGTTGGGAATACATCTGGGCGGCGTGGATTCTGTCCTGGGCGGGCCTGGTCGGGTACGGCCTGTCCCTGTGGGTCCGAAGGCCGAAAGGATCGTGAGATGACGCCGGTCGCGAGAAACAGATTGCTCCTGGTGGTCGCGCTCGTCGCTGGCGGCGGAGCGCTCGCCTTCATCGCCATGGGAAACCTGGGCGAAAACCTCGTCTACTACTGGACGCCTTCGGAGATGGCGGCGCAGGGCCCCAAGGCCTACGGCCCCACGGTGCGCCTGGGCGGCGTGGTTCGCCCCGGCTCGCTCAAATGGGAACCCGAGAAGACGCGCCTGACCTTTCAGGTCGCGGACAACCGAACCGCCACCTCGTCGGTCATCGACGTGGAGAGCCACTCCACCCCGCCCCAGATGTTCCGCGAAGGCATCGGCGTGGTGGTCGAAGGAACCTACAGCGCGTCGAAGATCTTCGCCGCCAACCGCTTGATGGTGAACCACTCGAATGAGTATCGCCCGCCCGACGGCGGCCAGGATCACATGGAGTGGTCCAAGTCGCTCGCCGATGGTGACGGAGCCAAGAAACCGTGAACTCAACACTCGGCTACTCGCTGATTCTTCTCGGGCTCGCCTTCGCCGCCTTCGCTGGCGTCGTCGGCCTGTGGGGTGGCGCCACCCGCCGCGACGGGCTGTCGGTCTGGGTTCGGCGCGCCATCTACGGCTTCAGCGTGTGCATGTGGGCGTCGAACGCGGTGATGATCTCCGCGCTCCTCAGCCACGACTTCTCGGTGAAGTACGTGGCGCAGGTGGGCAGCCGGGCCACGCCCCTGGTGTTCACCGTGGTCTCGCTGTGGTCGGCGCTGGAAGGTTCGATCTTGTTCTGGGGCGCGATCATGGGCGCCTATCTCTTCGCCTTCGCGTACCTGACCCGCAACGAACCCCACCGACTGTCGATCTTTCCCCTGGGCATGATGGCGATCGTCGCCACGTTCTTCGCGTTTCTCATCGCCGGCCCGGCCAACCCCTGGACCTTCATTCCCAACGCCGCGTCGGATGGCCCCGGGCCGAACCCACTGCTGCAGAACCACCCTCTGATGATCATTCACCCCCCGATGCTGTACCTCGGGTACGTGGGCATGACCGTCCCCTTCGGCATCGCCGCCGGGGCGCTCCTGCGCGGCGAGTTTTCCGACGCCTGGGTCGTTCCCCTGAGGAAGTGGACGCTGATTCCGTGGACCTTCCTCTCGGTGGGCATCATCCTCGGTTCGTGGTGGGCGTACGCCGTGCTCGGCTGGGGCGGCTACTGGGCGTGGGACCCCGTGGAGAACGCGTCGTTCCTGCCGTGGCTCACGTCGACGGCGTACATCCACTCCACCATGGTGTTGGAGCGGCGTCGCTCGCTCAAGCTCTGGACGCTCGCCCTCGGCCTCGCCAGCTTCGTGCTCACCATCGTGGGAACGTTCATGACCCGCTCCGGGGTGTTCAACTCGGTGCACTCCTTTACCCAGTCAGACATCGGGCCCACGTTTCTCGTCTTTATCGCGTTGGTGTTCTTCTTCTGCATCGCACTCCTGGCGGTGCGGGGGCCGTTGTTGGTGGCCGAGTCTCCGCTGCGGTCGATGGTGTCGCGCGAGGGCTCGATTCTCCTCAACAACGTGGTCCTGGTGGCCATCACGTTCACGGTGTTTCTCGGCACCATCTACCCGCTGGTGAGTGAAGGCTTGATGCACAAGCGCATCAGCGTGGGCGAGCCGTACTTCAACACCATGGCGCTCCCCGGAGGCCTGTTGGTGCTGTTCCTGATGGGCGTGGGACCGGTGCTGCCCTGGGGCGAGAGCAGCACGCGTCTGGTCGGGCGCCAGTTGCTCATTCCCACCGCGGCGGCAGTCATCACCCCCGCCATCTGTCTCGCCCTGGGCATGCGCGGGGCGCTCCCGTTGGGTGCGTTCGGCCTGGCCGCGTTCGCCACCATCGTCACGCTGCGAGAGCTCTTTCTGCCTGCCAAAGCACGAATGTCAGAGCAGAAGGAGTCACCGCTGACCGCGCTCGTGCGCAGCGCCAGTCGCGCCCGACGCCGCTTCGGCGGCTACGTGGTGCACCTGGGAATCATCGCCATCATCGTCGCCATCGCCGCCTCGTCTGCGTACAAGGTTCACAGCACCGGCTCGGTCAAGATTGGCGACGCGCTGGAAGTGGGCGGCCACCAGATTCGCCTCGATGGGTTCTCCAAGGGCAAAGAGCCACACAAGGAGTGGATCGGCGCCGACATCACCATCGAGTACCCGAACGGGTCGAAGTCGGTTCGCCACGAGAAGCTGGCGCCGCGCATGAACTACTACGAGCGGAGCAACGACCCCATCGGCTCCCCCAGCGTCGATGAGCACCTGGGCTACGACGTTTACGTCTCGCTCCTGGCGTTCAACAAAGAGGCCGGGACCGCCAGCTTCAACGCCTGGGTGTTCCCGCTGGTGGGCTGGATTTGGTACGCCATTCCCTTCCTCGTGCTGGGCAGCCTGATCGCGGTGTGGCCCAGCCGAAAGTCGGGGGCCCCGGCTCCCGCCGCCAGCGCGGCCGTCGCCGCCAAGGGGCCCGCGTGAAGCGAACGATGATTGTCATTGTGGCGGGCGCGCTCTGTGCCGGGCTGGTGACGATTCTGGCCACCGCGTTCGGCACCGACGTGCACGAAGTTCCCTTCATGCTCGCCGGCAAGCCCGCTCCGCCGTTCTCGATCAAGCGACTCGACAACAACACCACCGTCAGCCTGTCCGACTTCAAGGGGCGCCCGGTGGTGCTCAACTTCTGGTCCACCTGGTGCGGCCCCTGCAAAATGGAGCACCCTCACCTCGAGGCCGGGGCGAGAGAGTTCCAGGACCGGGTGACGTTTCTTGGAATGGTGTTCGAAGACACCGAAGAGAACACCCGCCGCTTCATCACCGAAACGCCCACCTCCTTCACCCAGTTGTTCGACCCCAAGTCGACCGTCGCGGTGGACTACGGCGTGTCGGGGGTTCCGGAGACCTACTTCATCGACGCGCAGGGGACGATTCGGGGCAAATACGTGGGCCCCATCAACGTGAGGACACTCCGCGCGCGGGTGCAGGAGTTGCTCAAATGAACACCCTCGCGATCGCCCTCACGCTCTTCACCCTGCAGTACGCCCCACCGCGAGAGGGCCAGGAGCCGCTCGACAAGGAGCGCGAAGCTCGCGTGCAGAAGCTGGGCAAGCAGCTGCGCTGCGCCGTGTGTCAGGGGTTGTCCATCGCCGACTCGCCCGCGTCCATGGCGCGAGCCCAGCTCGACAAGGTCCGCGAGCTGGTGGTCGAAGGAAAGAGCGACCAGGAGATCTTCGATTTCTTCGTAGCGCGGTACGGCGAGTGGGCGCTGCTCGAGCCCACCACCACAGGACTCAACAGCCTCTTGTGGCTGATGCCCGTGCTCCTCCTCGTGGGGGGCGTGATCTTCGTCGCGGCCCAGGTGAAGAAGGCGCCTCCGGCATCCGCCGACGCGACGACGCCAGCGCCCGCGTCTGCTGACGCGGCCGACGACGAATTCCTGAAGCAAGTGCGAGCGGACCTCGACCGATGAACCAACCGACCGATTGGACTCCTGGATTGATGGTGCTCGGCACCGGGCTGCTGGCCGGCGGCGCATTCCTGATGGCCGCCTCCAAGTCGGGGGCCGCGAAGAAAGACCACGCCCCGGCCCCGAACGCGCACGAAGATCGCTACGCCACGCTCCTCGGCCAGCTCAAAGAGCACGCGGCCAACAAGCACCTGTTCGAAGCGAAGGCCTGGGCCGAAGAGAACGCTCGCCTGGAACGGGAAGCGGCCGAAATTCTGAAGGCCCGCGCGACGGCCGCCCACGAGGCGCTCAAGGCCACCGCGCGCGCCGCGGCCCCCGCCCCTACCGGGTTCTGGGCCACCCACCCGACGCTGAAGGGCATTCTGATCGGCCTGGGCGTGGCCGGCTTTTTCGGGGTGCTCTTCGTCCAGCTGAACAGCCAGTCGAAAGATCGCGGCCCTGAAGGCGGCCCCATGGCGGGCGGTGCGCCCATGGCGGCCCCACCGCGCATGGCGAACTCCGGGCCCAGCTCGGCCGAGTTGTTGGAGAAGGCCCGAGCGCACCCCGACGACATCGAGCTGCTCGCGGACGTCGCGCACGCCCTGGTGAAAGAGAACGCGCTCGACCAACTGCCCGTGATCGTGGCGCGAGGCACGGCAATTGACCCCTACCACGTCCGCATGCGCATCTTCCGCTCGCTGGTCACAGCGATCGACGGGCAATCGCCGCGGGCCATTGATGAATTGGAGCGGCTGGCGCGCACCTACGACGGCGCCTACCTGGGGCGGCTCTACGCCGGCATGCTCTCGCTCGACAACGAAGACCAGGACCGGGCAATCGAAAACTTCGAGCGGTTCCTGCAGGAGGCGCCTGCCTCGGAACAGCCACCGATGATTCGCGCCGCCATCGAGCAGATGAAGGCCGATCGCGCGGCCGGTCCCCAGTAGAAAAGCGCGACGGGCCGCTAGACG
>CAZFXD010000059.1:0-1261 GCA_964522795.1 uncultured Myxococcaceae bacterium
CCCAGAGCGAGTGCCAGACACCTTCGCGCTGGGAACGAATCCCAACCCAAACTCGCGAGGCACCGAACTCCGGCCCGAGGTCTTTTCTTCGCTCAACGCGCAACCTCACCGTTGTCGACCGGGTGCTGGCGGTTCGAACATGCGCGGTCTTTAGCGTGGCATCAGTTCCGAGAACGTCGTCCGCTGCTGCGCTGCCCTGACAGCCTCACGCTGCAGCGAGCGCAGTCGTGACACCTCGAATAAGCGGTGGGCGAAAAGCCAAGGGGGGAAACTCGGCTGCCACATCGCCCCGTCGGTACCTTTGCGATGCGATTCGGTACGCGTAGCGGAAGGCCTTGTACCGACACAACCAGCCCCACCAGGCCTCTTTCGAGCTGGCATGACACACCGGACGGGGGGAACGAGACGCGCGTTTCGGCCGCCGGTGTGGCCATTGCTCCCGAACGTGCTGGACACCCCTCACCGCGCGGTGCCGTTGCCGCCCCTCAGCCTCAATTTCCTCAACGAGTCGCCGGGCTCGGTTTCTTCGCGCGTCGACCGTCAACCCAGCCCAACTCGGAACAGGCGTCAGGTGCAATTCCACTTCTTCAGCTAACGCGTTGTCGAAAAGGCCCAGGGCGTCTTCTCGAATTCTCCGCCGCTGCCAACGCAGCGCCCAGTGAAACCACTTGAAGACACGGCGACTCCCCCGGAGCAGTTGCTGCGCACACGAAAGGCCGGGCCAGTCGGCTACTCGCCGCACCAGGCCCTCCTTCACGCCGTGCGCCAGGATGTATTTCAGTCGTTTTTCAACGGCCTCGTCGTCCAAGACTGGCTCCGCGGAGAAGCGCCGTTCCCAGAAGGTGCCTCGCCAGTCGACAGTGCGTCCGACTTTTCGCGCGACGTTGCCAAGGAGGAATTGCATGAAGGCCGAGAGGCAACCGTCCGAAGCGCGCAACAGTAAGTGTACGTGGTTGGACGCGAAGACGAAGCCGTACAGCTGCACGGGAAACCGTGAAACCGCCTTCGCCAGCACTCCGCCAATCAGCTCGTTTGTCGTCGTACCTGGCCGTAACAACATGCGTTGTTGAGTCACGCGGGCTGTGACGAAGTACGTGCCATCCTCAACGTAGAGCCTGATTGGACGCCCCATTCTTCTCCCCCTCGGTTTGCTCGAAGGGTGGACAGAGCAATGCGCGTGCCTCTCGCAAATCAAGAATCGAACGCTTCAACGCGAAGGTGTCTGGCACCCGAAGTGGAAGGTGTCTGGCACCCGAAGTGG
>CAZFXD010000059.1:1361-20958 GCA_964522795.1 uncultured Myxococcaceae bacterium
TTCAACGCGAAGGTGTCTGGCACCCGAAGTGGAAGGTGTCTGGCACCCGAAGTGGAAGGTGTCTGGCACCCGAAGTGGTGAAGTTGGTGGAGCCGTAGCGCTCAAAACAACTCGGGCCGCGCGCGCTTCGTCACCATGCGCACCGAGCCTTCAAACAACTGCTTCTCGGTGTACACGCGCCGATACCCGGGCTCGTCACTGGGAAACCACGCCGACGGCCGCTCCAACCACTGCAGCACCCGCACCTCGCCGTCGTAGGCAAACTTCGCCACCAGCTCGCGGGGAATGAGGTTCCAATACTTCCGCTCCAACGGGCCAAACCGCCGCGCGAAGCGCTGCCCCATCACGTCGTGGCGTCGCTCCGTCGCCAGCGTCCCGTCGAACTTCTGCGAGACGTGAAACAGCTCGTGAAGAATGGTGGCCACCCGCTGCCGGGGCGTGCTCTTGCGAAAGAACAGCGGCCGCAGCGTCACCAGGTAGAGCGCGCGGCGCCCCTTCACCTTAATCACCGGCTTTCGCCGCCCGAGGTCGTCGGCCAGCCGCCCGCCGGAGAACGCCAGCGGCTTCACCGTGCCCCGCGACGCGCGGCGCGCCTCTCCCGCCACCACCAGCACGCGGCTGGACCTGATGTGCGCGAACTCCGGCATGGCCGCCGCGACGTGTTTGAGCAGGGCGGCGACAGAGGCGTTGAAATCGGGGCGAGCGGGCACGGGCGTGGGCAGTGTAGCGGCAGAACGTCTGACTTGACGACGGGTTCGGTGGAAGCGAAGACGGCCCCATGCGCATCGTGAGCCTCGCCGTCGTCGCCGCCGCCCTTGCTGCGTGTGGCGGCTCCTCCAGCAACAAAGACTCCGGCGTCGATACCTCGTGCGGGTTCGACTGCGCGGCCCAGCAGCGCTTCGGCCTCATCGCCGGCCGCTGCTTCGAATACACCGACACCGGCGGCGCCGTGACGCCGCCCTCGCTGGGGGTCAAGGTGCTCCCCCTCACCACGCTCGAGCAGGGCTTCAAGGTCATTCAGCTCGAGTACCGGCAGACGGGCCAGCCCAAGATGCTCGACTCCTTCGCCATCAAGGGCGACGCGCTGGTGCACGTGCGTCGCGAGGCCACCGGCGGGCAGACCACTACCTACCTCAACGCCTCGAACGAACTCACCGGCGTCACCTGGCTCACCACGGGCGCCACCGGCGGCGAGACGTTCACCACCCAGGGCAGCGCCCAGGTCTCCAACGCGCCGGGCAACCGCGTCGACACCAACACCACCTACACCATGAGCACCAACGCGGCCTCGCCCTCGCAGTTGTCCGTTCCGCTCAAGAAGTACGACAACGGCATCGAGATGCTGGTGGCGGAGACCCCCGAGCACTTCTACGACCCGCAGCGCATCTTCGTACCGGACGTCGGGTTCGTGCGCTTCACCACCACGTTCGGGCAATCGGGCTCCAGCGTGACGTACCGGCTCCAGGCGGCGAGAGACTTGAAGCTGGCGGACGGCGGCATGGGCAACGAATGCGGGAACGGAGGCTGACAATGCGACGACTGATGCTGGCAGTGTGCGGGGCTTTGCTGTGTGCGTGCAGCGGGGCGAAACCAAAGCCGGTCGTGTTGTTGCCCACCCTGCAGTCCCAGGAGCTGGAAGTCGTCTCCCAGTCCCTCACCGATTTCGCCGTGCGACTCGTGGCGAAGTTCGAGCCCACCGACCCTGTCTCCGTCACCCGCGTGAAGTACGAGCTGGTGGTCGACGGCGCGGTGGTGAAGTCCGGTGAAGAGCCGATGGACATGAAGATTCCCGCCGATGCCACGGCCGAGCTTCACGTGGACGGCACGCACATCGTCGCCCACTCGGCGGCCGAGCTGAAGGCGCTCGACGCCAAGGGCGGCAACGTGCTCGTCGCGTTGCGCGGGGTGTTCATCACCAAATCGGGCTTCGAGAACGCCACGGGCGAGCTGCCCTTCGCCCGCTCGCGAGAAATCCGCCTGCCGCGCCTGCCCAAAGTGAAGTTGAAGGAAGTGGTCGGCTACAAGAACGCCGAAGACGACGCGCAGTTCACCGTCTACCTCTCGGTGGAGAACCCCAACCCGTTCCAGTTGAACCTCTCCAGGCTGACGTACCTGGTCACCGTGGCGGGCACCAAGGTGGGCGAAGGCGTCTTCGGCGCCGGCGACAAGATCAACGCCTCGGCCACCGGCGTGTTCGAAGAGCGCTTCAACGTCACCCGGGAAACGCACGGGAAAGACGTCTCCAAGCTCATCAAGACGCTCCGCCTCCCCTACTCAATCTCCGGCGAGCTCACCGCGCCCATGATGAGCGCCCCCTACGAGTTCAAGGGCGTCATCACGTTGAACCCGTCGAACTGACGGCGGCACGGCGCGCGATGCCGTACTGGCGTCTCTCCGACGACCCCACGCTCTGGCCCAACCCCGCCGAGGCCATGCCCGACGGCATCGTCGCCATCGGCGGCGACCTTGTGCCCGAGCGCCTGGTGCAGGCGTACGCGCGGGGCATCTTCCCCTGGTACAGCGACGGCCAGCCGATTCTCTGGCACTGCCCAGACCCGCGCTTCGTGTTGCTCCCCTCGAAGCTGCACGTGTCGAAGAGCCTGCGGCGGAGCATCAACAAGGGCACGTATCGCATCGAGCTCGACGTCGCCTTCCCCGAGATTATCGCCGCCTGCGCCAAACAGCGGCGGCCCGGCCAACGCGGCACGTGGATTACCCGCGACATGAAGTCAGCCTACGTGCAGCTCTTCGAGCTGGGCCTCGCCCACTCGGCGGCGGCGTTTCTGGGCGACGCGCTGGTGGGCGGGCTCTACGGCGTGTCGCTCGGGCGAACATTCTTCGGCGAGAGCATGTTCGCCAACGCGCCCGACGCGTCCAAGACGGCCTTCGTGGCCCTGGTGGAGCAGCTCCAGCGGTGGGACTTCGACCTCATCGACTGCCAGCAAGAGACAGAACACCTGGAGCGCTTCGGCGCCGAGTCGTGGCCGCGCGAGAAGTTCCTCGCCGTGCTCTCCGAGAGCATCGACCGGCCGACCCGTCAGGGGCGCTGGCGCCTGGAACCCTTCGAAGGGCGCTGAACCCCGGCGTCAGGCACCACCGGCCCGGCATCGACGCCAGGGCTCCCGGCATCAGGCCCCGGCGCGACCTCCACCTGGTCATCCAGGGCCACGCGGCCGACGCTGCTTCGGAAAATCGCCCACAGGGCGGCCCGGTGTTCGTCCGCCCGCAGGCGCCCCGCGAGCACGAGGCCCGCGCCCAGGTACTTGAGAGGCTCGGCCTTCACCTTCGCCGCCTTCAGCGCGCCTTCGACCGCCCCCAGCTGCGCCTGGAGCGCCACCAGCTCAAAGGTGATGTCGAGCTGGCTCGCCACCACGTCGTCCGTCTCGAGCCAGGGGCCGAGCGCTCTGCGACACGCCTCCGACGCCACCTGGAGCGTGGCGCGCGTCTCGTCGTTGGGCTTCCACTCGAACTTTCCACACGCGGCCTGCGCGGCACCGCGGAGCGCCGCGTCCGTGCGCGCGGGCGAGCTCACCCGCACCCGGTACACCGCGAACCGCCCCTGTGAGTAGAGCAAGACGTGGGTGCGGCCAGCGGCGCGCGGCGCCAGCGTCAGCCCCGTGCCTTCGGCGAACGTGACGGAGACGACCGCCGGGTCCTCCACGTCCCACCACTCCACCCCGGTCAGCTCCAGCACCTCGGACTTCGACGGCCCCAGGTCGATGATCCGGTCCACCGGCCAGGCGAAGGCCGGCGAGGCCGTCAGAAGCGCGCAGAGGAGGAGGCGCGGCCCACACAGAGCCCCACCTGTCCCCACGGCTTGTCCTCGGTCACCGCGCATCGCCACCGACGCCTAATCCACGAGCAAATTCGCGGCAATCGACGTTCTCTCGCATGCGGGGGGTGGCTCTGGAAGAATGGTCGAACGCTCATGTCGGTCTGGCCGTTGTGGGGAATCGGATTCTTTCTTCTGCTGGTGCGCGGCCTCCTCGCCGCCGTGGAAGCCGCTTTGCAGGCCACCTCGGAGACCCGGGCCAAGGAGTTGGTCGAAGTTCACCAGCGCCGCGCCACCCGCATCGTCAAGCTGAAGCAGGAACGCGAAGCCACGGCCGCGGCGCTCCGCTTCGCCATGGTGCTGTGCGGCTTCACCGCGGCGGCCATCGCTACCCTCGTGCCGCCACAGCTGCTCAACGTGCCGCTCTCCAGGCTGCCCGATTGGCCGCTGGTCGCGCTGTTCTCGCCCCTGGTCAGCCCGCTGATTGTGGCCGTCATCGCCAGCCTCACCGACGTCTCCTTCCGCGCGTGGGCCCTGGGCTCGCCCGACGCGTGGGCACTGCGCCTCTCCGGCCTCGCCGCCGCCACGGTCTCTTCGCTGGGGCCGGTCATTCGCACGCTCGTCTCGCCGCTCAACCTCTTCCTCACCCCGCTGAAGTTGACGGTGACCTTCGCCGCCCCTCCGCCGCCGCTCGATGAGCTGGAGAAGCTGCTCGCCGCGCGCGCCGCCAAGAACCAGGTCGACAAAGGCGCGCCGCAGCTCATTCGCTCCATCTTCGAGATGTCCGAGAAGTCGGCGCGAGACGTGATGGTGCCGCGCATCAACGTGGTGGCGGTGGACATCTCCATTCCCCACGAGAAGCTCCTGGAGCTGCTCGCCGAGGAGAACCACTCCCGCGTGCTGGTCTACAAAGACGACGTGGACCACGTGGTGGGCGTGCTGCACGTGCGCGACCTGGTGCCGCTGCTCACGCACCCCGAGCTCATCAACATGCACGACCTGGTGCGACCCGCCGTGTTCGTGCCCTGGGTGAAGCCGATCGGCGACTTGCTGCGCGAGATGCAGCGCCGCCGCATGCACCTGGCGGTGGTGGTGGACGAGTACGGCGGCTTCATGGGCATCGTCACCCTGGAAGACATTCTGCGGGAGATTGTGGGCGACATCCCCGACGAGTTCGCTGAGGAGTCGCGGGTGTTCGAGCGCCAGCCCGACGGCTCCTACCTGGTCGACGCACAGGTCGCCCCGGCCGACTTCGCGCGGGGCTTCGACATCAAGCTGGGCGAGACCGAGTTTGAAACGCTGGCCGGGCTGCTCTCAGCTCAGGCGGGCGCCATTCCCGAGGTGGGCGACCGCTTCTCCATCGCCGGGTGGACGTTCGTGGTGCACTCCAAAGACGGCCCGCGCATTGACCGCGTCCGCGCCATTCGCCCCAAGAGCGCCCCGGGGCACGTCGCCCGGGAGCCCGACATGATGGCGCCCCGGCCGTCTGCACCTCGACCGGTGTGACGGCCCCTACCGAAGGACGGCCCCGTCCAGGCGGAGCGCTCTGGAGAACGCGGACGCACCCGTGGGTGTCCGCAGCGCCCCCTTGAAGACGGCGTTCTCACGACCTGGCGCGCCGGCTTTCCAATTCTGCTCGCGGACGACGAAGCGCGCGTCGAAGCCGAGGCAGCCATCCCGAAGTTCCGGATTCGCCATCACCCGCCCCTGAGCCACGCGGCCTGCGGGCGTCTCCAACCCCCAGTCGAACAGCGCCGTGGCGCCGCTGACGCCCGGCCCCGCCGCTCGAACCGACGCCGAGATGCGCCCCTGCCCCGGAGCGTCGAATTCAACCTCCAGCGAGCACACCTCGACCTCGTGCGTGGCCGGACCTTCGTCGACCAGCACCGTTGAGTGAGCTGCGGCGCAACCGCACAACAGCGCCCACCCCAGCCGCTTCACGCGGCCTCGAGCAGCGGGAGAATGGCCTCTTTGCCCGTCGGCCACTGCTCGCGGTCGCACACCGCGTCGAGCGCTTCACAGAACTCCAGCGCGGTCTGAAAACGGAGGTCGCGGTCGGCCAGCAGCGCCTTGCGCAGCACCCGCACCAGCAACCCGGGCGCAGATGGGACTTTGGTGCTCAGCAGTGGAACGCGAGCCAGCCGCGCGCGCTCCTGCGTCTCCGACTCCTTCGCCGCGGCGAACAGCCGCGCGTTGGCGCACAGCTCCCACAAGAGCACGCCCACCGAATACACGTCGGCGCGACGGTCCACCGCTTCGCCGCTCGCCGCCTCCGGGCTCATCGACGAGGGGTCGAGCCCGAACGCGGCGTCGCGCAGCGCGAGCGAACCCTCCAACTGGGCGGCGCCGAAGTCGCACAGCTTCACTTCGCCCTCCACCGAGAGCAGCACGTTGTCCGCCTGGACGTCACCGTGAATGAGCGGCGCCCCGGTCTCTGACAAGCGGGATTGGTGCAGGTACTCGAGCGCGTTCAGAATGGACCTCGCCACGTACACCGCGGCGGGCATGGGCATGGGTTGCCCAGCCTCGGAGAACGCCTGGCGCATGAACCCGAGCGTGCGCCCGTTGACCAACTGCTGCACCACCACGTCATCACCGTCCATCTTCTCTGCGCGATAGGTGTGGACGATGTTCGGGTGGCGGAGCTTCAACAGGAGCTTCGACTCGTCTGAGAACTGACGCACCCACGAGGCGTCGCTGCGGTACTTCTTCACCAACCGCTTGAGCACCACGTCGTCAGGCTCTCCGGGGGCCCGCCCGGGGTTGCCCTCGGCCCGGGCCTGAAACACCTCGGCCATGGTGCCCTCTTTGAGCACGGCGACAATCGCATACGGGCCAATCTGGGCGGGGTGACTCATGCCAAGGGGGCAGCTTATCGAAACCCGGTCAGGCCGCGGTGGACATCGTGCGCAGGTACAAGCGCTCGTACTGCTCCACCGCGCGTTCCCACGACACGTCCACCGCCATGCCGCGCTTCTGCACCAGCGCCAGTTCGTTGGGATTCCGGAAGAGCGCAAACGCGCGCTCCAGGGCGCGGTGGAAATCCTCGGCGGTGGGCTGGGTGAAGCGAATGCCGGTGCCGCCGGGCTCCGCCAGGTCCACCACCGAGTCGTAGAGCCCGCCCACCGCGCGCACGATGGGCACCGTGCCGTAGCGAAGCGAGTACATCTGGTTCAACCCGCAGGGCTCGTAGCGCGACGGCATGAGGAAGAAATCGGCGCCGGCCTCAATCAGGTGAGACAGCCCCACATCGAAGCCCAGCGTCACCGAGACCAGCCCGGGGTACCTGGCCTCGATTCGCTTCAGGGCCGCTTCCTCGGCGGGCTTGCCGTTGCCCAGGATGACCACGCGGGCGCCCTGCTCCACCAGGGTGGGCACCGCCCCGGCGATGAGATCGATGCCCTTCTGCTCCACCAGGCGCGTGACCGACGCGAAGATGGGCGGCCGTCGGCCGGTCTCGGTGTCTTTGAGCTTCGTGCGCGCGAGCAGGGCGCGGGCGCAGGCGTGCTTTCCCCGCAGGTCGTCGCGCGTGAACGGCTGCGGCAGGTACACGTCTTTTGACGGATCCCACG
Organism: uncultured Myxococcaceae bacterium; assembly: GCA_964522795.1. Taxonomy (GTDB): domain Bacteria; phylum Myxococcota; class Myxococcia; order Myxococcales; family Myxococcaceae; genus CAZFXD01. Next base: position 8,706 of record CAZFXD010000059.1, read on the forward strand.
CGTCGGTGTCGACGCCGTTCAGAATCCCCGTGACGCCATCGGGCCGAGCGCGAATGACGCCGTCCATGCCGAACCCACCCGTGGGGGTGGCGATCTCCTCCGCATAGCGCGGCGACACGGTGGTGACCGCGTCCGCGAAGACCAGCCCCGCTTTGAGAAACGAGAGCTCGTCGTAGAACTCCACGCCCTCGGTGGTGAAGTCCGAGAACGAAATGCCCAGCTCCATCGCCGCGCTCTTGGGGAAGTTGCCGTGGTAGGCGAGGTTGTGGGCCGTGAAGACGCTGCGGGTGCGGGCCAGCCCGCCCGTGCGGAATCGCCGCTTCAAGGCCAGCGCGCCCAGCCCCGTCTGCCAGTCGTTCAAGTGAATGATGTCGGGCGGCCGCATCAGCCGCTGCGCGGCGTAGAGCCCCGCCATGGTGAGAAACGCGAAGCGCCGGGCGTTGTCGCCGTACGACTCGCCGCGCTCGCCGTAGATGCCGGGCCGACCGAAGAAGAGCGGCTGCTCCACGAAGAGCCAGTTCGGCTCTCCCACGCGGGCGTCGACGAAGAACTGTCCGTCGACACTGCCGAAGGGGAAGTCGAGCGTGAAGCGCTCGGTGAGCGGAGTCAGCACTTCTTTGGGGACCTGCGCGTAGCGCGGCGACACCACCGTCACCTCGTGACCGCGCTTGACGAGCGCGCGAGGGAGCGCCGCCGCCACGTCGGCCAAACCGCCGGTCTTCGACCAGGGCGTCACTTCCGAGGTGATGAAGAGGACGTTCAAGACACCCGTTGAATACTAAAACCAGCCGCCGTAAGGGATTTCACGTGCAAGTTCCTCTCGCTGAACCTTTTTTGAAATTCGGTGAAATTTTCGCACGAGCGACGGCCGAAGTTCCCAAAGACCCCAACGCGTGCGTGCTGGCGACGGTGTCTTCAGGCGGCGTGCCCTCGGCGCGCGTGGTGCTCCTCAAGTCGTTCGACGAGCGCGGCTTCGTCATTTTCACCAACCTGAAGAGTCGCAAAGGCCAGGAGCTGGTGGCGCAGCACCTGGCCTCGCTCTGTTTCTACTGGTCAGCGCTGGACGAGCAGGTGCGCGTGGAAGGCCAGGCCGAAGTGGTGAGCGACGAGGAAGCGGACGCGTACTTCGCCACCCGGCCCCGCGAGTCTCAAATCGGCGCCTGGGCCTCACAGCAGAGTCATCCCATCGCCAGCCGGGACGAATTGATGAACCGGGTGCGCGAGACCGAAGCGCGGTTTGACGGCGGCCCCGTGCCCCGCCCTCCCCACTGGAGCGGCGTGCGGATCGTGCCGTCGCGCATCGAGCTGTGGAAGGCCATGCCCGGGCGGCTGCACCAGCGCACGCTCTACTCGCGCACCGCCGCGGGGTGGGACACGTCGCTCCTGTCGCCGTGAGGCGCGGCTACTGCGACCGACGAACGGCGCGGCGAAACATCACGTAGAGCATCGCCACCACGAAGCAGCCGAAGAGCAGCATCTGCGTGAAGGTGCCGAGGAAGTAGAGCCCCCAGCCGCGGAACCTGGAGAGCAGCCACACCGCGGCCAGCGAGGTGAGGACGAAGACCACGAAGTCGGTAGCTGCTTGCACCGTGCCCAGCTCGCTCAACGGAAAGACGAGTCGAATGCCGAGCGCGCTGGCCACGAGGCAGACGATGGGCGCGACCAGCAGCACCACGTTGGCGTCGAAGAGCGAGACGCCGCTGACGAAGATTCCGATGGCGACCGCGAGCAGCTCGAGCACTGTCGCGAAGAGGCCGACCCCGATGACCAGGTTGGCGATGAGCCGGCCGTCGGTGTCGGTCTTGCCGCCCTTGCCGATCCACGCCAGCACGGTGCCCAGCGCGGGAATCGCCACGGCCGCCAGCAGCACGTAGAGCGACCGGGCCGAGAGCCAGACGTACGTTTCTGAGAGCGTTTCCCCGAGCGTCACGGCGCGCAGCGTACCACCGGGCTCACCCCCTGAATTGATTTCGGACAGCCGGCGAACTGGCCCTGGAGAAAATGCCCAGTACATTTCATGCGTTCTGGAGGACCGGCCGTGTCAGGCTCAGGGCCTGCCCCGGGTATGTCTTGCACCTACCGACAACAAAGGTCCGCTCGGCCATGCATCCGATAGAGCCTCAGGCGGATTTCCACGACACTGCTCTTCGTCCATGAAGCCCACGCGTCCTTCACGATTTCGTCGCGGACAGTCGACCGTTGAGACGGCGTTGACGCTGCCGTTTTCGATCATCCTGCTGTTGGGAATGATTCAGCTGTTCATGATGCAGCAGGCCCGCATCGTGGCGCAGGTGGCGGCCGCGCGTTCGGCGCGGGCGGGCAGCGTGTACTTCGGCGACTGCGAGCGCATGACCCACGCGGCGATTGGGGTGCTCATTCCAACCTTCGCGCACTTCCTCTCGCCCACCGCGCCGCGGTTCGACGATTCGGCCGGCGGGCGGTTCGCCAAGGCGTTCCAGATCCACTCCGGCAACAAGTACGACCCGGCCTACGACAAGATCAGCGTCACCGGCGCCGGAGTGGTGCCGCTCGATGGGCCCATCGTGTGGCTTGACCGAACGCTCACGCAGATGCGCTCCATCGGGACGCCGTCGGCGCCGCTGATCAACGTCTCGGGAAATCGCGACGACGAAGAGTTCGACAACCCGGCGGGCGGCCATGTGCTCACGGTCGACATGGTCTACTGGTACCCGCTCCGACTGCCCTTCGTGAACTCGTTCATCGCCAAGCTGGCGCTCTCCCGCTGGTCGGCGGCGCACGCGTACACCGGCTTCAACCCGTTCATGCCGATCCGACCGGCGAACTTCACCGCGACCGGCTCGTCCCCGCCGTCGGAAATCGTCGATGAGTTCGCGTTGCGCGTCTTCAAATTCAATCAGTTCGTGTTTCCGATTCGGGTGAACTCCTCCATTCGCATGTTCACGCCGCCGCGGCCGATGCACTTCAAGAGCGGCGGGTACATACAGGACCGGTGTCTATGAAAACACGCGGCCAGACGATGGTGTTGTTCGCGCTGATGCTCTTCGCCTGCGTCGCCATGGTGGCGATGACGGCGTCGATCGCTGATCACGCGCAGCAGAAGGTGCAGCTGCAGACGATGGCGGACATGGGCGCGCTCTCCAACGCCACCGCCACCGCGCGCGCGTTCAATACGTTCTCTCTGCTGAACCGCACCGCCGTCTCGCACTGGGTGGCGTTGCTGGGTGTAGAGGCGCTGCGGGTCTACGGCCACCGGCCCGCCTCCCAACCTTTTTGGCGTTTCTTCTATTCCGAGAACGAATTCACCAACCTGCAGGCGAGAGAGCACCAGGAAGCGGTCGTGCGCACCGAGATGCTCTCGAACAAAATCTTCTACGAGCTTCAGTTCAACGTGCTGGCAGACGGCAAATACGTCCGCGGGGCGATCAATGCCGCGTACGGCAAGGACCCAGGCTCAGACACCATAGACGTGCCGGGATACCGCTCAGGAACGGCTCTGAGTTGCAGAGAGGTGTGCCACGCCGTTCTCAACGACGATGGCTCCGACTCTGATAACGACGATCTGGATCTCGCTGAAGTCGCGCAGGCGGTGCTTGGCTCGCGAGGCTTCCGGTTCACGGTCGATGGTTCTGGAACGGGCGAGGTCATTCATACCTTCATCAACAATGATGACATCGGCAATCCCGGAGACCCGAACGCAGTCAAAGACACTCTCAATGCCATGTACGCCCGCCTCGGTGACGATCACTATCGAGACCCGACATGGAACCCCACCGGTACCTGGGCCGGGGTGACCGGCGTCCCCACGGTCAAGAAACCGTGGACCTCGCCCGCGACACTGCCGCCAGGCGCCAGTCGCATCACGAACTGGTCTTCGATCTCAGCGGTCGCCTGGCCCGTTGCCGGTTCCCGCTGGAGCCAGCCCTCTAACGGTGCCATGACAAACAAGGACGTCCGCCTCATTGTCTCGACAAATGTCGGACCAATGGATCCGGCGGCCCCGAGAGATCAGTACGGCTTCTGGACAGCCACTAACACGGTTCAGCCGCACGAGGCATACGATTGGGGCTCTTCGGGCAACACCACCACGATCGACCCCAGGATGACGGGCACTCTTGGGCACCCGGGCTCGTGGTGGCCACATGACTTTGGTGTGCTCGATTCGGACGTTTCAATGGACCAGAAGCACCCTGGCGTGTTTCGCGGCGGCTTCGGGCTCGTCGATGCCAAGCGCTACCTGGGCGCTCGCTGCGGCTCAGAGCCGTGGATGACGTCTCCCTGCCCACAGACCGACGAGGACTTGTACGGGCAGCCGAAGATACCCGCCTCAATCTGGTACATTCCCGCCGAAGCCGGGTTGAACAAGCCGTGGGAGGTTCTCTTCAAGCTCAACCTGCCCGGCAGCACCGCGTCGTTCTCTACCGCCCAACCCAAGTCGGCGTTGCTGCAGGGAACAAAGACCAACCTTCTCGGCCAGACGAACCCATTCGACTTCCGCCGAAGCGCGGCGTTCGCGACCGGCATGGTCTACTACCATCGGCGCGGGCACATGCGAGAGCCGGCCAACATGCTGAACCCGTTCTGGCGGGTCACCATGGTGCCCATCGACATCGACCGCAACGGCGAGTCCACCACCACGGCCATGGCCAATCAGGATCAAATGATGTTCAACGACCACGAAGCGTCGTGGGCCGCGGGGTGGCGACCCGGCGACATGGGCGTGATGATGTCGTTCGCCTACAAAGACCCTGGTGGTTGGGCGATTAACGGCGACAACGAGTCCGTGGGTACTTTCTACAAGCTCGTGACGCAGGGCGGCTTCAAGGGGGTCCAATGAGCCGTCCCGCGCGCGGTCAAGCGTTGGTTGAATTCATGATTGGGTCGATTGCGGCCGTCACGATCCTCATCAGTGGGCTCTACCTTTCGGAGTTGGGGTTCATCCGACTGAAGCTGCACGAAGCGGCGGCGTTCGCCGCGTACGACGCCACCGGCCGGAGCGTGTACGAACTGGACAGAAACGGCACCACCAGCCTCCTCGGCGATGTCTCCGGAAACTCGATCAATGATCCGGCCGGAATGGCGAAGCAGCGCTACAAGAATCTTGACGGCCGCGGGTCGGGCGGCAGCCCGACGGTCACACAGGTGGCCACGAAGTTGACTGGACTTCAGGTGGCCTGCAACCGCATCTCACGCCTTGACATGCCGACGGCCCGGAAGCCGGTTTGGGTCGCTGCTGGCAGCGAGAACCCGTTCTACGTCCAGGTCGTGAACTTCAATCACGCCGCATACCCGAACAACCTCGAAGTCACGCCTGTAGCGTTCGACCCCTGGGGGGACCGGTTGAGAACGGACGGCAACCTCGCCCAACACTACGACGACCTGATCAGCGAAATCGACACGCTCCTTCCCGGTGAAGGCGGAATGGGCTGCTTCGCTGAAGCGACTGTGGCCGCGCCGATTGCGTCGATGATTAACGGCGCCGGCGGCCTGCTGGGAGTGCCATTGATCAAGCACGCCTCCATGACGATTTGCGCACCCGGGAACTGCAGCGGGCGCTACGCGATGCTGGTTGGCGACTACGCGCTCTCCTCGATGTCGAGCGACCCAAACGTGAACGAAGACTGCAGGCTGCTCGGTGGGTGCGACAACAACAGATATCGACAAATAGTTGAAGGTATCTACGAATCGAACGTCTGGAAGACACCGCTGACCTACGACGGCTTCGCTGAGATGTACGCCACTTGGGTGAAGGGCAACGATCCCACCAGCGGCTACTCGCACAAGGTCAGCCACTTCTGGATGAGCTTCTCGGGCGAAGAGCACGGGTATATGGACGGATACGCGTCGGGGCAGAACAACCTCCGGCACAACACCTCGGGCGTGAACACGCGCGGCCGCGACACTCCCACCAGCTGGAACGGCTGCTGGATGGGCATGGGCGCCTCCAACGCGTGGGACACGACTGAGAAGTACATGCAGCGATGCTTCTGACAGCACTCGCGTCGCTCGCGCTCGCCTACAACTTCCCCGACCGCGTCCCGATGCAGACGGGCGAGGTCGAGGTCCCCGGTGACATCAAGGCGGGCAGCGCCACGGTCAAGCTGCACGCCTTCACCTCCACCGACACCTACTCGAACCTGGTGAAGTACTTCGCCGACCAGTTCGTCCACGCCGGGCTCTTCATTCCCCCCATTCCGAAGAAGCGTCGGCACAAGTACGAGCCGCAGCTCTCGGCGCTGGACCCCCAGACGCTGCGTTCGTACTCCGTGCTGCTGATCAAGAACCGGAACCGCACCGTCACCATCGTCGAAGGCGTCGCCGACCTTCGACCCAGAACCGACGCCTCCGCCGACACCTTCGTCCCCGTCACGCCGGACGCGCAGAACGTCGTCACCTCCGAGACCGAGGGTTCACGGATGCTGGGCTACGAGACCAGGCTCAGCGGCGCCGAGGTCCTCGACTTCTACAAGACGGTCCTCGGCAAGGCGGGCTGGGTCTTGCAGAAGACCGGCGAGTTCCGGAAGAAGGACGGTACCGCGGACCTCGAGCTCGCCACGCTCGAGCGGCCCAACGGCGGCCGCGCGGTGGCCATCTCCGCGCGCTACCGCCTCACCGAGATGGGCAGCGAAGCGCCGGCCGACGTCGAAGCCCCCGCCGCTGAGCCGGCCCGAGACGGCGGCCGCGCCCCGTCACGGTGAGCAGATGCTCCGGTTCACGTCGAAGGCGATGTAGATGCACTTCGGCAGCACCGCCGGGCAGTCAGACTTCGTGCCGCACAGCGCGCTGCAGTACTTCACCGTCGACGACAGCTCGGTACACAGGGCGCTCCGGCAGTCGAGCTCTCCCTGGCACGTCGCGCCGACCAGCCCCGGCCCTCGCACGCCGGGCTTGCAGTAGACGTGGAGCCCGGTGCTGTCTTCGCTCTCGCACCGATGCGTGGGCGGACAGTCGTCGCTCGAAAAGCACGGGCAGTTGAGCTTGTTGCTGCAGGTGCCGCCGTCCCAATACGAGCAGCAAGGCCCCGCGTCAGGCGTGCCCGCGTCGCGGAGCGCCCCCGCGTCGCCGGCGTCGGGGCTCCCCGCGTCTGACAGCTGACCTGCATCGCCCGCGTCGGGGGGCTGCAGGCCCCCGTCCATCGACTCTGGCGTGGTCTGGCACGACCAGCCCGCGGCAGACACCGCACCGAGGCTGATCAGAAAGAAGAGACCCCTGTACTTGACGCCCATGGAAGGCTCACTCTAACTGTCTTCTTTCTCTGGGGCCGCGCTTCCGTGGAACGAACCGAACGATTACTGGATCTCGTCGCGCTCCTGTTGGACGCCAACGAGCCCGTTCCGTGGCGAAAGGTGCGCGCCGCGTTCCCCGACGACTACGACAGCGGCAGCGAGGAAGCCGCCGAGCGTAAGTTCGAACGCGACAAGGCCGAGCTGCTCGAGCTGGGCATCCCCATCACCTACGTGCAGTCCACCGACGAGCACGGCGACGGCTACCTGGTGGACAAGCGCGAGTACTACCTGCCCGAGGTCGGCCTCGCCCCGGACGAGCTGGCCGTGCTCTACGCCGCCGGCTCGGCGGTGCTCGCTTCGGGCGCGTTTCCGGCGCGCGATGATCTCGCCCACGCGCTGCGCAAAATCGGTTTCTACGCCGGGCCCGGCCTCTCGCACCCCAAGGTCAAACTCGAGGTGCCCCAGGTCGGCGGCTCGCACCTCCCCGAGCGCCTCGAACAGCTCTGGGCCGCCATCGCCGCCAGGAAGCGCTGCGTCCTCTCGTACTACTCCCCCAAGAACGACGAGACGACCGAGCGCACCCTCGACCCGTGGGGCCTGGGGCTCCGGCGCGGCATCTGGTCGGTGGTCGGCTTCTGCCATCTGCGCAAGGCGCCCCGCACCTTTCACGTGCACCGCATCCGTGCGCTCGACGTGAACGTGCAGAAGCCCCGCACGCCCGACTTCGAAGTCCCCAGCGACTTTCGCGTCTCGCACTACGTGGCCAACTGGCCCTGGACCCACCGGTTCCACGAACCGCTTCGCACCACGGTTTCGCTCTCGGGGCCGCTGGTGCCCACGGCCGAGGCGCTCTTCGGGCAGAAGGCCTCGCCCACCCGAAGCGGCGCCGACGTGCAGCTCGACGTCACCTTCCTCGACGGCCTGCTCTCGACCGTCCTCTCGCTCCACCCGCACGCGCGCATCACCGGGCCCACCGCCGCGGTGGAGGCGTTCGAGAAACGGCTGCGCGCGGTCGCGCTCGCCCACCGTAAAGCGGAGGCCGCATGACGCTCGACGCCCGCAGCGCCGGCCACGAACGCCTTCGCCGCCTCCTCTTCCTCGTGCCCTACGTGGCGCGGCACCAGGGACAGACGGTGGAAGAAGTCGCCAGCACCCTGGGACTCTCCAAGGAAGCGCTGCTCGAAGACCTGGACCTGCTCACCATGGTCGGCCGGCCGCCGTTCCAGCCTGACGACTTCGTCGACATCTACGTGGAAGACGACCGCGTCTACGTCGACCTCGACCAGCGCCTGTCGGCCCCGCCCCGGCTCACCGCCTCGGAGGGCGTGGCGCTCGCCGCCGCCGTTCGCCTCTTGCAGCCCATGAACTCCAAAGCCCTCACCGGGGTGCTGGAGAAGCTGGAGCGCGTGCTCCCCAAGGACGCCCGGGCGCGGTACCACGCGCAGGCGCAGAGCCTCGACGTGGCGGCGGAGGCCCCGAGCGACGTGGCGCTGCTCTCCACCGCCATCTCAGACCGGGCGGTGGTGACGTTTGAGTACTGGAGCGCGGGCCGCGAGGCGAAAGAGGCGCGCACCGTGCGTCCGCTCGAACTCCGCTCGCACCGCGGGCAGTGGTACCTCTCGGCCTTCTGCCTCACGCGCCAGGAAGAGCGCCTCTTCCGCCTCGACCGCATCAACCAGCCCCAACGCACGGGCGAGGTGTTCGATGCGCACGGCGAAGCGCCGCCCGCGCGGTCGAGCACGTCGGTCCGCTCCGCCACCGTCCGCTTCTTTCGCGAGTCGGCCCGATACGCCCGAGAGCGGTTCGGCCATGACGGGGTGAATGGCCCGGGGGGCTCGTTTGAAGTGCAGGTGCCCGCCGATTCGGAGCCGTGGCTGGTCCGCTGGGTGCTCTCCTTCGGAGGCGACGCGGTCGTCATTTCGCCCACTTCTGCGCGCGAAGCGGTTGCTCGCGCTGCCGAAGCATCACTACACTCCAAAGCCTCCTGATGCGCTTTGTGCTGCTGATTGCGGAAGGCAAGGAAGCCGGCCGCGAATTCAACTTTGAGCAGGACTCCGTGGTCATCGGGCGAACCGAAGACTGCGACGTGGTGCTGCTCGAAGCGGGCGTCTCCCGCAAGCACGCGCGCATCTTCGAGGCCGCCGGGGGCATTCAAATCGAGGACCTCGGGTCCTCCAACGGCACCAAGATCAACGGCGCGGTCGTCAAATCGAAGCCACTCACCACGGGCGATTCGATTGGCATCGGGCCGGTGGTGTTCAAGTTCACCTCGAAGGATGCCCCGGCCAGGCCCGACAAGCCCGAGGACACCGACGAGAACCTGGGCGCGCCGCTCGACGAGGGAGACCAGAGCACGCGCATCATCTCGGCGGAGGAAGTGGCCAGGAAGCGAACGCAGCTGGCCGAGAAGAAAGCGCTGGTCGAGAACAACCCCACCGACAAACGCCCGGCCCTCCTCGCCAAGCGGAGCAACTCCAAGAAGGGCGTCGCCCTGGCCCGGGTTCCCCGCGAGCGCGAGGACAGTCGCCCGGCCCGCCTGTCGGCCGTCGACCGCGCGCGCATCCGCCGCCGCAACGCCGGTGTGGCGGGCCGCGCCAGCATCGCCTGGGCCGAAGCGAGCTCCTCCGGCCGGCGCAACCTCGTTCTCGTGGCGTTGGCGGGCCTCGCCGCGCTCGGAGGCGGCGGCTACTACCTGTACGCCAACGTGCTCCACCCCGACGACGAGAAGAAGCTCGGACCCGAGCCGACCACCCTGGACTCGAAGGGCGTGGCGCAGAGCTTCGGGTTGGGGCCTGACGTCGACTACCAGACGCCGAGCGAGAAAGGCTTCGACTTCGATTTTCGCTCACCCGTGCGCGCGATTTTGTCGCTGCGCTACAGCTCGAAGAACATCTCGGCGGAAGAGGTGACCATCGAAGTGAACGGAACGCCGGTCGGTACGGTGCAGCCCGACCTGGCGGACAGCGCCAATCACGTGTGGGAGACCATCATTCCGTCGGAGGCGCTCAAGCGAAATGAGGTGAACCGCATCACCTTCAACAACACGCACAACCCGCCCGGCTCCGACACCTGGAAGGTCGGCGGCATCTGGGTCGAGATTCTGCCCCTCTCCGATGACCCCGACGACCGGCTGATTCAAGACGCGCGGCTGCTCACGCGAAACGCCGACGAGAAGGCCAACCAGGCCTCGGTAGGTTCCGAGAATCTCTACCTCGCGTGGCAGAAATACCGTCAAGCCTGGCTGAAGCTGGAGTCGCTCCCGCCCGAGCGCCGCCCCGAGGACTACGAGCGGGTGCGCGCCAAGATGCGCAACACCCAGGACGCGCTCAACCTCCGGTGCAACGCGCTGATTCTGGACTTCATGCGCGCGCTTCATTCGGGAGACCTGACCAAGGCCCGGTTGTCGCTGGAGCACGTGAAGGATTTTTTCCCGCGCGGCGATCAGCAGTGCTTCCGCCTGGCCGACGCGCTGCGCGAGGCCTACCAGCTGTAGCCGAGCCGCGTTTCTTTGATTGCGAAGTGTGCCTCGGCGCGGGAAAACCAGCGCCATGAGCGCTCCTGGAAAAGACAGCTTCGGAACAAAGTCGCAGTTGCCCGTCGGCGGCCTGAAGTACGACTTCTTCTCGCTAAAGAAATTGGCCGCGCAGCACCACAGCGTGGCCACGCTCCCCAAAAGCCTCAAGGTGCTCCTGGAGAACCTGCTCCGCTTCGAAGACGGCGTGGTGGTGACGAAGGCGCACGTGGAGGCGCTGCTCAAGTGGAACCCCAAGGCCGAGCCGGACACCGAAATCTCCTTCACGCCGGCGCGCGTGCTCTTGCAGGACTTCACGGGCGTCCCCTGCGTGGTGGACCTGGCGGCGATGCGCGAGGCGCTCAAGTCGATGGGCGGCAACCCGCAGCGCATCAACCCCCTGTGCCCGCTGGACCTGGTGATTGATCACTCCGTGCAGATCGACCACTTCGGCTCGACCTCGGCGTTCGAGAAGAACGTGGACCTCGAGTTCGAGCGAAACACCGAGCGCTACGCCTTCTTGAAGTGGGGCCAGACCGCGCTGAAGAACTTCCGGGCTGTTCCTCCTGGCACCGGTATCTGCCACCAGGTGAACCTCGAGTACCTGGGGCAGGCCGTGTTCAAGAACGACCAGGGCCTCTGCTACCCCGACACCCTGGTGGGCACGGACTCGCACACCACGATGATCAACGGGCTCGGCGTGGTCGGCTGGGGCGTGGGTGGCATCGAGGCCGAAGCGGCCATGCTGGGCCAGCCCATCACCATGCTGATTCCGAACGTCATCGGCTTCCGCTTGAAGGGCAAGCTCCCCGCGGGCGCCACGGCGACCGACGCGGTGCTGACCGCCACCCAGATGCTCCGCAAGAAGGGCGTGGTGGGAAAGTTCGTGGAGTTCTTCGGCCCCGGCGTCTCCACCCTGGCGCTCACCGACCGCGCCACCATCGCCAACATGGCGCCCGAGTACGGCGCGACCATCGGCTTCTTCCCCATCGACGGCGAGACGCTGGAGTACCTGCGCTTCTCCGGCCGCTCGCCGGAGCACGTGGCGCTGGTCGAGGCCTACGCGAAAGAACAGGGCCTCTTCTTCGACCCCAAAGACCCTGAGCCCGTCTTCTCGGACACGCTGGAATTGGACCTCTCCACCGTCGAGCCGTGCCTCGCCGGACCCGCCCGGCCGCAGGACCGCGTGGCGCTCTCCCAGATGAAGCCCGTCTACAACAAGGCGCTGGCGGAGACGCTCAAGGTCCCCGCGGGTGACGCGAAGCTCTCCCGGTCCGTCACGGTGGTGGCCGACCGCGAAGAGTTCAAGGCCTCGCACGGCGCGGTGGTCATCGCGTCCATCACCTCGTGCACCAACACCTCGAACCCGTCAGTCCTCCTCGGCGCGGGGCTCCTCGCCAAAAAAGCGGTCGAGCACGGGCTGGTGACGAAGCCGTGGGTAAAGACGTCGCTCGCGCCGGGCAGCCAGGTGGTGGCCGACTACCTCAAAGAAGCCGGCTTGATGCCGTACCTCGAAGCGCTCGGCTTCCACATCGTG
>CAZFXD010000060.1:0-6017 GCA_964522795.1 uncultured Myxococcaceae bacterium
TCCGGGAGATCGACCCCACGCCGCTGGCCGCGGCGTCGATTGCCCAGGCGCACCGGGCGGTGACCAACGAGGGCGTGGAAGTGGTGGTGAAGGTGCAGCGCCCCAACATCGAGGCGCAGATTCGAGCCGACCTCTCGGTGCTCCACACCCTGGCCCGCATGCTGGAGGCGGTGGTGGAGGAGATGGGCGTCTACACGCCCACCGCGGTGATTGAAGAGTTCGACCGGGCCATTCGCGAGGAGCTCGACTTCCTCAACGAGGCCCAGAACATTCGCGCCTTCCGCGCCACGCACGTGGACCGGCCGACGATTCGAATTCCCCAGGTCTACGACGAGCTCTCCAGCCGCACCGTCTTGACCATGGAGATGATTCGGGCCCCCAAGCTCTCGGTGGTGCAGTTGACCGAGCAAGAGAAGGAGACGCTGGCCAAGAACATGCTGGAGGAGTCGTTCCGCCAGTTGTTCGAAGACGGGCTGTTCCACGGCGACCCTCACCCGGGCAACCTCCTGGTGGAGAAGACCGAGGCAGGCCCGGTGTTGGCGCTGATCGACTTTGGCCTGGTGGGGCGCGTCTCCAAGGCGATGCAGGAGTCGCTCATCTCGCTCATCACCGCGGTGGCGCTCAAAGACTCCGAGAGCATCGCCCGGCTGCTCTACCGGGTCAGCGTACCGGACTCGCGCGCCAACCTGCTCGGGTTCAAGCAGGACATCGACAAGGTGTTGAGCACCTACCTGCCGGAGAAGCTCTCGGACATCAACGCGCGCTTCGTAATGCGCGACCTGTTGGACCTCGCGGTGAAGTACCGAATTCGCGTGCCGAAGGAGTACGCGATTCTGGCCCGCGCCTCGATCACCACCGAAGGCATTCTGCGCTCGCTCTACCCCAACATGAACGTGGGCGAAGCGGCGATGCCGTTCGCGCAGCGCATGTTCCAGAACAAGTACGACCCGTCACAGCTGCAGGGCGGGCTCCTGAAGACGCTGCTGCGCTTCGAGAGCATGGCGACCGACCTGCCGATGCAGCTGTCGCAGATTCTGCTCGACCTCGAGGCCGGCAAGTTCAACGCCACCATCAAGTCGCCGGAGTTGGTGCAGTTGAATCGCACGCTCCGCTCCCTGGCCGCGGTGGCGTTCCTCGGGCTGTGCGCCTGCGGGTTCATCGTAGGCACCTTCATCTCGTTTGCCGGTCAGCCCTGGCAGGTCTTCGGCATTCCCGGGCTGGGGGTTTTGGGCGGCATCGCGGCGAGCTTCCTCTTCGGCGTCACGGTGACCTGGTACCTGTTCGGCGGGCGTTCGCGGAAGCTCTCGTTCAGCAGGCATTCGAAGGACCGCTGACCTCTTGCGATGAATCTCGCCCTCGACCGGGTCACGGTGCAGTTCGCGTCGGGGCGCGCGCTTTCCGACGTCTCGCGCGACTTTCCCATGGGCACGCAGCTGGGCATTTACGGCCGCGCCGGCTGTGGCAAGACGACGCTGCTGAAACTGCTGGCCGGGCTTCAGGCGCCCACCGCGGGCGCCGTGCTGTGGAACGGCGGCCAGGTCGCGGCGCTCCCGCGCGCGCAGAAGCAGGCGGCGCAGGCCGCGTTCGGCATGGTGTTTCAGACCGACGCGCTGTTCGACTCCCAGACGGTGTTTCAGAACCTGCACCTGCCGCTGAAGAGCCGGGCCGTGAACGAGCTCGAAGCCGACCGCCGTTCGCTCGAAGCGCTGGAGCGCGTGGGGCTCGCCGACGCGCGCAGCAAGTCCCCTGCGCAGCTCTCCGGCGGCATGCGAAAGCGCGCGGGCATTGCGCGGGCGATCGTCGCCTCGCCCGAGGTGCTGCTGGCGGACGACCCGTTCGCCGGGCTTGACCCGGACACCGAGCGGGAGATCGCCCAGGTGCTGCTCCAGGTCTCGCGCGGCAAGACGCTGATTGTGGCGGTGCCCGACCCCCTGGAGTCGCTCCCGGGGCTGACCTGGGTGCGGTTGGAGGCCGGCGCGCTCGTCGAGGGTGGCGCCCCGACATGAACCCGCTCAGCGCACTCCTTGCGTACCTCGGCGCAAGCTCGATGGAGACCTTTCGGGTGGTCGGCCGGTCGGGGCTGGTGGCGGCGCGCACGCTCACCGCGCTGCCCCAGCTGAACTGGCGCGAGTGCGTTCGCGCCACGGTCCTCTTCGGGTACCACGCCCTGCCGCTCGCCCTGGGCGTGGCCGCGCTGACCGGCTCCACGGTCATTCTTCAGACCAGCATCTACGTGCAGCGCTTCGGCATTCGCCAGTACACAGGCTGGGCCGGCGGCTACGCCGTGCTGTGGGAGTTCGGGCCGCTCTTGCTCGGGCTCTTGATGGGCGCGCGCATCGGGGCGCGCAACGCCGCCGAGCTGGCATTGATGGAGGTGGGAGGGCAGATCGAAGGCCTGCGCGGCATCTCGCTCGACCCCTTTCGGCTTCTGGTCGCGCCCCGCGTGCTGGCGGCGCTCATCTCCATCGGCGCGCTGGCCACCATCACCTTCATCACCTCCATCATCTTCGAGTGCAGCGTGGCCTACGCGGCGCTCGATCTCCCGCCGCGCATCTTCTTCACCGCCTTCTCAGACCTGCTGTCGTGGAAGGACCTGGTGGCAGGGCTGGTGAAGTCCGCCTCGTTCGGGGTGGCGATTTCGGTCATCTCCACCGGCTGTGGACTGGCGGCCCGAGGCGGCGCCGAGGGCGTCGGCCGGGCCACGGCGCAGGCGGTGGTCTCGACCAGCTTTGCGCTCTTCCTGCTCGACTTCATCTTGACCCCCTTGCTCGCGGCGTGGGCCTCATGAGCACGCCGGTCCATACCGTGGGGGCCATCGCCGTGCTCTGGCAGCAGACGGTCTCGGCCGCGCGCAGAAACGGCATCTCCTCTCGCGGGTGTCTGGAGCAGTTGTACGACATCGGCAACCGCACGCTCCCGCTGGTGGTGGTGGGGCTCGGCTTCTTCGGCATGGTGATCGTGACCATCGCCTACGAACAGGCGCGCAAGTACGTCGGCAACGTGGCGGTGGTGGGGCCGGCGTACTTCGAGCTGTTGGTGCGCGAGATGGGCCCGCTGACGGTGGCGTTGCTGGCCGCGTCGAAGATCGGCGCGGCCACCTCGGCCGAGCTGGCCTCGATGTCGGTCAACGAACAACTGGACGCGATGCAGCTGTCGGCCACGGACCCGCTCTCGGAGCTGGTGGCGCCCCGCGTCGTCGCCTCGGTGATCGCGCTCCCCTGCCTCACGGTGCTCGGCACGCTCTCCGCGACCGTGACGGCCTCGCTCACGGTGACGTGGGTGTTCGGCTCTGACGGCATGTCCTTCTTCGACGCGCGCTACGTCGACTGGGCCGACATCGCCTGCGCCACGCTCAAGGCTGTCCTGGCGGGCGCGCTGATTCCGCTCGCGGTCTCTGTGCGAGCGCTGAAGGCGCGCGCGGGAGCGGCCGCGGTGGGCGACGCCGTCACCTCGGGCGTGGTCGACGCGAGCATGCTGGTGCTGGTGGTGGACTTCATCGTGGCCTTCGGGTTTCTGGTGATCGACCGATGAGCGCGCTCGCGTTCTCCAACATTCAGAAGAGCTTCTCCGGCACGCCGGTGTTGCGCGGCGTGACGTGCGAGATCGACTTCAAGGGCATCACCTTCATCGTCGGCCGCAGCGGCTCGGGGAAGAGCGTGCTCTGCAAGCTGGCGGTCGGGCTGCTCCATGCCGACGCCGGCGCCACCACGCTCTTCGGTCACAACGTGGGCCTGTTGTCGGAGCGCGCGATGATTCCGCTCCGTCGGCGCGCACCGTACATCGTGCAGGGCCCGGCGCTGCTCGACTGGTTGACGCTGGAGGAGAACGTGGCGCTGGCGGGCACGACCGCCGCGGCCGAGTCGGCGCTGGGGCGGCTGGGCCTGCTCCCCTTCCGCGCGCGGCGACCCCCTGAAGTGGGCCCCGGCTTCAAGAAGCGGGCGGCGATCGCCCGGGCGCTCGTGCTGGCGCCGGAGTACCTGATGCTCGATGAGCCCACTACCGGGCTGGACCGCGAGGCCGCGGGTCAGGTCAATGACGCGTTGCTTTCGTTGCGGTCAGAAGGACTTGGCGCCTTGGTCGTTTCTCACGACTATGCTGCGCTCGAGAAAATGGCAGACCGGGTGCTGGCGGTGAAAGACGGCGTGATTGGCTTCGATGGGACTGCGCGTGAGTTCCTCGCGTGGCGAGAGGCGACCGCCCGTGTCTGAGTCGCGCCTGGAGCTGAAGGTCGGTGCGTTGATCGCGCTCGCGGTGGGGGGCGCGCTGGTCCTGCTCTGGCTCATGGGGGACCTTTCCATGTCTGGCGGCGCGCCGCTGGAGGTCGACTTTTCGCACACCGGAAACGTGGTCAAAGGGGCTCCGGTGAAGCTCGGCGGCATCGAGGTCGGCCGCGTGAAGAGCGTGACGCTGCTGGCCGACCGCCGCGACCCCGCGGGCGACCCGCTCCCCGTCGCCATCACCCTCTCCATCTCCACGGAGGCGCGCGCGGCGTTGAAGAGCGACGCCGCGGTCACGGTCTCCAGCCAGGGCGCCCTGGGCGAGTCGTACCTGGAGCTGAACCCGGGCGCGGCCGCGACACCGCTGCCGGCCAACCAGCGGGTGCGGGGCCTCGATGCCCCGAGAATCGACGTCGTCTCCAACCGCCTCGCGCGGTTTCTCGAAGCCATCACCCGTTCGCTCGATGAGAACCCGGACGCCGTGGCCCACCTGGTGAAGAACGTCACCGGGCTCGCCCAGTCGTTGGACGGCGTGATCGTCGACAACAAAGGCGACCTGCGGGCGCTCCTGCTCGAACTGAACGCCGCGGTCAAAGACCTGCGCGCGCTCGCCGCGCTGGGGCGGGCGCAGCTGGAGCCGCACGGCAAAGCGAACGAGTTGATTGAAGACGCGGCCGCCACGGCGAAGGCGCTCCGCGCCGACTGGCCGGGGCTCTCCAAGAACGCCGGCACGGCGCTGGGCGGCCTCGCGCAGTTCGCCGGCCCCCTCACCGAAGACGACGCCAAACGACTCAAGGCCGCGCTGGCCAAACTGGACAGCACCTCGGAGCGCGCCGATCGGATTCTAGCGCGGCTGGAGGCGGGGGAAGGCTCGGTGGGCGCCGCCCTGAAGGACAAGCAGCTCTTCGAGGACCTCAAGGGGCTGTTGTCGGACTTGAAGAAGGCGCCGTGGAAACTCCTGTGGAAGAACTGAGCGCGAGCGACCTTCGGTCAGCGCTGGCCGCGGCAGAGTTTGCCCTGTTTGTCTTCGACGCGAGCGGTCGCCTCGTCTACCAGAACGCAGCGGCACGGGCCGTGCTCGGCCAGGCGTGTGCGCTGGGGCAACCCGCGGCCGAGGTGCTGGGCTTCGAGTCACCCGCGGAAGCCGCCCTGTTCCAGAAGGTGGTCCAGGGAACGCGGCGGCAATCACGGGTCCAGCGGCCGCCCGCCATCGGCGGCGCCATCGAGTGGACCGCCTCGTCCCTTGGACCGGGCGGCGGGGCCCTGGTGGTGGTGCGCGATGCCATCGACGAGCGAACCGCCGAACACGAAGCCCGAAAATCTTCAGCCGAGGCGGCCTCGAACCGTCGGGTGGCGTTCTTGTCCAACGCCGGCATGGCGCTCCACGACTCGCTCGAGCCCGGTCACGCGGAGCGCCAGCTCGTCGCGCTGTGCACGCACGAGCTGGGTGAGGCCGCGGTGGTGGTCTCGGCCGACGACGTCGGCGCGGTGCGGGTGGTCTGCGTGAGCGCGGGGCCGCCGCTGGAGGCGCTCTCGAAGCTCGGCCCCGGCGTCTGGCCAGGCACGATCCCCGACGCGGTGACGGCGTGCCTCAACACCCGCCGCGCGGTGCTGGCCTCGGCGGTGAGCGACGATGGGTTGCCTTCGGCCGAGGCGGGCCTGGCGAGTCTTGGAGGCCCAGCGCTGCGCTTCGCCTCCTGGGTGGCGGCCCCCATCGCGCGCCCCGGTCAGACGTTCGGCGCGCTGTTGGCGTTTCGGGCGCACGTCAGCGCCCCGCATTCCCGAGCCGACGCCGCGCTG
>CAZFXD010000060.1:6117-20906 GCA_964522795.1 uncultured Myxococcaceae bacterium
ACGCCGCGCTGCGCAGGCCATGGAGCACGCACGGCTCTACGAAAAGGCGCTCGAGTCGAGCCGACTGAAAGACGACTTTCTGGCGGTGGTGTCGCACGAGCTGCGCACGCCGCTGCTCCCGATTCTGGGGTGGACGGAGATCCTTCGCGACCCCCGGACCGACGCCAAGATGCGGGCCCAGGCGCTCGACACGATTGAGCGCAGCGCGAAAGCCCAGAGTCGTCTCATCGACGATCTCCTGGACACAGTGCGGATCGAGACCGGAAAACTCAAGCTGGACCTCCAGCCGCTGGCGCTGGCGGACCCGGTGGGCGACGTGATCGAGTCGCTCGAGCCCACCGCTCAGGCCCGGCAGGTGAAGCTCACCTTCGAGGCCACCCAGGGCGTGCCGCGGATTCTGGGCGACGAAGCACGCCTCTCGCAGATCGCGTGGAACCTGATTCAGAACAGCCTCAAGTTCACGCCCTCGGGGGGCGAAGTGGCCGTGACCGTGCGCCCCTGCGCGATGGGCACCGCGCTGCAGGTGACCGACACCGGTGAAGGCATTTCGGCCGACATTCTTCCGGTGGTGTTCGAGCGGTTTCGCCAGGCCGACCGCGCGCAGACCCGCCGCCACGGAGGCGTGGGGCTGGGGCTCTCGATCGTGAAGCAGTTGGTGGAGTTGCACGGCGGCCGCGTCGCGGTGGCGAGCGAGGGCCACCTCCGCGGCGCCACCTTCACCGTCGAGTTCCCTCGGGCGCCCGAGGAGCCCTGATCCGCCCTGGGGCAGTCGACGCCCCGTCTGTTCCGTTTTGGAACACCTTCGGACCCAACCCACGAAAACCCCTCCGGCGCGTCCTGGCCAGCGGCTTGCTCTTGAACCTCTCGTCGCCACCAGGAGGTCGCCATGGAGATCCGCTTTTTTGGAGTTCGGGGCAGCATCGCCAGCTCGTCACCGTCCACGGCCCGGATCGGCGGCAACACCTCGTGCCTCGAGGTTCGCCATGGCCACAGCCGCATCATTCTCGATGCTGGCACCGGCATCCGCGCGCTGGGTGACGCGGCCATGAAGGCGCCGGAGCCCTTCGAGGCCACCCTCTTGTTCTCGCACCTCCACTGGGATCACGTGCAGGGCTTTCCCTTCTTCGCGCCGGCGTACAAGCCGGATACGCGCCTGCACCTCTACGGGCCGTTCGAGGGGGGCGGCGCGGCGCTCCGCTCGGTGTTGGAGAAGCAGATGGAGCCGCCCAACTTCCCCGTCCCCTTCGCGGCCATGCGGGCGAGCACCAGCTTTCACGACGCGCGGCCCCTCGAAGCGTTCAACGTGGGCGAGATTCGGGTCACCCCCATGGCGCTCCCCCACCCGCAGGGGTGCCTCGGGTTTCACCTGCAGGCCGGCGCGTCGCGGTTTGCCTACCTGACCGACGTGGAGGTCTCCCTCGACACGCTCTCGCCGGACGTTCGGGCGCTGCTCACCGGCGTGGACGTGCTGGTGCTCGATGCCCAGTACACGCCAGAAGAGTACGCGGGCGTGGGAGGACCGCCGCGCAAGGGCTGGGGCCACTCCACCATGATGGACGCGGCGGCGATCGCGGCGGCCTGCGGCGTGCGCTCGCTGTACCTGTTTCACCACGACCCGGCCCACAACGACGACGCGGTGGAGGCGATGGCGAAGTCGGCCCGCTCGGTGTTCCTCCGCACCACGCCAGCGTGCGAAGGGCTGGCGGTGTCGGTGTAGGGAAAACGACCATGAGCGCGCTCGATTCCTTGAGTCGTGACACGAGTTTCGAAACACTCCTGCGCCTGATGAAGCGAACGCCGGCCGAGCCATCGCACGTCGCCCTGGGGCTGGGGGCGCTGGTCGGACAAGAGGTCCACCTCGACGAGGTCTTGAAGACACTCGTGGCGCGGGTGGAAGCGGCGATGCAGGCCGACCGCGGGACGCTCTACCTGCTCGACCCGGCCCGGGGCGAGTTGTTCAGCCGCGCGGCCAACCTGCCCGAGCTGAAGCAGATTCGCCTCAAAGTCGGCCAGGGCATCGCTGGCTACGTGGCGGCGGAGAAGAAGCCGGTGTGCATTCCTTCAGCGGACCAGGAGGCGCGCTTCTTCCCCGACGTGGACAAGCTGACCGGCTACCGCACCCGGACCCTGCTGGCAGCGCCGCTGCTCGACCGCTCGGGCGAATGCTTTGGCGTGGTTCAGGTGCTGAATCGGTTGGGGGGCGGCGCATTCGGCAAAGACGACGAGCTGCGCATGGCCGCGGTCGCCCACGAGATCTCCGAGGCGCTGCAGGCCACCAGCCTCTACAGCGAGCTGCTCCGCGCCAAAGAGCAGCCGCACAGCCCGGTGGCCTACTGCTTCAATCACATCATCGGTGAGTCCCCGCCCATGCGCGCCGCCTACCGCCTGGTGCTCAAGGCGGCGCCGACCGACGCCACGGTGCTCATCAGCGGGGAGTCCGGCACCGGCAAGGAACTGGTCGCTCGGGCAATTCACGTCAACTCACCGCGCCGCCACAAGCCGTTCGTCAAAGTCGACTGCTCGGCGCTGCCGCCCTCGCTGATCGAGAACGAGCTCTTCGGCCCCGAGAAAGGCGCGTACACCGGCGCCGAGTCGCGCGCGCTGGGCAAGTTTGAAATCGCCGACGGCGGCACGGTCTTCATCGACGAGCTGGGCGAGCTGCCGCTGGCGCTGCAGAGCAAGCTGTTGCGCATGCTGCAGGACCGTGAGTTCGAGCGCGTGGGCGGCACCCAGACCGTGCGCGCGGACGTCCGGGTGGTCGCCGCCACCCACCGCGACCTCAAGGCGATGGTGAAGGCCGGCACGTTCCGAGCCGACCTCTACTACCGCGTCAAAGTGGTGGAGCTGCGGCTCCCGTCGCTCACCGAGCGCGGCCCCGAAGACATCGAGCGGTTGGCGCGGCACTTCGTGGCGCAGGCGGCGCGGCGGCATCGCATCGAAGCGCCCCGCCTCACCCCGGCGGCGGTTGAGCGGCTGGTGGCCCACGAATGGCCCGGGAACGTGCGCGAGCTGGAGCACTGCCTGGAGAGCGCCACCGTGCTCGCGGAAGGCGAGATCACCCCCGACCGGCTGCCCCTCCCCGCCGAGTCCGGTGGGTCGTCGCGACCGAAAGACGCCGTGATGTCACTCGCGGCCGCGGAGCGCCGCCACATCCTCCACGTGCTGCAGGAGACAAACGCCAATCGTTCCCGAGCTGCCGAGCTGCTCGGCATCGGGCGGAACACCCTGGTACGGAAGCTGAAGCTCTACGGCATCTCCTAGGGCGCGCTCCGTAACGGTTCAAAGCGGCACGGCGGTGGTTTTTCTGCTCTAACGCCCCCGTGCTCATCCGAGAGACCCTCTTCATTCGCGGGTTCACCTTCACCCAGATTCCACTCATCTTCTTCGTGGGCCCGCGCGTCATCTCGCTCGACGACGACGGGGCCGAGGTGATGATTCCGCTGGGCCTGCGAACCAGGAACCACTGGGGCACGATGTACTTCGGCGCCCTCTGCGTGGGGGCCGATCTCGCCGGTGGTCTGAACGCGATGAGCATCATTCGCAAACGCCACCCCAGGGTGACCCTGGTCTTCAAAGACTTCCAGGCGAAGTTCTTGAAGCGCCCCGACGGCGACGTGATGTTCACCTGCCGGCAGGGGCGTGAGATCGCCGACGCGGTGGCGCAGGCCGACCGCTCGGGTGAACGCCTCACCATTCCACTCGACATCGTCGCCACTGTTCCGTCGAAGTACGGCGCCGAGCCGGTGGCGCAATTTGTCCTCGGGCTCTCCCTCAAGCGGAAGGACGCGGCGTAGCCCCGGTCTCGCCGCGACGGCCCGTGAGTTCCCACACCTCGCACTTCGACGAACTGACGCCGGTCGACGGCGCGATCGCGGCGCACACGCCGGCGCGAATTGCGCTCGCGCTGCGATCGCACGCGCACACCACCGACCGCGCGTTTGACCGCTTTCTGCCCCCGGAGTTGCGAGAGGCGTCCTCCCACCACTGGTCCCCCGTGGCGGTGGCGGCCGCGGCCGCGCGGTGGATCGACGAGTTCGGCATTCGGCGCGTGCTGGACGTGGGGAGTGGCGTCGGCAAGTTCTGCGTCGTGGCGGCGCTCTCGGGGAGCGCCGAGTACATCGGCGTGGAGCACCGGCCTCGACTGGTGGCCGTGGCCACGCGCCTGGCCAGGCTGTTCGGCGTCGACGACCGGGCGCGTTTTCAGCAGGGCGACCTCAAGACCGCGGCGCAGTACGCCCCCGACGCCTTCTATTTCTACAACCCGTTCGGCGAGAACCTGTACGGCCGCGAGGACCATCTCGACGCCGAGGTGGAGATCAACCCCGAGCGCTTTCGCCGTGACGTGGCTGCAACCGCCTCCCTTCTGGCGGCGGCCCGGCCGGGGACCTGGCTCATCACGTACAACGGGTTCGGGGGCCGCGTGCCCGCCGGGTACGAGACAGTCCGCCTCAACAAGGACTTCTCGGACACGCTCACGCTGCTCCGCCGAACCTGAACCGAATCAAGGCCCGGGCGCTCCCGGCGGCCTCACTCGGCCGCGGCTTTGCTTTCGGGGCGCCGGGCGACCTGGCCAGAGATCTTCAGGTCGTCGAAGCGGCACTGGGAATTGCGGCAGCCGAGGGCGACCTTCCCGACCTGGCCGGCCAGCCCGGGCAGCATCTTGTGCACGAAGCGCTGACCGTTGATGAACGCCTCCGCGTCGACCGCCCCACCCTTCGACTTCTTGAGCGACAGCTTCAACCGGAAGCGCCCCACGGGCGCCAGGACTTCGTCCTCCACCATCTGCTCCAGGTCGCGCGAGCTGTTGCCCACCACTTCGGTCCCATCGGGCGTGAAGTAGCGCCACCCCAGCCGAACCCCGACGTCGGGAATGGCGAAGATGCTCACCTGGAGATCTTTGATGCGAAAGGCGAGCTCGCCGAAGCGCTGCGACTCCTGGGGCACCGGCGGGAACTGCGCCGGCAGGTCTTCGACCTGCATGTCCACCTGGGCCGAAAAATCGTCGGCTGAGTAGTAGTGCGACGAGAGGTAGGCGCGAGGGACCAGCTTCGGGTGCTCTGCCACCGTCGCCTGCCCGAACTGCGTGGCGATGAGCGCACCGTCATCGATGCTCCAACTGCCCGAGTGCGCGTTGAACTGGGCGCCATCGCCCGGCTCGAAGTCGATGGTCAGGTTCCGGTCATCGCCCACCGCGGTCGAGGCCAGGTCATCTTCGGTGTCGGCGTAGGTGGCGGGCGGTTCTCTGGCGACGGTGGGGCTCGTTCCCGTGGCGGCCGGCATGAACTTCAGCATCACCCCGATGAGCCCGAGACCGACGAGCACCATCGCCCCCACGGCGAGGTCTCGCCCCGTTCGCCCTGCGCCCATGTCGCCGCCCACCGGGCGACTGCGCGGCGAGTCCGGGTTGGTCGCTCGACGGGAGGGATCGAGCAGGCTCGCGCTCGAGTTGGCCAGGACCGCGTCGAGCACCTCGGCCACTTCCGCGGCCCGGTTGGGGCGCCCTTCGACGTCGCTCTCCAGCGCCTTCCCGATGATCTCATCGACGCGGGGGTCGAGCCCCTTCACGCGCTGCGACGGCATCTTGAAGCGGCCGATGGGCAGCTCGCCGGTGAGGAGCTCATAGAGCACCACGCCCAGCGAGTAGAGGTCGGCGCGGTGATCGACGTTCTTGGCGTCGCGCCGCTGCTCGGGGGCCATGTAGTTGACGGTGCCCATGGCCACCGAGGTGGCGGTGAGGTTGTACTCCTTCGCCCCCTGCATGCCCGCCAGCCCGAAGTCCGCCACCTTCACGTGGCCCTGCTCATCCACCAGGATGTTCTCGGGCTTCAAGTCGCGGTGAATGATGTTTCGGGAGTGCGCGTAGTCCACCGCGCGACAGAGCTGGAGCCCGAGCTTGAGCGCCTCGTTGGGCTTCAGCTCGGCGCCGCGAATGAGGTCGCGCAGCGACTTGCCCGGGACGAACTCCATCACGAAGTAGACGTGATCGCCCGCCGACCCCCGGTCGATGATCTGCACCACGTTCGGGTGGGAAAGGGAGGCGAGCGCCGTCGCCTCCTTCTCGAACCGCGCCACGAAGTCGGCATCCCGTGAGAACTTGGGCGGGAGCAGCTTGATCGCCACCGCCCGCCCCAGGGACTCCTGGGTCGCGCGCCACACCTCGCCCATGCCGCCCCGGCCCAGCACCTCGAGCAGTCGGTAGCCCGGAATCTCCGGCGGCGCGGCGGAGACCACGTGCGTGCCGTCGTTGGTGGGCGCGGCTTCAGCGCGACGAGAAGGCGAAATGGTCGGCCCCAGCGAGCTCTCGTCGAACGCCACGTTGACGTTGACCGACGAACGACCCGAGCCGCTCACCACGTCGGTGCGCTGCACCTCGAAGCGAATGCCGCAGCTGCAGGTCACCTTCTGACCCGTGACGAAAATGCTCGTGTCGTGGGCCTTGCCACAGTTGGGGCAGGCCTGCGTCACGGCGGCTCGAGCCGGGAGTGTCACCGAGGCGGAGATTTACCCCAGAAATGCCCAGGGTGCCTCAAGCCAGCCACGCAAGTTTTGGGGTCAGGAACGGCCCAGCACGCGGTACGTGGGGACGCCCTTCTCCTTGCCCTTCACGTGAAGGACGGAGACGGGCTCGATGAGGAAGCGGGCCCCCGCAGCCTGCGCGCGGCGAACAGTGAACTCGGTGGTGAGAATCTCTTTGGTCTTGGCCAGGCCGCACAGGCGCGACGCCGTGTTCACCGAGTCGCCGATGGCGGTGAACTCGTGGCGCTCGTCCGAGCCCATGTACCCGACAATGGCGTCGCCGGTGTTGATGCCGATGCCCACCTCAATCGGCTTCAGCCCGTCTTCGGCGCGCTGCACGTTGATCGCTTCCACGGCCGCCTGCATCTGCAGCGCCGCGTTGAGCGCGCGCGCGGCGTCGTCGGGGTGTCGCGACGGGGGCCCCCACACGGCCATCACGCAGTCGCCGATGAACTTGTCGAGGTTGCCCTCGTTGTCGAACACCGCCTTGGCCATGGCCTTGAAGAAGGTGTTCAACATGGCGACGGTCTGTTGCGGGCTGTCGGCTTCGGCCATCGAGGTGAAACCGCGAATATCGACGAAGAGGCTGGTCACTTCGGTCAGCTCACCGGCCGAGGACAGGTCGGACTCGCCCTTGGCCACGCGCGCGGCGACCATGGCGGCGACCTGGGGTGAGAGGAAACGCGCCAGCTCTTCGCGGGTCTTCTCTTCCTGGTTCACCTTGCTCGCCAGCTGCGCGTTCTCGAGCGCCACGGCGGCCTGCGAGGCGATGCCGGAGAGGAGCTTCAGGTCCTTCTCGGTGAACGCGTTGCCCAGCTTGCGGGTGTCGCAGAAGAGAATGGCCTTCATGCCCTTCTCGGTCAGCAGCGGCACGGCCATGGCCGAGCGAATACCGGCCGAGACGATGCTCTCCGTGGAGGAGAAGCGCGAGTCGAGGTTGGCGTCGGCGATCAGCACCGCCTTCTTGGTCTGGCTGACCTTCTCGAGCACGGTGGTGGAGACTTCCAGATTGTCCTGCTCGCGCGTCTTGAGGATGACCGAGCGGGGCGTGCCCCCTTCCCCGGGGAGCAACTTGCCGTCCTCGCTGGTGGGGAAGATGACCGCGTTGTCCGCGCGCAGCAGCTTGAACGCCACCTTGAGAATCTTCTCGTACAGCCCGTCGCCGTCGCTTCGGTTCCCCAGCGCCGTCTGGAACTCGTGGGCGATGCGCAGCTTCTCGTAGTCGTCGCGGAGCTGCTTATCGTCGCGAATCTGGTCCGCCGGCTTGAAGTCGGCCTTCTCCTTGGCCTGCTCGATCTGCGCCAGGAAGGCGGGCATCGACTGCGCGGAGGCGACGATGGTGACCCCCGGCGTCCCACCCGGGAGTCCGTCCGCTCCACCGGACAGGAAGGTGAACTCGCTCGCCCCGAACATCAGGCGGTCGCCGTCTTTGAGCCGCAGCTCCTTCACCTTGCGCGAGTTGACGAAGGTGCCGTTGGAGGACCCCAGGTCCTTGAGCAGGAAGTAACCGCCAGTCTTCTCGATGATGGCGTGATCCTTGGAGACCTCGCGGTCCACCAGGCGCAGCACGTTGTTGGGGTGGCGCCCCACGGTGGTCTTGAGTCCCAGGGGGAACTCGCCCGAGCGGCCGTCGACGAAGCGCCCCTGCAGCCGTGGGCCCTTGAGCTGGCCGGGCGCGTAGATCTGCGCCGTCGGCGCCGGCGAGGGGGTCGACCCGGTCGGCTGCACTTCCATGGTGAGAGGAATGGGGTTCTGCGCCACGGCGGGGAGAAGCCTATCAATTCCGGCCACCGATGGAACACCCGCTTTGCGAGAGGGGCCCCGCGTGCTTTGTTCCCCGCGCCCCATGCGACTCAAACAGCGTCCAGAAGACTTCGTGGTGACCGAATCGTTCCGGTACGACGAGGTGCCACACGGGCGCTACCGCGTCTACCTGATGGACAAGCAGAAGCTGTCCACCTTTGACGCGGTGATCCGCATTCAGAGCCGCTTCGGGTTGAAGCCAGGCTCGGTGTCGTACTGCGGCCTCAAGGACAAGCAGGGGCGCACGGAGCAGTTGGTGGCCGTCGAGGGTCACGACGTCGACATGCAGGACGCCGATCTTCGCCTCAAGTTCATGGGGCGCACCGACAAGCCGCTCAGCGCCGAGAACACCACCTCCAATCGCTTCGCCGTCACCGTTCGGGCGGTCACCAAAGAAGAGCACGCCAACCTTCAGATCAACGTCGCCGAGGTCGAGCGCCTCGGCGTGGTGAACTACTTCGACAGTCAGCGCTTCGGGGCGCTCAAGCACGGTCAGGGGTTCATCGCCAAAGATCTCCTGCGGGGCGACTTCGAGTCCGCCTTGAAGAACTACATGGCGGTGCCGTCTCCCCTTGATCACAGCCAGGACGCCAAGGTGAAGGTGTTCTGGAAGGAGAACTGGGGCGACTGGAACGCGCGCTGCCCCTACGACGCCAACAAGAAGTACTTCCGCATTCTGTACGCGCTGCGGGAAGAGCCGACCAACTTCGTGCGGGCGTTTCTGCAGATCGACTCCGCGCACCGGGCGATGATGCTCTTCACGCTCCAGTCCTTTCTCTGGAACGAAGGCGCCCGCCGGCTCCTCCAGTTGGTGCTCCCTCGCGAGTCGATCGTCCCGCTCCCCTACCAGGGCGGCACGCTCCTCTTTCACATCGACGCGCCGCGAGACGTGCTCGAGTTCCTCCGCCGGCACACCTTCCCGCTCCTGGCACCGGACACGAAGTTCACCGACCCGCGCATTGAAGAAGCCGCCACCTGGGCGCTGGGCAAGTCGAAGCTCACGCTCGATCAACTGCAGGTGAAAGAAGCGCGCAAGATGCTCTTCTTCAAACACGAAGAGCGGCCGATTCTGGTGTACCCGAAGAAGCTCGTGGTGGGCGACGCGGCGCCGGACGAGCTCAACAAGCCCCAGTTGAAGCTGAACATCGCCTTCACCCTGCCCCCCGGCAGCTACGCCACGCTGGTGGTGAAGCGCCTGTTCCGCCAGAGCTTCCGCGAAGACAGCGCGGAGGAGATTCGCGCCTCCCAGACGCGCGCGTGGGGTGAAGCGGAGCACCCGGTCGAGTTCACGCCCGCGGCGCGCGAGGGCCAGCCGGCTGTTTCGGCGCGCGCTGAGCCGCACGCCAAGAAGCCTCGCTCCGAGCGCTCGCCGCGGCACCGCAAGCGCCCGCCCCCGGAGCGCCCGGGTGAACGAACCGGCGCGCGCACCTTCGACGCCATGAAGTTCAACCCGTCGGCGGACGACGCCCCGGCGCCTGCGCCCAATCGACCGCAGGGGTTTCGCGAGCTGTCGCGGCAGAAGAAGGCGGAGCGGGCCCAGAATCGGGCCAAGGCCGCGAAATCTGGCCACAAAAAGCGGTGAAATCGCAGCGGGGCTGGCACGTATGGAACGCCATGACACCAGGCTTTCTCGCGGCCATGGAACTGCCGCTCGTGGCTGAGACCCAGGAACCGGCGGAGCTGAAGCTCATTCGCGCGGCCAAGCGCGGAGAGCAGGCGGCGTTCGCGTCGCTGGTGCGCGCCTCGTCGCGGCCCGTGTTCGGGCTGTGCTCGCGCATGCTCATCTCCAGCGCCGAAGCCTCCGACGCGGCGCAGGAGACGTTCCTCAAAGCGTGGCAGCACCTCCATCGGTTCGACGAGCGGCGGCCGTTCGAGGTGTGGCTGCTCGCCATCGCCCGGAACGTCTGCATCGACGCCATTCGGAAGAAGGGTCGCGCGCGGAGCGAGGACCTGGACGATCACGCCGCGACGCTGGCCGTCCCGGGGGCCTCGCCGGAGGAGCGCCTGCTCACCCTCCAGCGAGATGAAGGGGTGGCCGCGGCGCTCCAGCGCCTGGACGCGTCGGACCGCGAGGTGCTCTCGCTCTATTACGCGCAGAAGCGCTCCACCAAGGAGATCGCGGACATCACCGGCGTTCGCCCGGGCACGGTGATGGCGCGCTTGTTTCGAGCGCGAGAGAAGATTCGTGTGATGCTCGGCGTCGAGGCGACTTCTTGAACGACAAACCTCAAACTCCCGAAGTCAACGGCGCGCCCGACGCGGACGTGCAACGTGCGCACGACGCGATCGACGCCACGCTGCGCGGGTGGAGCGACCCGTTCCCCCCGGCGGGTTTTCAGGACGCGGTGATGGCCAGAGTCGCGGCGGCGCCTCGCGCGGTCGACCGTCGGCGCGAGCTGTTCGCGGGGCTGATGATTATCGCGCTCACCGGGCTTGCGCTGGGGGCCACGCTCGAAGGCCGTGGGGCCGCCCTGGGGGCCGTCGGCGTGGGCCTCAAGAATTCGCTCGTGCTGCTCCGCGGCGCGGCCACCGCGTTGCTGGCGGCCGTCAATCACGCCGGTGCGTTGGCCGTGTGTGCGGCCGCCGTGCTCGCCGTGCTCACCGCCCTCGCGCTTCGACGAAGCGTGGCCGGCGCCACGGAGAACCGGTCATGACCCGCGCGCTGGCCCTCGCCCTCTTCACCGCGGCGGCGCCGAACACTGTCTCCCTGGACATGAAGGGCACGCTGGGTGAGTCGCTCAAGGCCATCGCCGCCGCTGGGCACGTCAACCTCGTCGTCACCGGCGACTTCGATCAGCCCGCTGAGGTTCACCTGAAAGAGGTCGCGGCCGAAGACGCGCTGCGCCTGGTGGCGCAGGCCCACCACGCGGCCATCACCGAGGGCGCGGTGTGGACCATCGTCGCGCCGCCCCGCCGCGGGGCGGGTTCGCCCACCGAGGCCGACGACGACGAGGGCGCTGGGGGCACCCTTCGCCTCGGCCCCAACGACGAGCGCGACGTGGTCGGCACGGGGCCACTCCGCGTGGAACCGAATGAGACGGTGCACAACCTGGTCGCCTATGGCGGCGGCGCGGTGGTGGGCGAAGGCGCCACCGTCACGGGCGACGCGGTGGCCTTCGGCGGCGACGTCACCCTGGGCGAGGGGGCGACAGTGCGCGGCGACGCGGTGTCCATCGGCGGCCACGTGGTGAAAGGCCGCGGCGCGGTGGTGCAGGGCCAGGAGGTCGGCCTGGGCAAGGGCGGGCTGGGCGTTCCCTTCTGGAATCCATCGGGCCAGGGCGTGCAGCGCTCGTGGGAATTTCACCCGTTCTCGAAGGGCGAGGACGCGCTGCGCGACAACGCCATGCCGCTGGTGCCCCGCGTGCTGGTGCGCTTCGCGGTGTTCTTCATCATCGGGCTGTTCGCATTTCTTCTCGCGCCCAATCGCTTCACCTCGGTCGAGCGGGAGCTGCGCTCGTCGTTCGCCGCCTGCGGAGGCGTGGGGCTGCTCGCCGCCATTGCCACCATTCCCCTGACGTTGATTCTCTTCGTGACCTTGATCGGCATTCCGCTCGCGCTGGCGCTCTGGTTCTTCCTCTCGCTGTTGGTGGTGGTGGGCATCGCCGCCGCGGCGCACGGACTGGGCGCCTCGCTCCCCGTGGGGGCCTTGAAACGCACGCACGCGCTCGCGCTGGCCGTGGGCACGCTGGCCATTGCGCTGCTGGGCGAAGTGCCGGTGCTGGGCGCGTTGACGCTGGCCACGCTCTCGCTGGCGGCGATTGGCGCCTTCATTCGCACCCGGCTGGGCCGAAAGACCAGTGGCATGCCCTACCCGGATGACGCGGCGGTTCCGGCGTAGCGGGACGTCAGTCGGCGGCCGGCGGCCCGACGGTGAGCGCGTACCGGGGAAACTTCTTTCGCACGAACCAGCTCGCGGCCAACGCCACGCCGGTGCCGTAGAGCGCGCCCACCAGGATATCCGAAGGCCAATGCACGCCGACCCCCACGCGGCTCAGGGCGATGACCAGGGCAATCGTCAGAGCCACGGGGCGAATGAAGCGGGCGCCGAGTGAGAGCGCCATGGCCGCGGCGAAGGAG
This sequence comes from uncultured Myxococcaceae bacterium, assembly GCA_964522795.1. Lineage (GTDB taxonomy): Bacteria > Myxococcota > Myxococcia > Myxococcales > Myxococcaceae > CAZFXD01. The sequence continues at coordinate 18,514 of CAZFXD010000060.1, forward strand.
TTGGCCGCGTGCAGGCTGGGCATCGAAGGCGAGGTCATGCGCGCGACCAGCAGTCGAAAGGTGCCCGGCGGCAAGGCGATGCACGGTCGGGCGCGATTGACCCAGGGCTTGAGCACGTAGGCCCCGAACGAGTCGGTGAGCGCCACCGCCGCGAGGGTGAGCAGCACCAGCGGAATGGCCTTCCTCCGGCCGACGCTGAGCGTCCACAACAAGAGCACCACCAGGGCCCCGACACCGAAGGCCGGATTCGAGGCGAGGACGAACGCGTCATCGAGCAGTGACAGCCCCAGCCCGTTGACGGCGCTGAACACCGGCTCGTCGAATGGAAGTCGGAAATCGATCATCAGCGTCTACGCCCGCGCGCGGACTTCCACGGTGAGGTGGTGCACCGGCGCGGCTGCCAGCACGACCTGGCGGTACTCTTCGAGCGTGCGGGGCGAGCGGGCCTCGACCGCCACCACGCACAACAACCGCTGCGGCCCCACGCTCCACAGGTGGAGGTCGGCCACGGCGGTGCCGTCGAGTTTCTCCAGGGCGCTGCGAATGGCGGCCCTGGTCTTCTCGGACGGGTTCAAATCGAGCAGCTGGGTCAAGGTGTCGCGGATGAGGCCCACGCCCCAACGGAAGATCACCGCCGCCGCCACGATCCCAACCAGCGGATCGAGCAGCGGCACGTTCCAGTACCGGCCGGCCAGCAGCGCGACGATGGCGAAGACGCTGGTGGCGGCGTCGGCGAGCACGTGGAAGTACGCGGCGCGCAGGTTGTGATCGTGTGCATGGGTGTGTTCGTGCGCGTGGTCGTGCGCGTGGGCGTGCTCGTGGCTTTCGCCCCGGACGTCGAGAATCCACACCGAGACCAGGTTGGCCAGCAGGCCCAGCACGGCGACCGGGAGGGCCACCCCGAAGTCCACCGGCTGGGGCGCGAGAATTCGCTGGACGCCTTCCCACGCCATCACCACCGCCACGCAGATCAGAAAGGCCGCGCTGGTGTAGCCGGCGAGCGCGTAGAGCTTGGTGGTGCCGAAGGTGAAGCGCGGATCGTTGGCCCGCGTGCGGGCGTACCAGTAGGCCAGCGCGGCGAGGCCCAGCGCGCCGACGTGGGTGAGCATGTGCCAGCCGTCGGCCAGCAGCGCCAGCGAGTTGGACCAGAAGCCCACGATCAGCTCCGCCACCATCATCGCGGCGGTGAAGGCCACCACGATGCGCGTGCGGCCTTCGCTCCGATGCTGCTCCACCGGCGTGTGTACGCGGCAGGCCGGGTCGCTGCTGAGGACTTCGGTGGAGGCGGTCACGTCGGCCCCATTCTGGCACCGGGGCGGCAAATTCGAAAACGCCCCATGGTCGAATTCACGTGGCCGCGGCGGTGATCACGATGCGGCGCAGGTCTCCCCGCTCGAGGTCTTCACGCGGAACGAGGAAGTACCCCCAGTTGTTGCCCCAGTCGAAACCGGCCGCCTGATCCATGGACAGACGCAACACCATCTCCCACGCGTTGAGGTCCTGCGACACGCCGGGCGGCGGCACGAAGCCGTAGTGATCTTCAAGCCCCCACGAGGGCCACCCAAGCACCCGGTGGTCCACCGCGGCGTCGTGGCAGAACTGGGGAGGCACCCAGCCGCGACTGATCAGCCAATCGGCCACCAGCTCCCCGCCCGTCGCCAGGACGCGGCTTTGAATCAACCGGGGCGACGGGAGCGTCCAGGTGGGGAGCAGCGAATGCCGGGCTTCGTACGCGCCGCGGGTGGGAATGCCCGTCACCGGCATGGCCGAGGTGGGCCTGGGGTTGGGGAACCACGTGGCCCGAAACGACTCGGCGAAGCTGTGCGCGGACCGCACGTCGACCCGGAGCAGGCCGCGCAGCCGGGGGTCGCTCAGTTGCGTGCCGATGGCGGTGAGGTCGAACTGCCCCACGAACTCGTAGGCCCCCCACGTCTCGCGATCCTCCATGTAGGGCACGCCGCCGAACTTCCCTTCGGTGGCGGTCAAGCGCGCGGGCGAGACCGGGCGCTCGTCGGCCTTGCCCAGCCCGTCGCGCTGCATGGGCGAGGTGGAGACGCGCCGCGACGTAATCAGCATCGCCGGGCGAGCGACAGAGCGAAGCTTCCGCGCCACCGACTGCGCGAGGCCCCACTCCATCGCCTCGAGCTTCGCCACCATCTCGGCGGGGAGGCCGACCGAGGGCGCAATCGCCGGCACGCGGCCTACTCCGCTCCCATGAACGGGTAGCCGAGCGTGGTCGGCGGGGCGAACGTTTCCTTGATGGTGCGCGGGCTGGTCCAGCGAACCAGGTTCAATTTCGAGCCGGCCTTGTCGTTGGTGCCCGACGCGCGGCTGCCGCCGAACGGCTGCTGGCCGACCACGGCGCCGGTGCACTTGTCGTTGATGTAGAAGTT
>CAZFXD010000061.1:0-20798 GCA_964522795.1 uncultured Myxococcaceae bacterium
GCTGAAGTTCGGTCACCGCGGCGCCAATCACCCGGTGCTGGAGAAGGCCACCGGGCGGGTGGCGATCACCTCGCAGAATCACGGCTTCGCGGTCGACGCCCGCACCCTGGAGGGGAAAGCCGAGGTCACCCACACCAGCCTCAACGACAACACCGTCGAAGGCCTGGACGAGGCGGCCCTCAACGCGTTTTCGGTGCTATACCACCCGGAAGCGTCGCCCGGGCCGCACGAAGCGCGGCCGCTGTTCAGGAAGTTCGTCCAGCGCATGGGCTCGTCGGGGGCTCGCTGACGGTGAGTGCCGACAAGGTCGCCGCGCTCTTCGACGAACTGGTGGTCTGGGCGGCGCCCGATCGCACCGCGCCCGACCTGCTCAAGGCCCGCACGGAGTTCTTCGAGCGCACGGGCGAGGTGTTCGACGACGATCGCCAGCTCGAGCGGCGCATGGCGGCCTTTCTCGACCATTTCGTGTGCGACCGCGTCTCGCCCGGCACCGGGCTGACGCCCGCCCGAAGCTACCTGAGCCAGCTGTTGGCGCAGGGGGAGCTCGAGCGCGCGCGCCTGTTCCGCGGGTTCACCGAGACGATCCACGGACTCTTCGAGGTGCAGTCCGTCGGCGCCGGGCGAGTGGAAGTGGAGCACCTGTTCTCGGGGCTGTCGTGGGAGGTGGGTTCAGCACACGCGGTCACCGGGCTGGAGACGGGCGACGTGGTGGAGGCGCGGCTGATTCCATTTGAGTCAGAGGCCTATTTCTCAGCCGCCATGACCTGCCACCCCAAGGCAGCCGGCCCGTTGGTCAAAGCAGAAGCGGCTCGCTGGAAGAAAGAGATGCCCGAGCGCCCGAGTGCCGAGCTGGTGCTGGAGGCGGCGAAACGCAGTCTCAAGGCCGATCGCTACCGCAACATCGCCATCGACCGAATCTACGATTTTCGTGAGTCGGCCAGCCGGCCACCGCCGAAGTCGACGCGATCAAAACCGGCCGGGTAGGGCGCTACGGCGTCGCTGCTTTGAGCATGTGCGCGTACTTCGCGAGCAGGTCGTCGACCGCCTCGCGCAGGTACTCGCTCTGGGCGATGCGCGTTCGCTTGGAGAGATCTCTCAGCTTCTCCACGATGTCGGTGGGCACCAGCACGTGGGTTGAGACCACCGCGTCGAGCTGCGCGGCAAAATCAGGCGCCGGCGTGGTGGCAACCGTGGGAGAGGCAACGTAGTCGTGCGTGTCGTCCATGTGATTCACCTTTCGATGGGCAGCGGGCTCCATGATTAGAGGGCCGCATCGAACGAGGCGCAAAAAAACAGACGCGATTGATCAGTAGCCGACCGAATCCTTCGACTTCGAAGCCAGCGCGCGGCGGTCGATCAGCTCTTCGATCACAACCCGCATGGGCGCGGAGAGGTCTTGCTTCGTCATGGCGGCGAGCGCCTCGTCCTTCTGCCCTTCCGACAGCCCCTTCAGGCTCTCGGCCACCTGGTTGAGCAGGTCTTCCGCGGCGTGACTCTGCGGGCGCACGGGGAGCCCGCCTTCCGGCATGGGAAGGCCGCCCACCTTGGTCATCACGTGAGGCAGTTGGTACAGCGCGTCGGCGGCCGCGTCGGTCGCCGAGAAGGCGCCCTTGCGAACCGTGTCGATCACCGCGCCCAGCAGCCCGTGGGGCCGGGGCGACGAAGACTCATTCAGCGCCGCCTCGAAGCGCTTCTCGAAGCTCGAGGCCGCGGGACGAACACCGAAGTTGGGAATTTTGAACGACATGAGCGCTCCCGGTCCGAGGTGCTCCTCTATCGTACGCGAGGTCGGCGAGCTGATCACCTTCCCCGCGGCGGGCCTACGTGGTGGCGGCGGTCGTCCCCACGTTCGCGTTGTGCACGGTGGCGAGGAAGCGGTCGGCCGGCATGGCCTCCACCCGCCCCCAGGGGTTGACGTAGGTGACGAAGGTCTCGCCGTCGCGCTCCATCACGCCGGTGACCAGAATCTTGTGCCCCCCGCCATCGGGGAGCCGGATGCCCACGAAGAAGCTCTCGCCGCTGCGGGCGGCCTCCAACAGCGCCTGCCGCGCCGGGAGATCGGCCTCGGTGCCCTCGAACTCCTGGAGTTCGAACGGCTGACCCCAGAGCGACTCCGCCAGCTTGTCGGCTTCTTCGCCCGACAAGCCCGTTCGGCCGGTGTAGTCGGCGTCTCCGTTGGCGAATTCGGTCAGGGCCGCGCCCATTACCTCCTGGGTGATGGTGTCACTGGTCTCGGGGCCGACGATGCCGTCGACCAGTCGGCCGATTCCGCCCCCGATGCCGCGCAGAATCGGCTCACCGGTGCCGGGCTGATCTTTGGCGCGCGGGACGTCGCGCACCAGCTCGTCGCCCCCGGCGGTGAGGACCCGGCCTTCGGGTGACGCCAGCCCGGTGAAGAGCCGAACGAACTCTGCCGGGTTGTGCTGAATGAGGTGAATCTCCGTGGACGTCGCCACGCAGGTCGGGCCGTGTTGGTTGATGCACTCGGGCGTCGCCACCTCTTGAACCAGGTCGCTCAACATCTGCGCGCGGTCCATGCCGTCCTGGAGGGGCGCGCTGGTGAGCGCGTAGAGGCTCTGCAGCAGGTTCTGGCCGCCCACGAGCGCCGGGTCCCCGGGCAGCTTCCCCTGGAGCAGGAGCTTCTGCAGCGCGAGCACCGCGACCGGGTCGCCCTCGGGGCGGCCATCGGCTGGGAGCAGGAGCTGCTGGCGCAGCGCCGTGTACTGCGCGCGCTCGTCCGGGGACAGGGCTTCGAGCGCGGTGGCTTCGGCACCCCCGTTCGCTGCGAGCGCCTGTTCGGCCGCGGCGAACCGCTTCGCGCCTGGGTCGACGTCGTTGGGGTTGTTCGCGTCTTGCGGGTCGAGCAGCACCCAGGTGCGCGTCTCGCGATCGTAGGTCCAGGTTCGCTCGCCTTTGAGCACCACGTCGACGGTCTCGACGGCGCGCGCCTTCCCGAACGTGCGCCGGATCACGCCGCCCAATTCGAACTGATCATCGCCCTGGCGGGGCGCGCGTCGCCCGGCGAGCGCGTCGGCGCTCTGCGAACTCCGATTGCGGATTCGTTCCAGCGCCGCGTCGAACTTCTGTCGAATCGAGCTCATGTGAGATTCTCCGGGGCGCAACGCGCGAAGTTTCGGTGCGCCGCATCGTGGCACTCAGCGGACGATAACGCCCGAAAAACGCGGACTCACCGAGGTGTGAAGGTGCCCACATCGGGCGCAGATGTGAGGGATCGGCGGGCTACTTCGGGGCAGCCGCTGGAGGCGCCTTGGCGCGCTCGGCTGCGGCGTTCAGCTTCTCCACTTCGGTCACGAGCGCGTCGGCCTTGTCGACTTCGCGCAGCCAGGCCTCGACTTCGTGTTGGCAACCAGCCGGGGCCGGCTTCGGCTTTTCGACCGCGGGTTTCGACCTGGCCTTCTTCGACGACGTCGAGGCCTTCATGGCTCGGGTCACCTTGGGCGGCGGCGGGGCCTTCATCGCTGTCGCGGGGCCCGTGGGCGCGGGCGCCGCGGCTGAGGCGCTCGCAGAATTTCCGCTGCAGCGCTTGAGGAGCTCCTGGCCCTGTTTCCGCAGGCGCTCGTGCAGCGCGACGCACTCTTTGGCCTTCTCGTAGGCCGGCCCCGGCTTCTGCGGGGGCTTTGATTCGAGCCGGTACAGCCCGTCCTGCTCGATGGCGACGCAGGCGAGCGCACTGCCGTTCGGCCCCACCGTCTTCAGGCGCGCGACGAGCGCCTGGTGCCAATCACCCGACGGGGACGCCGCGAGCAGGGCTGTGACCGCGAAGAGGGCGCGCATCGGGCCCATCTCAGCACGGCTTGACCTCGCGAGCGACGGGAGAGGCGTTTCACCGACGGCACACCTGGCCACCGGCGCCGCACCGCTCCTCGATGTCCCCGATTTCCCCACGCCCGGAAAATGGGAGCTTGCACGCGGCACGGCCTATGCGAACGGGTTCCAGGGCATGGCGATTGGGCTTCGAACAGCGAGGGCATTGTTTTACGGCGCCATCGTGGCGTGGACGGCCGTGGCGTGCGGTCCGGCCCCCGAAGTCGAGGAGGTGGGCACGCTGGGATCGGCGCTGGTGACCAGCCGCCTGGCCTCGGTGGAGTCGAGCGGCTCGCCATTCGACTTTGATCAGATCAGCACCAGCAGCGCGGCGGAGACGGCGGTGCGCAGCAGCACCCGGGCCTACGCGGGGACCTGGTCGATGCACTCCACGACGTCCGGGTCCGGGGCCCTCTACGCGCGCGGCGTCTTCAACAACAACGGTGAGGGGTTCAAGGCGGGCGATGACTTCTGGATCGGCGCCGCCTTCTTCTTCGAGCCGGGCTTCTGGAGCACGCACTCGGGGTATCTGGACCTGATCCGCCTCGATTCCTACGTCAACGATGACGGCACGCAGCGGTCGAATCGCCAACACCTGGCCTTCCTGTCGGAGTCGAACGACAACATCTACGTTCGAATGGAGACGCCGGGCGGCGCCGCGCCGAAGAGCCTGATCGGCCCGCTCTCGCCGTCGGTGTTGCCCGAGGGACAGTGGAACTGGGTGGAGCTGCACGTGGTGGTCAACTCGAAAGACGGGAGCGCCTTCACCGAGCTGAAGATCAACGGCGTCTCCAAAGGCACCTCGACGCTCGCCAACATCGACGCCACGCTGCCGAACTGGAATCGCGCGCGTTTCGGAGTCGTCGCCACGGGAGGTGGAGTTCAGGACCTCTGGTTCGATCGGGCGTCCATTCGAAGCAGTGAGCTCGGGCCGCTGGGCGCGGTCCCTCCGGTGGACGCGGGCTCGGGTGGAAGTGGCGGCGGGGGCGGTTCGACTCCCGGGCTCGATGCGGGCGGCTCAGGCGGCGGCGGAACGACTCCCAAGCCCGACGCAGGTGGCTCCGGTGGCGGTGGAACGATTCCCAAACCGGACGCAGGTGGCTCCGGCGGCGGTGGCGGGAGCCCCGCGCCGGATGCTGGTGGCTCAGGGGACGGCGGAACGACTCCCAAACCTGATGCGGGTGGTTCCGGCGGCGGTGGAACGACTCCCAAACCCGATGCGGGTGGCTCCGGTGGCGGCGGCACAGCGCCAGGGCCTGATGCCGGCGGTGCGGGTGGCGGTGGAACGACGCCCAAGCCCGACGCGGGTGGCTCCGGTGGTGGCGGCACAGCGCCAGGGCCTGATGCCGGCGGTGCGGGTGGCGGTGGAACGACGCCCAAGCCCGACGCAGGTGGCTCTGGCGGCGGCAGTGGCGCGAGCTCGGTCTTCGACGCGGGACAAGCTGCACCCGGCTCAGGATCGCCCGGCGGCGGGCCCGCTGACGCGGGAGGTCCCATGTCTACGACCGGTTCCGGTGGTGGCGGGCTCGACCCGCATGCGACGGACGCTCCGGCCGGTTGCGCAGCCGTGGGCGCTTCGCCGTCACTCCTGGCGGCGTTGGCGCTCCTGGCTCGGCGCCGCCGGGCGCGTCGCCAGTAAACGAACGCCGGTAGGACTCACGACAGCTCGGTCAACGGCGTCGAATCGAACGAGGTGTCGCCGAACTGCGTGGTGGGGACTCCGACCGCCGTGGCGAGGGTGCTGAGGAGCCGCGCGTGCGGCTTGCCGCCGAAGTTGATCGCCCGGCCGGGCTTGAAGAAGCCCCCGGCGCTGCCGGCCAGCACGTACGGCATGTCAGTGCGTTGGTGCGATCCACCATTCGACTGCTCGTGCGCCCAGAGGCACGCGGAGTTGTCGAGAATCGACGCCGTGCCCTCTTTGATCGAGTCGAGCTTGGTGAGGAAGGTGTTCAACTGCTGCGCGTACCAATTGTCGATGGCCGTAATCGCCGTCTTCCGCTGCGCGTCAGTCTGACCCGAGTCCCCGTGCGAGTAGTCGTGGTGATCGTAGATCACGCCGGGAATCTGGCTGTGGGTGATGCGGCTTGAGCCGTGGTCGAAGATCACCACCACCACGCGGGTGAGATCGCAGGCGAAGAGCGCCGCGGCGATGTCCAGTTGGAACTTCGACTGCTCGGCGATCTTCGAGCCGTCGTTCAGGCCGTACGAAAACGCAGGCTGGGTCGGCGCCGAGCACGCCACCACGGGAGGAGGCGGCGGCGTGGTGATGTTCTTCTCCAGATCTCGCAGCGAGGACAGGTGCAGGTCGAGCCGCACGCGGTCCTCGCTCCCCAGTTGGCAACGCAGCGAGTTCACCTCGGCGAGCGCGCCGTCCAGCATGCTCTTCTTCTCTTTTGCCAGGCGGGCGGCCTCGGTCTGCATCGGGACGGTCGAGGTGCCGAGGTTCGAGAAGTACTTGGTGAACTCCGCCCGAGGGTCGACTTCGGACGCCACCGGCTGCCCCGGCCCGGTGAAGGAGATGCGGTTGCAGTAGGTCCCGGTGTTGAGCACGCCCAGGTGGACGTAGGGGTAGCGCGTCTGCGCGCCGATCGCCTTCGCGATGCGCTGATCGATCGATTGGCCGCCGGCTTGCCAGTTGCCGCTGCCTCCCGTCGGCTGCATCGCGGTCAGCATGTTGTAGTTGTCCGGCCAGTGATCCTCCGGAATCGGCGTCTTGGCGGCCGACTTCATGTCCAGGCCGCGGAGCACGGAGATCTTCGACTTCAAGCCCTCGAGCGGTTTCAGGATCTGGTTGAAGGTGCCGTCAGCGGCGGGGAAGAACTGATCCATGATCGTGCCGTTCGAGGTGGCCATCACGAACAACCGCTTGATCGGCGCGGTCTGCGCCTCCGCCCGCAGCGAGCTCCAGACGGGCGCGGCGAGCGCGCCCAGCGCGGCGTAGCGGTTGAACAGGCGGCGAGAGAAGCGTGAGGTCATGGGGTGCAGGCCTCCGGCTTGCTGGTTTCGATGTTCTTGAAGGCGTGAGTCTTCGCGGCGGCGACCATCAGTTCCTTCACGTTGCCCGTGCCGCGGAAGGCGACCTGCAGCTTCTCTTCGCTGCATTGCTCGGGCAGCGTTCGGGGGCGGCCGAGCGCGAAGGCGAACCACTTTCGCGAGAAGCAGTCGTGGGCCTCGACGCTCTGCCCCAGGCGGCCGGACAACTCCGCGGCGCCGCGGAACGGGCCGCCCAGCTTCGCGTCGGCGCCGTACGCCGGGTCCACGGTGATGTCCCCCATGCGGGTGAGGTCGCCCACGTCATCCACCGCGACGCCGTTCTCGGTGGTTCGCCGCTTGCCGATGGCGTCGAACGTCTCGAACCCGAGCCCGATGGGGTCGAAGCCTGAGTGACACGAGGCGCACAGCGCGTTCGACATGCGGGCGTTGATGCGATCTCGCGTCGTCTGTCCCGGGAGCAGCGGTGGCGGCGTGGCGTCGATGCCGGGTGGCGGCGGGGTGACGTGGCGGCAGAGCACCTCGGAGTAGACGAACTTGCCGCGGATGGTCGGCGATGAGGTGGTGGTCCCCGAGTGCCCGGTGAAGAACGAGAGGTGAGAGAGAACGCTGGCCCGAGCGCTGTCGAGGGTCACTGGGACCAGGGCCGTGCCGGTGACGTTGGCCAGCCCGTAGACGCTGGCGAGCGAGGCGTTGGCGAAGGAGTGGGGGTCCGTCATGATCGACTTGAAGGTGGCGTCGCGCTTGAACACCACGTCTTCCACGAACGCGAGCGTCTCGGCGTTCATCGCGTCGGCCAGCGCCGCGTTGTAGTTGGGGTACAGGGTCGCGCTCTTGGTGGCGCTGCTGACCTTCTCGAGCTCGAGCCACTCCGCGGCGAACTGGCGAACCCGGGCTTTGGCCCGCGTCAACGTGAGGAGGCGGCGCGCCTGCTTGTCGTACTCGACCGCGTCCGTCAGCTTGTTTCCGTCTGCGGCGGCGAGCAGTTCGGCGTCGGGCGTCGAGCCGGTGAGGAAGAACGAGAGTCGGCTGGCGAGCTCGTACTGCGTCAGGGCCACGGTGCCCGACGTGCCCTGCGTCGCACCCAGCTCCACGTGGTACAGGAACTGGGGGCTGGCCAGGATCGTCGCCACCACGATGCGCACGGCGTTGTTGAAGTCCGCCGGAATCGCCGTGCGGGAGTTCGTGTAGATGGCCTCGAGGCGACCCTGCTCGGCGGCGGTGAGGGGGCGGCGGAAGGCCTTCTTGCCGAACGACGCGATGAACTGTTTCGCGCAGGCCAGCTCGCCCACCGTGGTGGGGTTGCAGCCGAGGAGGGTGGAGAACTTCGACATCGACCGGGTGGAGATGGCGATGGCGGCGTTGACGTACTCCTCCACGACGGTGGCCGAGACCGGCGCGTTCACGTTGGTGACGAGGCCCGCGACCACCCCGTCGCTGGAGAACCCGGCGGCCTCGGGCGCGTTGTCGCCGAGCAGGTCCTGTACGCTCGCCGTGTACTCGGCGCGGGTCAGGCGCCGCAGGGGCGACTTGCCGGCCGCCGACTCGGTGCACTGACCCTTCGGCTTGCCCGGCACCGCGGGCAGTCCGGAGTCTGGCGCAGGCGGGTTGTAGGGACCGTACGGATCATCCGGTGCGCCCGCGTCGCCATCAGCGGGCGGGCCGTAGGGATCGTTGGGGTCCAGTGGCGGCGTCGGCGGCTGGTTGGGCCCGTTCGGCGTCGGCGGCGTCGGCGGAATGGGGTTGCCCTGTTCATCCACCCCCCACTGATCTGAGGGAGGCGCGATCGAGCCCTGACAGGACAACATCAGGCACGCGGCAATGCTCGCGATGGCAGTCAGGTTCCGGGACATGACCCGGATCAAGGAGCAAGGGTCGGGCCCGGTTCGAAAACTCGGAGTCTCAGTGGGTTACGGTGGAAAAGTGCTGCTTGGATGATCCAGTGTGCACCGGAGTGCGTAGCGCGCACCCGCCATCACGCCCCGATGAACGAGCCGCCGCACACGCGCAGCACGCCGCCGGTCAGTCCCTGCGCACCCGGTGTCGCCAGGAAGGTAATCGCCTGTGCGACATCTTCTGGCAGGCCACCTTGTCCCAGGGAACTCAAGCGTCGCCCGGCTTCGCGGAGCATCACCGGCACCGCCGCGGTCATCTGGGTCTCGATGAAGCCCGGGGCTACCGCGTTGTAGGTGATGCCTCGGGGGGCCGCCGCGGACGCCATGGCCCCCACCCAGCCGATGAGTCCAGCTTTGGTGGCGGCGTACGCCGACTGGCCGGTGTTGCCCGCGATTCCTGCCACCGACGAGAGGCAGATGACCCGCGCACCGGCCTTGAGAGACGCGTCGAGCGCGCGGGTGATGGCCGGGATGGCGATGAGGTTGACCGCCAGCACCTGATCCCACTGCTCAGGGCTCATGCGCGCGAGCGTCTTGTCGCGCGTGATGCCGGCGTTGTGCACCAGCACATCCAGGCCGTCCGCCCCTACGGCGTCGGCGAGGCGAGCCCCCGCGTCGGGTGTCGCCACGTCGGCCATCACCGCGGTGCCGGAGATTTCGCTCGCCAGCGCCACCAGGGCGCTCGATTCGGTCGGCCGGTCCACGCAGAGAACGTGCGCGCCTTCCTGCGCCAGCAGGCGCGCGGTCGCGGCGCCGATGCCCCGCGCGGCGCCTGTGACCAGCGCCCTCTTCCCAGCCAACGAACGCGCCAGCGGCGCGGCGCCGAGGTCGCGGGCGCGGGCGGTCACGGAGAATGGCTGGCCGGTGATGAACGCCGATTTGGCGGAGAGCACGAACGCGATCACCGGGGCGGCGCGTGGTTCAGCCCCCGGAGCCACGCGAATCAGGTTGGCGGTCGCACCGCGGCGGCCGATCTCCTTGGCGACCGTGCGCACAAAGCCTTCCAGCGCTGCGCTCAAGGTCGACGCCTCGGGTGACGAGACGTCGCTCGCCGGCCGGCCCAGCACCAGCACGCGACCGCTGGGTGTCAGCGACGCGAGGTGCCCATGGAAGAACGTGTAGAGCGCGCGCAGGTCTTCCAGCCTGACGAGCCCGGTGGCGTCGAACACCAGCGCGTGCGCGGGCCCAGGCGCGCCCAGCGACGTGGCGCCGGCCGAATCGAGCGCGCCGGAAAGCCAGGCCCCGGGCGACGTTCCCTCCGCGCTGCCGAGGTGGACGGTGAGCCCCTCGAGCGGGCGGGAACTCCACGCCGTCGCGTCGCGCTTGAGCCGCTCGGGCAGCGGCACCGGCAGTCCAAGCTGGCGAATCGCCCTTCGCGCGAACGGGTTGTCGCCCAGCGACATGAGAAAATCCGTCATGGCTTCGCCTCGGTGGTGAAGGTGCCCTCAAGAAACGGTGGTTCGCCCGCGTCGGGCGCCACCCAGACCTGCGTGCCCGCGGGACCGCCGACGAACACGCCCACCTGAGCGGGCAGCACCAGCGGGCGGGTCAGCTTCGCCTCGAACGAAGCGAGCGCGTCAGGCGCGCCTGAGAACACCTGCGCGTTCAGGACTTCAATCGTCCGGGCGATGGTCGCGTACCCGTGCAGGATGCAGTTCGGGTACCCCGCGGAGCGCGCGTAGGGCGGCAGCCAGTGAATCGGGTTCACGTCGCCCGTCAGTTTGGCGAACTCGAGGCCTGCGCGCGGCCCGAGGTCGAGCGTGGCGAGCCGCCGGGCGTCGCCGGGCACGGTGGGGATGCTGCGGGGCGCGCCGGTTCGCTTCTTCGCCAGCGGGAAATGGAAGCGCATCTCGGCTTCGACCGCCCGCGGGGATGAACGGGTTTCGGTGATCAAGGTGATCGCCACCAGGGCCCGCGTCTCGCTCGCCTCCACCCGCTCGATGCGCGCGCTCACCTGGAGCGGCTCACCCAGAGGCAGTGGCGCATGCTGCACCAGGCGCGCGCCAGGGTTCGCTCCGCGAATGACCGGGTAGGGCAGGCCGGAGACGAGCTTCAGCGCTGGCGCGAACGTCCACTGCGGGAACAGGTGCGCGGGGATTCGGTTCGGGTACCGGGCCGGGTCACCACCCACCTCGCGCAGGTACGCGGCCACCAAGGCGGCCGAAGGCGGGGCCACCGTGGTCATCACCCACGGCCCGGGCGTGGACGTCTCGGGGGAGCCGGGGGAGCGTCGCGGCACGGCCACCTTCGCCAGCGCCACGATCGACGCGCCCTGTTCGCGGAGATGTCGAAACGAAGCCAGCCGCGCGAGGTCCATGGAGCGCGTCATACCGCCGCGCGGGAGATTTGGCGCGCGGCAAGCCCGAGAACTTCGCCGATCACGCGCCTCGGCGGCGAGCCGAGACGACGTACCAAACAGACCCGCCGGCCGCCGCGTACCGAGAAGAACCGAAGGACCGACGACCAACTTCAGTGGCTAGGGTCGGACTCGAACCGACTACCTGCGGATTATGAGACCGCCGCTCTAACCAGCTGAGCTACCTAGCCGTGCAACGCCGCGGCTTGTACCTACGGAGCATTCGCCTCGCAAGCGCCAAACTCTCCCGCTCGCAGACTGGAGTCGGCGCGGCAAGTTCGCTAACCCTTCTCCCATGGAGATCCTCGGTTTCCACCACCTCGCCATCCGCGTCGACGACGTGGAGACCGTCGCGCGCTTCTACACGGAGACCCTGGGCCTGCCCGAGGTGTCGCGCCACCTGTTCCCCGATGGTGCGCTGCGCAGCGTGTGGGTCGGTACGCGCAGCCCCGGCGGCACCAACATGGGGTTTCTGGCGATTGAGAAGCTCGATGACCCCGCCATGTCGCTCGGCCAGAACATGGTTGCGCTCCGCATCAGCAAGCCCGGCAAGGAGGCGCTGCTGGTCGAGCTGAAGCGAAAAGGCGTGCCGGTGATCAAGACGTCGCGCTGGACGGTGTACGTGCGCGACCCCGAGAACAACGTGGTGGGTTTTTCGCACCACCCGCACGACTGACGGTCGATGGCACGCCTCGGAGAAACACTCCTCGCGGAAGGGTTGATCGACGCGGCTGGCCTGCGGGCGGCGCTGGAGTCTCAGGTCGTCAACGGCGGTCGGCTCGGCACCAACCTGGTCGAATTGGGACTCATCGACGAGCCCACGCTCGCGCGCACCCTCGGGGCGCGGCACAACGTGGCGTACGCCTCGGGCGAGATGACGCCTGACCCCGCGGCGCTCAAGGTGGCTGACCCCGCGTTTTGCGACGACGCCGATTGCCTCCCCATGCGCATCGACGCCACCCGCCTGACCGTGGCCGTGCTCGACCCGTCCAAGCTGGAGGCGCTCGACCAGCTCTCATTCCGCGCCGGTCGCCGCGTGGTGCCCGTGGTCGTCCCGGAGTTCCGGCTGCATCAACTCCTCCGCCGGTACTGCAAAGCGTTTCGGCCCATTCGCTCCATCGATCTCAACGTGGTGCGAGGGCCCAAAGCGGCGGCCATCGCGCAGCAGCCCTCGAGCGTGTCCCAGTCCGACCTGATGGACGAGGAGGAGTTCCAGCGCGTCTACGCGCGCGCCATGAGCGGCGGAGGGCCTGCCTCGGCCGAAGAAGAGCCCCTGGTGGGCACGATCGTCGAGGAAGAAGTGGCGACCGTGGTGGGCGAGCTCATCGAAGAGCCGGCGCCGCCGCCGTCCGCACCGGCCCCCAGTGCTTCGACGCCGCGCATTCGAATCGTCCCCGCCGCGCCGCTCTCCTTCGCGGAAGCGCAGGCGGAGCTGGCCAGGGTTCAGGACCGCGAAGACATCGCCGCCATCGTGCTCCGCTACGCACGCTCCAAGTGGAAGCGCGCGCTCCTGTTCAACGTGCAGCCCCGGCTGGTGGTCGGCTGGCGTGGGACGGGGGAGGGCGTTGACCCGGCGATCGTTCCCCGCCTCGCCCTGGCGCTCAAAGAGGACAGCACCTTCCGCCTCGTGGCCCGAACGCGCTCGCACTACATCGGGGCCGTGCGCCGCGGCGCCGGGACGGCCGTGCTCTTCAAACAGCTGGGGGGAGGCTTTCCCACCACCGCGGTGCTGATGCCGCTGCTCGTTCGCGGCAAGCCCGTGCACATCGTCTACGTGGACAGCGGGCCAGATCAACTGACCACGCCCGACATTGGCGAGCTGCTGATCCTGACGCAGCGGGTGACGCGATCGTACGACGAGCTGATCGCTCGCCGCGTCGACGCCGGCTGACGGCTGCGCGCTACTCGAACTCGACGGTGAAGGACTGGCGCTCGTCCTCGTTGATGTTGAACGCCTGAGACCACTTGGCCGCGCCCACGGTGACCAGAATGCGGTGCCCGCCTTCGTAGACGGGAATTTCGCCCATCGGCGCCACGCCCACCTTCTTGCCGTCGATGTTGATCACCGCCCCGTCCGGAGCGCTGATCGCCACCTTGCCGCGGCCGATGGTGAACTTCTCGTCGACCGGCGTGCCGGCCTTGACCGTCACCACCCGCGCCGACGTGATGCCCTTGTCCTTGTTCACGAGCTGAAACACCTTGCGGCCGGGGGGCAGAGTGCCTTTCCACGGCGTGGTGCCCAGGGTGACGCCGTCGAGCACCAACGTCACGTCGGGCGTGACGTCGATGGCCACTTCGACCGGCGCGGAGGGATCGACCGCGGCGGCCACCGGCCCCGCGTCCACCACCGCGGGCGTCGGAGGCGTGACCGGAACGGCAGGCGCAGCGCCAGAGTCGACCACCGCGGCCCCGGAGTCGATGGCGGCCTGGGCAGGCCCCGCGTCGATCACCAGGCGAGGCGGCAGGCCCTTGCCCTTCTGCGGCTGCGACGCCACGTAGAACAGCCCGTAGCCGAGCGCGGCCAGAATGCCGACCAGCACGAACGGCACCCACGTGGTGTTCGGGGTGGCGGAGACGCTGGGTGTGGAGGGACGCTCCGGCTCGGTCCACTTCGGCACCGGCCCCGGCGTGTTGATGGGAATCGGCAATGAGACCACCGGCGGCGGCACGGAGGCCGGCGGGGCCGTCACGCCCGGGTAGGGGGCGGTGATCGCCGCACCCTGCGGGCGGCTTGGACGCTCGGCCCACTGGCGTCGCGCAAAGTCGGCGATGCCCGCGTCGATCGCCTGCCGCCGGGCAGCGCGCGAGGCGTCGGTCGGCGGGAAGAAGCTGCGCAGGTAGCCCGCGATCTCCTCGTTCGAAGCCAGGGGCTCGCCCACCGCCTGTTCAATCGCCTCTTTGAGCGCGAGCGCAGTGGGGTAGCGCTCCAGCGCCTTCTTCGCGCACGCGCGTTCAATCACCTGGGTGATCGCCGGCGGAACGTCGTCGGGAGGCGGCGGCGGCAGCGGACTCATCAGCACGGCCTGATCGAAATCGAAGTCGTCGACGAACGGCACCGTGCCGGTGAGGCACTCGAGGAACATCAGGCCCAGCAGGTACACGTCGGTCGGCACCGTGACCGCGGAGCGGCCGCCGATGATCTGCTCGGGCGCGCTGTGCACGCGACGCCCTTTGACCCGGTGCCCGCCCATCTCGCGCGGCGCCACGTTGAGGGCACCGTAGCCGCTGATCTTGATCGCCCCGTTGAAGGACAGGAGCATCGTCTCGGGGCGAATGTCGCCGTGAACCAGCGGAGTCCCGTCGTCGTTTCCGGCCAGGTGGGCGAAGTGCGCGGCCATCGCGGCGTCGCAGACCAGCTTGGCGGCGATGCGGAGAGGGAGTCGCTTGGCGGCGGTCAACACCGTGCGAAGCGACTCGCCGTCAGCAAACTCCACCACGCGGGCGTACCCCTCATCGAGGTGCGCGAACCCATACACTTTGACGATGTTGGGGTGTTCGAGCTTGGCCGCGTGCTCCTGCTCGCGCTTCACGCGCTCGAGCAGCGAAGCGTCCTTGGTGGCCTCCTCGGGCACCCAGACCAGCACCACCGGTGAGGCCGTCCCGTCTGGGAAGGCGGCCAACCCCAGAAATGCGCGAGAACCTTCGCCGGCGAGCAGCGGCCCCAACGCTACGTAGCGAACGTCAGCCATGATTCACCAAGGGTACGTGCATTCGGGGCCCAACGGAAAAATGTGACTCGAGCAAATTCACCTGGCTTCGTTCAGAAGGGCACGTTGTACGCCCAACCGCCGCGTCCGACGAGCAGATGAACCGTGCGCGCGGCGACCACCGCCTCGCGAAACGCGTCGGTGCTCTTCATCTCCTGGTTGTTGAACCGGAGCAACAGGTCTCCCGGTTCCAGCCCGCGCATCGCCGCGGGCGAATTCGGCCGCACGGCGGTGACCTGCATTCCGCCCGGCGCCGGCTTGACCCGGAGTCCCAGCCGATTCCAGGCGATGCTGTCCGCCAACTTCACGGGAATCTCCACGGGGGTGAAGCTGATGTTGCTCTGCACGCCGCCGCGGAAGATCGACATCGCCAGCGGTGTCTTCGCCGGGTAGCTCTTCATGCGGCTGTCGAAGTCCTCGCCGTCTTCCACCTGCGTGTTGCCCACCTGCGCGATCACGTCGCCCCGCTGGACGCCCGCGGCCTCGGCCGGACTGCCCGGCTCCACCTCGGTGACGAGCGCACCGTAGGTCCGTTCCCACCCGAGTCTTCGCCCGAGCTCCTGGGACAGGTCGGTGACTCGTATGCCGATCCACGCCGGGCGGACCTTCCCGAACTGGGTCAGCTCCGCGACGATCCGCTTCACCTTGTCGGCCGGAATGGCGAACCCGATGCCCTGGCCACCCGAATAGACCGCCGTGTTGATGCCGATCAGGTCTCCGTCGATGTTCAGCAGTGGGCCGCCGGAGTTTCCGGGATTGATCGACGCGTCGGTCTGGATGAAGTCGTTATAGACGCGGTCGCTCTCCTTGAAGCTGCGCCCGAGCGCGGAGACTACGCCCACCGTCACCGTCTTCTTCAAGCCGAAGGGGCTGCCGATCGCGATCACCTTCTCGCCGATCATCAGATCCCCGCTGTTCCCGACTTTCACCGCGGGTAATGGACCTTTGGGCGTCACGCGCAGCACCGCCAGATCGTTGTTGGAGTCCGAGCCGATCACCTCGGCGTCCAGCTCGCGGCCGTCCGCGAGGCCGACGTGGATCTTGGCGGCGCCGCGAATGACGTGCTCATTGGTGAGCACCAGCCCGTTGGGGTCGACGATCACGCCGCTGCCGAGGCCCTCCACTGCCTGGCGCCGCTCGCGGCCGCCGGAGAAGAACGGGTCGAAGAGGCTCGGCTGACGGAACCGGCTCTCCACGATCTGCACGGTACCGACGTAGACGACCGCGGGCGACACGCGCTCGACCACCTGCACGGTCGCGTCGCGGCGCGAGTTGACGTCGGAGGCGAGGAGCGGAACGAGAAATGCGATGGCGAGGTTCATGGCAGGCGCACAATTCACTAAGAACGCCTGATGCGAAAGAGCCTCGTGGGGTGGGTGTGTCTGGTGTCGACGGTCGCGGCGGCCGAGTCCACGGCCGACGATGAAGCCAAGCAGACCGCGGTGGCCTACCTGAAAGCGGTGTCCGGAACCGGCGACGACAAGGGCCGGGAGCTCCTCCTCGGAGGCGCCACCATGAACGCTCAGATCTTCGCGCTGGAGAACTTCGAGTTCAAAAAGAAGGACCCCGTTCAGCGCGAAGAGAAGAACCTCAAGAGCGCCCTCGAGGAGATCTCTGCGCTCGATCACGCCGGCCGCTCAGCGCTCAACACCATGCTCGACGAGACCAACAAGAGCGGCGATCTCTCGGTGCAGCAGATTTCCCAGTCCGACGCGGCGAAAATCCTGGAGCCCACCCGGGAGCGCTCGCGCAAGCTCCTCGTCGATCACCCGGTGCTCGCCTACGCCCTCCGCGTGGGCAAAGAGGTCTACTGGCACCCCCAGAACCCCATGCGCGCCCTGTTGGCCAAACCCGGCCTGGGACCGACGTATTCGCTCGAACTCCACCGGTGGATCATCGTGAGCAAAGAGGGCCCCCGGAAGGCACTTCGGGAGTGGCCCCTGCGCGTCCTGCGGTTTCGATCGGGCAAGATCGACACGGGGTGGAAGGTGATCCCCGCGTCTGACTGGAATGCTGAGTAGTCAGGCTACTGCCGCGACTTCAGCGCCCAGCCGATCATTTTGTAGAGCAGTCGCGCGCCCACGTTCGCGTCCCACTCGTCTCCCGCCGGTCCCGGGGAGACCTCGTTTACGTCCAGCCCTACGATGGTCCGCCCCGAATTGACCACGGCCTCCAGCAGCGCGCAGGCCTCTTCGAACGAGAGCCCCCCGGGGACTGGCGTGCCGGTGTGCGGGCAGAGCGTCGGGTTGAGGCCGTCAATGTCGAACGAGACGTAGACCTGCTCGGGGAGCGCGTTGGCGATGCGCCGCGACTCCGTGGACCAGCGCTCGCCGGCGTAGGCGCGCCGCTTCAGCTCGCTGTCGAAGAACGTCACCACGCGACCTTCGGAGCCCTTGATGAGCGCGTGCTCGGCTTCCCCGAAGTCGCGGATGCCCACCTGCACGATCGTGTCCACCTGCGGAATGTGCTTGAGCACGTTGAACATGATCGACGCGTGAGACCAGGTGAAGCCTTCGTACGCATCGCGAAGGTCGGCGTGCGCGTCGACGTGCAGAATGCCCACCCCGGGGTGAACCTCGGCGATGGCCTTGATGGCGCCGAATGGCGTGGAGTGATCGCCGCCGACGAGCGCCACGAGCTTCTCTTTGGCGATCCACTTCTTCGCCTCGTCGTAGACCCAGCCGTTCATCTGCTCGCACAGCGCGTTGACCTTCTTCAACGCCGGGTTGCCCGCCGCGACCCCACCTTTGGCGATGATCGGCTTCGCCAGGCGGCGCGCTTCGCCGTTCCACTTCTTCACCTTCGGCGACTCATCGAGCATGGCGATGCCCTTCTCGTAGGGCTTGCCCGTGTCGAGATCGAAGAGGTCGACCTGGTGCGAGGCTTCGAGAATGGCGGCCGGCCCTTTCGACGTTCCGCCGCCGTAGCTGGTGGTGGCTTCGAACGGCACGGGGATCACCACCACCGCCGCCTCGGCGGGCGTGTGCGGGAGCCCGAAGATTCCAGAGTCGGGGGCGGCGGCAGCGTTCGGGTCAAAGGTCATGGCGACTCCCAGGTGAGAACGGTCTTTCCGAAGGTTTCGTTGCGCTCGAGCCGCGCGAGCTCGGCGGCCGCGTCGGCGCATGGGGCCACACGCTCGACGTGCGGCTGCAGCGCGCCCGAGACGAAGAGGGGGAGCAGCTGCGCTTCGAACTCGCGAGCGAGGGACACCCGCTCGTCCCCCGGGCGCGCGCGAATGGTGGTGCCGCGAATCGTCATGCGCTTGCGGAGCACGGTGCGCAGGGGAACCTCGGCCGACCCGCCGCCCAGCAGGCCGACCAGCATCAGCCAGGCGTGGGTGGCGCACGCGTCGACGGACTCTGCGAGGTAGGCGCCGCCCACCAGCTCGAGCACGCCGTTCACTCCCGCGCCGCCCGTCAGCGCGCGGACCCCATCAGCGAATTTTCCATCGGTCCCGACCAACACGCCGTGATCGAGGCCCATGCTCCTGGCGCGTTCGAGTTTCGCCGCGGAACGGGAGGTGCCGATGCTCCGCACGCCGAACGCCCGACAGAGTTGAACCGCGGCCAGGCCCACGCTGCTCGCGACGGCGTGGATCAACGCCGTCTGCCCGCGCTTCAGGCCCGCCTGGCGAAAGAGCGCGTCCCACGCCGTGGCGAACGCCTCCAGCGAACCAGCAGCGTCGGTGAACGACATCGCCGCGGGGATCGCGATGCACTCGGCCGCGGGCACATTCACCACCGACGAGAACGCTCCGCCTGGCACCAACGCCATCACCCGCGCTCCCACCCTGAGGCCCGGGAGCTCAGCGCTCGCCCTCTCGACCTCGCCGGCCAGCTCGAGCCCCAGCACGTCGGCCACCACGCCCTGAGGCGGCGGGTACAGACCGTGCGACTGCAGCAGGTCGGCGCGGTTCAAGCCCGTGGCGCGAACGCGAACCCGCACCTCCGATCGCCCGAGCGGCGGGGTGGGGCGCGGCTCCAGTCGCACGCCGCGGGGGCCCGAACGACTGTCTGTCACCACGGCCTGCATCGCGTTCGCGCGTAGCACAACCGCTCCGAAGCTCGTAGGTTCACCCGCATGATCGAGTTCGCCCGACGACGAAGCGCGCTCCTCAAGGCGCTCACCGAACCTCTCCTGATCGCCTCAGGCAGCGCCCCGGCGCGGAACTACCCAGCCAACCCGTACCCGTTCCGGGCGGACAGCAATGCGCTCTACTTCTTCGGGCCCATCGAGCCTGATGCGTTCGCCTTGTTCGATCCCGCCGATGGCTCGGTGACCCTGTTCCTGCCGGAGCGCACCATCGACGACACGCTCTGGCACGGAGCGCGGGAGTCTTTCGAAGATGCCAGGGCGCGGCGCGGCGTGTCGCGTGTGCTGCCCAGCGAGAAGCTCGAGGTGGCGGTTCGCGTGCAGCTCAACGGCCGGCCGGCGGACGCCGTGGCGGTGGCGGACATGGCCACGAGTCTGCGGCTCTCGGCGGTGGTCGGGCGTGAACGGGTGTTCGGCGACCCGAAGCGAATCTGCGCGCCGTCCACGGCGACCGCCATCGCCGCGCTTCGGCTGACCAAGACCGAGCCGGAGCTCGAGGAGATGCGCAAGACCGCCGCGGTGACCCAGCGGGCGCACGTGGCGGCCATGCGCGCGACCGTGGCGGGTGCATCGGAGGAGCTGTTGGCCGGGATTGTCGAAGGCACCTTCGCCGAAGCGGGCTGCGTGCCGGCGTATGGAACGATTCTGACCGTGCGGGGCGAAGTGCTGCACCAGCGCGATCATGGCGGCGTCTGCGCGAACGGAGACATCGTGCTGCTCGATGCCGGGGCCGAGGCCTCGAGTGGCTACTGCTCCGATGTCACGCGCGCCTGGCCCGTAGGGGCGTTCTCGGCCGAAGGGCGCGACGTGTACGATCTTGTGCTGGCCTCACAGTTGGCCGCGATTCACAGCGTGCGACCGGGCGTTCGGTATCGGGACATTCACTTCACCGCCGCGAGAGTCATCGCCGACGGGTTGAAGACTATGGGGTTGCTCACCTGCTCGGTGGACGCGGCGATCGAGTCAGGGGCGCACGCGCTGTTCTTCCCTCACGGCGTCGGCCACCCGATCGGACTCGACGTGCACGACGGGGAGACGTTCGGAGACCAGATCCTCTATCCGAACGGGCGAACGCGGAGCACGCAGTTCGGAACGGCCTATCTGCGCATGGACATGGACCTGAAAGAGGACATGACCTTCACCGTCGAGCCCGGCGTGTACTTCGTGCCGGCGATTCTGCGCTCGAAGGAATTTCGCGAGAAGTTCGCGCCCGAGGTCGACTTCGCCCGGGCCGACAAGTTCCTCGAGATGAACGGCGGGCGCGGGTTCGGCGGCATTCGCATTGAAGACGATGTCCGCTGCGTTCCCATGGGCGCTGAGGTGTTGACCGTCGGCATCCCCAAGGCCCGGGCCGAGCTCGAAGCGTTGGTTGGTTCGGCTCCCCGGCGCGTGCTAGGTGCGGCGGCCACATGACGACGTGGTTCCAGAAACGCCCCCGCATCGCCCGAACAGAGTCGTCGCCCGGCGTGGCGCGGCCCTCTCGCATGACCGGCCTGTGGGCCAAGTGCGAGGAGTGCGGCGAGATCATCTACCGCCAGGAGTTGTTGCAGAAGCTGAACGTGTGCCCGTCGTGTGATCACCACATGGCGTTGCCGGCGCGAACGCGAATCGCCACCACCTTCGACGCGGGGACGTTCGAGGAGATCGCCACCAACATCGAGTCGCTCGACCCGATCGAGTTCTCGGATTCGAAGCGCTACCGCGATCGCGTGAAGGCGAGCCAGAAGGCCACCGGAGAAAAAGACGCGTTCATCTGCGGTAAGGCTCGCCTGGGCGGTCGCACCGTGGTGGTGGGCTGCTTCGTGTTCGAGTTCATGGGCGGGTCGATGGGGTCGGTGGTGGGCGAGAAGGTGACCCGCGCTTTTGAGCTCGCGACCGAACTCGAGTGCCCGATCGTGGTCTTCTCCGCGTCCGGTGGGGCGCGCATGCAGG
>CAZFXD010000062.1:0-20770 GCA_964522795.1 uncultured Myxococcaceae bacterium
AGCTCGAGGGCACCGAGAACCGCATCGCCGTCGAGCGCATGCGCTTCAACGAAGCGGCGCAGCAGTTCAACACGCAGCGCGACACCTTCCCCACCAACGTGGTGGCCGGCGTGTTCGGCTCGCGCTTCGCCGAGAAGGCGTACTTCCAGGCGCGCGAAGGAAGCAGCGTCGCCCCCAGGGTGAAGTTCTAGGCGCCGCCATGACCGCGCTCGCGCCGCTCGCGCTGGTGCTGGCGCTGGCCGCCCCGCCAGCGCGCTGGGTGACGGACGAGGCGCACGCGCTCTCGGCCACGCAGCGCGCGGCGATCGACGCGAGGTTGGAGCTGTTCGAGAAGACCACCGGGCACCAGGTGCTGGTGTACCTGGACCAGACCACCGGCACGGTGCCTCTGGAGGACTTCGCCGTCCGCACGTTCAAGGAGTGGCGGGTGGGGCGAGCGGGCCTCGATGACGGCGCGGTGCTGTTCGTGTTCCTGCGCGATCGCGCCGCGCGAATCGAGGTCGGGTACGGGCTGGAGGCGACCCTGACCGACGTGGAGAGCTCGCGCATCCTCCGCGAGGTGCTCAGCCCCGGGATGGCGTCGGGCGACGTCGACGGCGCCGTGGCGAAGGCGGTCGACGCGATCATCGCCGCGCTGGGGAACGTGCCGGGGCCCTCGAGCGCGCCGGCGTTTCCGGCCCCCCCGCCGCTTCCCGGCTGGGCGGTGGCGGTGGCGGTGGCCCTCTTCATCCTGCTGGCGATCTGGAAGCCGAGGCTGGCCTGGTTCCTCTTGATGATGATGACCGGGCGCCGGCGGGGCAGGTCGGGAGGCGGCGGGTTTCACGGCGGGGGCGGGCGATCGGGCGGGGCCGGAGCTTCCGGCCGCTGGTGAGCAGCCACGTTGCGGGAGGTGAACGACCATGAGTGAACATGCCCAGACGTTCGAGCCCCACCACGCTGACGTTTCGGGCGCCGCAGCGCTGATGCGCTCGTTCGCCGAACGCACCGGGGTGGACCGCGTGGTGCCCGGTCCGCGCTACCTGTGGACCGACGCGTTCGCGGTGTGCAACTTCCTCGGGTTGGCCGCGGCCACCGGGGAGAGCGAATTCACGCGGCGAGCGTTGCGGTTGATCGACGCCGTTCACCACACCCTCGGCCAACACCGCCCCGACGACGAACGCATCGGTTGGCTGAGCGGCCTGTCCGGAGACCAGGCCGAAGCCCACCCCACCAGGGGCGGGCTTCGCATCGGCAAGCCCCTGCCAGAGCGGGGCCCGAACGAAGCCCTCGACGAGCGCGTGGAGTGGAACCGCGACGGTCAGTACTTCCACTACCTCACCCGGTGGATGCACGCGCTCGACCAGACCGCGCGGGCCACCCAACAGCCGCACCTCAACGTGTGGGCGCGGGAGCTGGCAGAGGTCGCCTGGCGCGCCTTCAGCTCACCCGTGCGCGGGCGAATGGTGTGGAAGATGAGCATCGACCTGTCGCGGCCGCAGGTGTTGTCGATGGGCCAGCACGACCCCCTCGACGGGCTGGTCACCTGCCTTCAGCTCCGCGCGTCCGCGGCGAGACTTGCAGGCGCTCAGCCCACGCCCGACCTGCGGCCGGCCATCGCCGGGTTGTCGGCGCTGGCGCATGACAACGCCTGGGCCACCTCGGACCTTCTCGGGCTCGGGGGCCTGTTGATGGACGCGTACCGCGTCGACCAGTTGATGTACGCCAGCGCGCTCACCGAGACCTCGCTGCTGTCGGCGATGTTGACTGCCGCGCTCCGCGGGCTTCGCGGCCTCTCCGACGCGTCCGAGCTGGAGCGGCCCGCCTCACAGCGCCTGGCCTTTCGGGAGCTGGGGCTGGCGATCGGGCTCCAGGTGATCGCGCGCCTGCGAGTCGCGCCCGGGCACCTGCGAAAGTCGGTGGCGAGGTGGGCCCCGCTGGGCGCGCGCATCGAAGCCTTCTGGCGCGAAAGCGTTCACCAGACCCAGCCCTCGTGGACCGAACACCAGGACATCAACGAGGTCATGCTCGCCACCTGCCTGTGCCCTGACGGGTGGCTCGAACTGTCCGCCCCTGTGGCCGCGCGCGTGGTGAGCCGGCGGGTGCGGTGAAGCCACCAGGAGGAGACGACCATGGCGGACCTGGAAACCCTGCGGCGGAAGATGGTGCAGTCCCACCTGCAGCGACGCGGCATCGCTGATCCGCTCGTCCTCGAGGCATTTCGCAACGTGCCGCGCGAAGCGTTTCTCCCCGATGACCTGGCGGAGTTCGCCTACGAGGACACGCCGCTGCCCATCAGCCAGGGACAGACCATCTCGCAGCCGTACATCGTGGCCGTCACCACGGAGGCGCTCGGGCTGCGCGGCGGAGAGCGGGTGCTCGAGGTGGGGACGGGCTCGGGGTACGCCGCCGCCATCCTCGCCCGCATCGCCCGCGAGGTGGAGACCATCGAACGGCTCCCCGAGCTCGCCCACTCGGCTGAGGCCCGGCTTCACCGCCTCGGGTTCAAGAACGTCAGGGTGCGCTGCGGAGACGGGACCCTGGGCTGGCCCGAGCACGCGCCCTACGACGCCATCGCCGTGGCGGCCGGAGGCCCCACCGTTCCGCCCGCGCTCCTGGCGCAGCTCGCCGTGGGCGGCCGCCTCGTGATGCCGATGGGCCCCGATCAGGACTCGCAGGTGCTGGTGCGCATCACCCGCCGCCCTGATGGGCAGTACACAACTGAAGAGCTGATGGCGGTGCGCTTCGTGCCATTGATCGGCGAGCTGGGGTTTGGCCCGGAGTCGGCGACGGTGTGTCGGGCCGCGCCTCGTGCTATGGAGGACCATGCGGCCGGGCTGTTGGTGCGGGAGACGGCGCAGCCCATCGACGGCATTGAAACGACCCGCCTGGACGCGATGGTCGACCGCATCGCGGACGCGAAGGTGGTGCTGATCGGCGAAGCCACCCACGGCACCAGCGAGTTCTACCGAATGCGCGCCCGCATCACCCGCGAGCTGGTGGCCCGGCGCGGCTTCTCCTTCGTCGCCGTGGAAGCCGATTGGCCCGACGCCGCGCGCATCGACGACTTCGTGCTCGGCGCGGGGCGACGCTCACGTCACCAGTTCGTCCCGTTCGCCCGCTTTCCCCAGTGGATGTGGCGAAACCACGAGACGCACGACTTCGTCGACTGGCTGCGCGCCTTCAATCGCGAACGGGGCGAGCGCCGCGTCGGGTTTCACGGGCTCGACCTCTACAGCATGTTCACCTCGATGGCGGCGGTGCTCCACTACCTCGACGAGGTGGACCCGCAGGCCGCCGCGGTGGCGCGGCATCGCTACGGCGCGCTGACCCCCTGGCAGAAGGACCCGGCGGCGTACGGGCGCGCTGTGCTCGCCGGTCGCTACCGCAGCTCGGAAGAGGCCGCCGTGGCCATGCTGACGGACATCCTCCAGCGCCGGTTGGAGTACGCCCGACGCGACGGGGACCGATTCTTCGACGCCGCCCAGAACGCCCGGGTGGTGGCCGACGCCGAGGCCTACTACCGCGAGATGTATTACGGCTCGGTGGCCTCGTGGAACCTGCGCGACTCGCACATGTTCGAGACGCTCAAGTCGCTCCTGGCGTTCTACGGCCCGTCGGCCCGAGGCGTGGTGTGGGCCCACAACTCCCACGTCGGTGATGCCGCCGCGACAGAGATGGGCGTCCGCGGAGAGCACAACATCGGGCAATTGGCGCGCGCCACGTGGGGTGAGCAGAGCTACCGCATCGGCTTCGGCACGGACCACGGCGCGGTCATGGCCGCCAATGATTGGGACGGGCCGGCCGAGGTCATTCCCGTTCGACCGGCCATGACCAGAAGTTACGAGCGCATCTGCCACCAGACGGGGATTGCCGCTTTCTCGCTCCACCTGCGGTCGCCGCTGCGCCGCGCCCTGCGCGATGAGCTGCTGACCCCGCGGCTCGAACGCGCCATCGGGGTGGTGTACCGACCGGAGTCCGAGCGGCAGAGTCACTACTTTGACGCCATGCTCCCGCAGCAGTTCGACGAGTACCTCTGGTTCGATGAGAGCCACCCGGTGCGGCCGCTGGCCGGGCCGCGGCCTTTGCCCCGTGAAGGCGAGCTGCCGGACACGTACCCCTTCGGCGTGTAGCGGCTACGCCACCTCGAGCCAGCTGAACCAGATCGGGTGGGCCTCGCGGTATGCGCGCAACACCTGAGCCAGGTGCTCGCAGTTCTTCTTCGGCATCACGCTCTCGTCGACGCGATCGAAGTGAATGCGCAGTCGGTCGCCCTCGTACTCGCACGCGCTGGAGAACATCGTCTGCAGCTCATTGCGGATGCGCCCGGAGTCCGAGATTTTGACGGCGCGGCTCTCGAAGGTGAGCCCCTGGAGAAACCGGACCAACAGCGGGCTGAAGACCTGCTTCGCCACCTCGAGGTCCTCCAGGAAGCGGACGGTGAACGTGACCCTCGAGCTCGCGTGGCGCGTGGCCAGCTGCGTCGTCACCCGATAGCGGCGGTCGTCCAGGCGCTCGACGCCCCGCATGCCGGTGTACGGGTCGTCACACATGTACCCGGTGCAGGCCATCGTCTTCCAACTCTTCTCGGGCAGAAAGTCGTCGGCGCGCAGGGTTCGCTTGTCGACGTCCACGTGGGAGCCCCGCGCCTCCTCGATGGCGGCCCGGTAGTGGCTGACCTTGTCGGGCCCGGGGGCGCGGTCGCCGAACAACGACGCCAGCCGCGCCTCGAAGTCGGGGGCGGAGGGGAGCAGCTTCATCAAGCGATACTCGTCGTCGTGTGGCAGTTCAAAGGTGGGCGAGAACGGCGCCATGCTGCAGTCGAGGTCCAGCACTTCAGCCAGGCTGGCGGCCTGCATCGCTTCGGTGGTGGCGGCGTACCCGTCGCACAGAAAGACGTGGGAGGCGCCCGCCGCGTCCTTCCACGCCCGCACCAGGAAGGTCGGGGCGTAGGTGCCTGAGTCGGTGAAGACCGGCAGCCCCGAGGGCGCGAGCCAGCCGTCCTCCACCACGTGCACGCCGAGCGACTTCCACGTCTCCCACAGACGGGACAGGCGCTTGGTGCGACTGGGACCCGCGAGCGTCCACACGTGCACGTTCTCTTTCTTGAGCCCGGGGTAGGCCGCCAACACCGCCTCCAGCACGTGGGCGCGTGGGGTGCAGTAGTCGAGCAGGATGGACCGCGAGGCCGCCGCGTCGGCCACCGCGCGCGGCACCGTGAGGTTGCCCATGTACGACTCGTAGGGGCGGGTCACGCGCAGGGGTGAGTCGAACAGGTGAAAGACAGCCATGGGCCCGGTGGGCTTCCCCTCGGCGAACCGCGAGGTGTTCTCCAGCGTGTCCACGGCGGCGCCCCACACCGTGACGTCGTGGTGCCGCAGGTGGCCGTAGAACTCGTTCCACCCGAACGAGCGATCGTTGAGCAACCGTCGCACGGCCGCGTCGACGAAGCGCGCGACCTCGGGCCGGGCGTACACGCGGCCGAACCCGAGGAGCGGGTTGGCGCCCATCTCGGGTGTCTCGCCCGCCTTCGGCATCAAGCCCTCGCCCAGCGACACCATCACCGCGTGGTTCTCGGGGAGGTTCCGCGTCAGGTGCCACAGCCCCTCGCTCATCACGTACGCGCTGATCGCGTCCGCGGCCTTCTTCATCTGGTTGTAGGTCGCCTTGTCCTTGCCGTGGCCGGCACCGAAGCTTCCAAACAGGCGAGTGCCGAGCGCCGTGGCCGCGGCCGTCATCGCCAGTGAGCGCGCGATGCCTCGGGGCGCGAAGCTGTGCGCGGTGACCGGTTCGTCCTGGGCCCGAAGCACCTCCACGTCTTCCAGCCACAGGTGAAACCGCTGCAGCACGCTCCGGGTGTCGAGCGCCCACTGCGCGACCAGGTTTCGTTTTTCGGCTGGGGTCACCGAACGCTCCGGGGCTGTTGGCGGCGAGTGTCCTCCAAACGCGGGCGGCGAAGTAGGGGGTCGCGAGCGTTCCGCGTGCGGCGCTCATCACACCGAGGAGCGTTTCGAATTCATCAACCGAGGTGTGTCGACGGTGGCGCGGACCGGATTCCGGTAAGCTTCACGCGTGGACTTCTCGAACCTTTCCTGGAGCGGTGTCGCGGGGGTCGCGGTCGGCGTCGCCTTCATGGTGGTGGTGCGCATGCTGTATCCGCGCCTCTCCGGGGCCGAAGCGACGGAGGGCCGCTCGGTGTGCGCTGCGTGCGGGTGGCTGGGGCCTCCGCATCAGACCGTCGCCCGGTGCGGTCAGTGCGGCGCCGAGATCGCTCGGGGCTGAACGCGCCGAGGGACTGTTCTCCGTTGCGATCGACGCGCCGCCGCAGGTAGACGGGCGCCATGTCGCGTCGAGTCGCGCTCGTCTTCTGCACGCTGCTCACCGTGGGTTCGGCCGCCTTCGCCGACGAGCGCCCCAGGCCCACCGCCCGAAAGCCCGCGGGGAAGAAGGCGCCTGTCGCGAAGGTGAACGGGGCCGCCAGGTCGGGCGAGTTGACCTGGTGCCCGATCGCCGACCAGAACTTCGTCGTGGCCTCGGACACGCCGGGCGTCGAACACAACGGCAAGACGTATTACTTCTGCTGCGACGAGTGCGCGGAGAAGTTCAAGGCCGACCCTGCCCGATGGGTCGCCGCGATCGAGAACCACCGCTGAGCCACGACGCTCCCTGCTAGAATCGGGGCTCTGCACCTCTTCCTCGCCATTGTCGTGCTGGGCGCGACTCCCCTGGAGACGGCCGAGGCGCACCTGAAAGCGGGGCGCCTGGATGACGTGCTCCAGGCCGTCGATGGGGTCGAGGTCGCGCCTGAAGACGTGGGCCGCCTGGTCCTGCTGCTCAATCAAGGCGCCCGCGCGGCCGAGGAGAATCGCGACGAGGCGCTGGCGTTGCTGTTCGCCCAGCGCGCGCTCTCCAAGCGGCCTCAAGACGAGGCGACCCTGGAGTTCGCGTCGCGGTTGCTCCTCAAACAACACGAGTACGCCGCCGCGGAGCGCTACGCCGATCGCTGGTGCGAAGCGAACCCCAGGAGCAGCGCGGCGCGGTTGTTGCGCGCGGAGCTGGCGGTCGAAGCGGGGGAGTGGCGCATCGCCCTCGATCAACTCTCGCTCGCGCCGATGAAAGGCGCCGATGCGATCAAAGCGAAGGGGCTTCGAGAGCGCGCCGAGCGTGAGCTGGCTGAGAAGCGCAGCGCGCTCTCACGGTTGGCGACGCTGGAGGAGCGCATCGCCCGGGCCGCCGTCCTCGCCAACCGCCCCGGGGCCCGGAGCGCGGCGAAGGAGCCCGCCGCCAAGAGCAATGAGGTGATTGTCTACGGCACCTCCTGGTGTGCGTTCTGCAAGAAGGCGAGGGCGTTCCTGAAGGCGCGCGGCGTGCTGTTCATCGACAAGGACGTGGAGAAGGACAAAGCCGCTGTGGAGGAGTTGACGCAGAAGGCGATGGCCGCGCGCGTGCGCCCCGATGGTGTGCCGGTGCTGGACGTCAAAGGCACCTTGATTCTCGGATACGACGAGCAGGCGATTGTGCGCGCACTGCGCTGAGGGACCCTCACGGCAGTTGATCGGCGCCACAGTCGGAGGTGGCGCTCGCTGGCCTCGGCTGCCCGTCAATGTCGGTGGCGGGGGCGTCCCCGGGTTTGCCGTGGCCGATGGCGGCGGCGCCGGGCTTCAAGTGCAGGTCGCCGGCCGCGAAATCGACGAAGGAGGTGGGCGCCTTGACGTCCGAAGCGTCGCACCCGCCGGTCGGTGACAGGTTGTTCCGGTAGTCGATCCCCGCCCGACACGCGCCGAGGTCCTCGGCCACGTTGGCGTACCAACGGACGTTCAAGAGCGCGGCCTGCGTGGTCTGAGGCGTAATCGAACCGCCCGAGTTGTACCGGACGGTGACGCCGTCGAAGTGCTCCTCGGTGCCGCCTCGGAGCGCAAACCCCGCGACCCCCGCGGGCCCGAAGAAGTTGTTCTCGATCAGGTCGTTGTCGCTCGCGCCCGGCCCGTTCGAGCCGAGCAGCACGCCGTAGTGCGCACAGTTGAGGAAGGTCGAGTTCCGAATCGTCAGGCCAGATTGAAAGAAGACGTGCAGGCAGTCGAGGTGAGCCGCCGGACACGACGACGGCACCGTGTAGTCGTGGAACCGCACCCCGTCGACCGTGGTCCGATGCGGCTGCACCGCGGGGTCCGGGTCGTCACCCCCCGCCGTCAGGGTCTTGATTTGGGAGCCGCCTCCGCACGACGCGTACGGGCCGTAGTCACCGCCGCGGATGATCACGTTGTCGGTCGGACCCTGGACGTAGAAATTGGTGGCGCGCATGTTCTCCACCACCACGTTCTTCCCGCCGCGCACGTCCGGTTGTCCTCCCGCCTGCAGGTCCACCGTGAACCCTTTGTAGTGAACGTTTGACGCGAAGCTGAGGAGATCAGTGATCACCACCGCCGCGCCAGACGCCGGTCGAATCGCCACCTCCGCCGTCGCACTGTTCTTCGTGGGGTCGTCGTCGATTCGCTGGTTTCCGTAGCTCCCCGCCGCGACCTCGATCACCTGCCCGGGTTGAGCCACGCGGTAGGCGCGGTTGAACGTCAGGCACGGGGCCGCCCTGGTGCAACTCGTCGAGTCCGAGCCGGTGGGCGCGATAAAGAGGTCCGCGGGATTCCCGGAGACGTCGGGGAGCGCGTTCGCCGAAGGCGGGAGTTGGCCGCCTCCTCCGCTCGATGCTGCGCCACCCCCGCTCGATGCTGTCCCACCGCCGCTCGATGCTGTCCCACCGCCGCTCGAAGCTGCGCCGCCCCCACTCGATGCCGCCCCACCACCGCTCGAAGCTGCGCCGCCGCCGCTCGATGCCGCCCCACCGCCGCTCGAAGCTGCGCCGCCGCCGCTCGATGACGCGGAGCCACCGCCACCGCCGTCTGCCGGCACGTTGGCCCCGTTCCCGTCGCTGCCGCCTCGCAGCTGGAGCTCACCCGCGCAATTCATCCCAGCCAGCGCGGCGCTGAGCGCCAGCGCACATTGCAGCACGTCGAGCGCGGTCATCCTCCATCGGCGGCGGTGCACTCGGCGCGGCTTCACGGGCGCTCGAAGAGCACAGGTCGTGCCCGGGCCATCTCCTCGTTTGAACGCGTCCTGCGATCGAGCCGGGGGGCCGCCAGCCGGCGCCCAGGTACGCCAGCTGACTCGTCGACGAAACTGACGCTCACCCAGGAGACAGAGGCTTGGCGCTGCTCCACTCGCGCCGTGAGAAAGCGCGCGGTGGTCACAGCAAATGCGGTCAGTTGCAGGGCCTCGAGGCGGCACTGGGCTTGCTCATGTCCATGGAGAGTTCCGTCGCGAAAGGACCCAACGGCCATGGCTCGAAACGACACCGCCTCAATTCTCAGTGGATTCGGGGTGGCCAGCGCCAGCGGTTCAATCTCGTCAGCCGAGGTGAAGAGCCTGGTCAAGAACGCCGCCAAAGACGGCTTGACCAAAGCCGAAGCGCGCGCGCTCGCGGAGCAGTCCGCGAAGTTTCAAGACGCCTTCGAACCCGCGGCCCGGACCCAGCTCTCAAACTTTCTTTCGGCGGCCAGCGCTGGCGCCAACACCGAAGATCCGATGGTGATGACGCGAGACGCGCACAAGGTGAAGTACCGCGTCGCCCACGGAGTGCTGTTCAAGCAGGGCATCAGCGCCAACGACATCAAGCAGGGCATGGCCGGTGACTGCTACTTCCTCGCCTCGCTCGCGGCTCTGGCCAAAGGGAATCCCGCCGCCATTCGCGACGCCATCACCGTGAAGGAAGACGGCAGCTACCTCGTCCGCTTCTACCGACCCGCGGCCGACGGCACGATGGAGGCGGTCTACATCCCCGTCGACAAGGAGCTGCCGCGCGATCGCTGGGGCAGCGCTCGCTACGCCTCGGGCCAGCGCGGCGAGCTGTGGGTGCCGCTGATGGAGAAGGCGTTCGCCAAGTTCAAAGGGAGCTACGAAGCGATCGGCAACGGAGGCTGGCCTTCCGAGACGATGAGCACACTCACCGGGCAGCCGGCGAAGATGGGCGGCACCGATGAGCTGAGCCCGACGGAGATGTTCGCCACCATGAAGAACACGCTGGCGGCGGGCGGGCTGGTGTGCGCGTCGACCGGCGGCGGCGCGAAGTATCGCAAGTCGGGGCTGGTGACCGCGCACGCCTACAGCGTGCTGGGCGTCTCGGAGCGAAACGGGGTCAAGTACGTCACGCTCCGCAACCCGTGGGGCTTCAAAGAACCCGGGCAGCCCGACGGCGGAGACGGCGTGTTCAAGCTCACGCTCTCAAAGTTTCTCCAGCTGTTCCCCGAGTACTACGCGACCGAAGCGGCGCCGGCCACGGCGTGAACGTTTCGGTTACCGGCCACCGGCGTTCTGGAAGACGAACGGGTAGGTGACGGCCACCGTGCCTCCGCCGCGCGGCCTGGGAAACTGCAGCCCACGCACGCGGCTGACCACGCACTGCTCCAGCTCAAGGTTGTGGGTGTCGGAGCCCGGCGCCACGGCTGAGCTGGAGACGCTCCCGTCTTGTGAGATGACGAACTTCACTGAGACCTTGCCGCGAAGCCCTTGCGATCTGGAGAGCGCCTGCTCGTAGCAGAAGCGCATCTTCTGGCGGTTGTCGTGAATGACCTGGCGAATCAGATCTTTGTCCAGCGAACCCTCGACGCGCGTCAGGCTGTCCACGCACAGCTCGTCGCACGTGATGGAGGGCGCGGCCGGCAACATGTTCAGGTGATGCCCCACGCCGAGGTTCACGTCGCCGCTGCCAGGGCCTCGACCCGGGCCGCCCCGGAACCCGACGCTGCCAATGCCCGCTCTCGTCCCCCAACCGCGTCCGTCCGACGCCGAGCCGAGCAGCCCCTGCGGTCCCGCGGCTCCCGCCACGGTGGCTCCCTCGAGCTTCCCGACCGCGGCGGTCAGTTCTCCGCCGAGCCCCGAGCGATCAAACACGCCCGCCGTGGCGCCGCGCGAAGTGAAGACGTTCTCCAGCAGCTTCCGCACGCGGTCAGGCGATGCGGGCAGGCCTTTGGGAGCCGCGCGGCCCGTGCCGGCGGAGGGCGCGTGCGGCGCCGGTGGCGTTTCGGCTTGGGGCCGCGGCGTCGTGGAGCCCGTCGCTTCGGCCGTCGATCCGCGCGCAGGAACGGGGCGGGCCGGCACGATCAACAGCTGCGTCATTCGCGCCTGCGCCGATGGGGTGTCGTCACCGAAGAACTCGCCGCTGGCGCGGGCGTTCAGCACGCTGATGAGAAACATGGCGCCCAGGAACGCCGTGACCGTCAGCGCGTTCACCCACGCATAGTCCAGGGTCTCCCAGAACGGCGCCGCCGCGCGCACGGGCGCCCGTCGGTGCGAGGCTTCGACCGTCACGTCGCCCAGGTTGAGTCGGGCGAAGTCCCCACGTCGCAGCGGCAGCACGTAGGCGTCTCCTTCGGGCTCCGCGATGCCGTGCGTCAGCGTCTCCTCGAGCGAGAGCGGCGCCGAGCCCTGGCGAAGTTCCAGCTCGCCCGTCATGCGGCGGGTGAAGCGGAGTCGCGCGTCGCCGGTCTTGTCCAGCTCGACCAGCGAGATCGACGGCCCCCCCAGCCGTCGATCTCCCATCTCGAAATCCACGCCCGGCGCGCTCCCCACGGTGAACGAGGTCCGGCCACCTGACTTCGCGCTGAGCAGGCGGGTGTCGAGGAGCCGGTCGCCCCACCACAGCCGCAGCTCGAGCGCTGAAGGCGCCGGGCTGAGCTGGTGCGGGTTGAATGGCGGTGGGCCCGGTCGGCCGCCACGGCGTTGCGCCGCCGGGGAAGGAGAGTTGGTCAGGCTTCGCTCGAGATACACCGGTGCCGTCACGAGTCACCCTCGTTCACTACGGGTTTCCATCTGGGTTGTTCAACGCCGCGCCTGTGACCTCTGACAGCGCACGCCCGGTTCGGTTCCCGACGCGGTCCGTCGTTCGGCGGAGGAGACCCAGGCCTGCGCAATCACTAGGATGCGCCGCATGCGACGCAACGGCGCGCTGGTGGTCGTGACCGAGTGACCAAATCGGGAGTCGCCAAATCGTGGCAGGGGCCGGCGCCGCCCGTGTCCGCGCGCCGGAAGAAGTACGCGTTGGCGGTCGCCGGCGCCGCCGATCTGCTGCAGGCCTTCTTCTTCCCGCTCTTCATTGAAGGCGCAGGGTCGGTGTTCGATCTCGCGGTCGACGCGGTGGTCGCCGTGGTGTTGCTGTTGATCCTGGGGTTTCACCCGCGTCTGCTGATCGCCCTCGCGGCCGAGTTGACGCCGTTCGCGGCCCTGTTCCCGAGCTGGACGGCGGTCGTGCTCACCCTGAAGACGTCGTCGCCGCCGCCGCCACCGCCCGGCTGAACGCGGTCGGCGCCCCGTGGAGCCGCGGAGCGAATTCGCTCCGACCTACCGACAGGCGTTCGCTTCGGTCTGACACCGCTCGAGACACGCCGTGGCGTTGAATGAAACCAGCCCGCCGCTGTTGCCCTGGGGGCAGCGGTTGACGCACGCGTCGTACCGTTCGGCGCACCGGGGCGTCATGCCGTAGTGGCTCAAGGTGGCGCAGTTGGACAGGAGCAGCAGGGCCACCGCGAGCTGCCAGCGGGCGAACCCTGGACGGGCCGGGCGCTCGACGCTGTGTTCGTTCGTCGCTGAGGTCATGGTCGAATCTGGCATCGCAGGGCAGGGGAGGGCGCGAACGCCCGTGCATGGCGTACACCCGATTCGCGTGGCGAGGCCAGTCCTTCGCGGAATCGTCCGGTGACACTCGCGCGTCGCTCGCCCGCGCGTTTGGCACAATGAAACGCAGGGGTCATCGCGCCGGGCTCGCGCCCTTCGCACCGGTGACGGCGTAGACCACCACCGGCGCCGCGCGGCCCTTCACCTTCTCCTCGCCCAGTCGCTCGCCGTTGAACTCGCGGCCGCCGAGCTCCCAGGTGCGCTCGCTCGCGAGAATGTCGCGCTCGAACCCCTTGGTCAGCCCCTCGATGCGGGACGCGAGGTTCACGGCGTCTCCAATCACCGTGTACTCGTGCGCGTCGGCCCCGCCCAACATCCCGGCCGCCACGACGCCAGTGTGCAGCCCGATGCCGATCCGAAGGGGCGGTTGCCCCTTCCTCGCGCGCTCGGCGTTGAGGCCCTCGAGGTTGGTGCGCATGTCCACGGCGGCCGCCACCGCCCGGGCCGCGTGATCGTCTTGCACCTCGGGCGCCCCGAAGACCGCCAGCATGCCGTCGCCCAGGTACTTGTTCACCATGCCGTCGCGGGCCTTGATCACGTGCGCCATGCGGCTGAAGTACGCGTCGAGAAACGCGAGCACCTCGGTGGGGGGCAGGGTTTCGCTGAGCGTGGTGAAGTCTCGAATGTCGCTGAACAAGATCGTCACCTCGCGCTGCACGGGCGCGAGTGACATGCCGTTGCTCCGCAGCAGGCGTTCCACGTTCTGCTGCGGCAGAAAGCGCGACAGGTTCTCGCGTCGGCGAAGGTCGGTGAACATGCGTCCGAACTGGTTGTTGCTCCACCAGACGATTCCGCCCAGCGACAGAAAGCACGCGGTGGCGAACGGCAGCCAGCCGCCCGTGAAAGAACCGCGGTTGAGCGAGATCTCGACCACGGTGGCGATGGCCATCAGCACCGAGAACACCACGTGGGCGTGACTGAACCTCGCGACCGAGAAGCAGATCAGCAGCGAGAGCACCGCGGTGGGGAGCTCAGGGCGGAGCGCAACGCCCACGGAGGCGCTGATGGCGTCCATCGACATCACGAACAGCATGTCGATCAGCACCCAGAGAAACGGGGCGTTGAACGCGGCCCTCGGGTTCGGGTTCTTGATCGCGAAGAAGAACGCGACGCTGAACACAGCGTAGGCGCCGTAGCCCACCAGCACCGCCCGCCGGAGCGGCGCGTCACCCAGGTCAATCGCGTAGGGCGCGGGAATGACGGTGGTCGCCACTCCCAGCGCGAGAAACATGGCGAGGCGAACAATCGCCACCACCCGCTCGCCCTTGAGCGCCCCTTCCGCCAGGACCAGGTCGCGCTGTTCCTTCAGGACCGCGCCGTCTGCTGTACCCCCAAAACCCGCCATGGGACGGAACTGTAGGTGGTTCGAAGGGCGTGTCGAGGTCTGCGTGGCCCGCGTCTATCGCGCCAGCATGTCAAACACGTCGTTCACCACGCCGGAGTATTGAACCTCCCACAGGTGCGCGAGCGGCGTGTTGTGCGGGCCTTCGTGGATCACCGTGCGGGCACCTGGCATGGGGAGCTGCGCCGTGGGCATGTACCCGTCGCCGTCTTCAAACACGCCCTTCTTGGGGCCAA
The DNA here is from genome assembly GCA_964522795.1 of uncultured Myxococcaceae bacterium. Taxonomy (GTDB): domain Bacteria; phylum Myxococcota; class Myxococcia; order Myxococcales; family Myxococcaceae; genus CAZFXD01. The sequence continues at coordinate 14,275 of CAZFXD010000062.1, forward strand.
GTGTTGGTGCTCCGGAGATCCCGATGATGGTGACGCCGCCCGCCACCTGCGAGCGCTGGCGTTCCCACGTCTTGTTCAACTCGTTCACCATGGAGGAGCCGACCGCCAGCTCCCGAGCCGCGTCGTCCACGTTCTTCAGCACGCCGCCCGCTACGGCGCCCATGTTGCCCAGGTACGTGCCATGCGAGGCCGGGCCGATCAGCGCCACCTGGTTCACTGTTGGGCCTGACGTGGGGTTCCGCTGATCAAGGTAGAGCCGAAAGTCTGTCGCGCCTGCGCTGTGGGCCACCACGTCGACCGTCTTCTGGCCGGTGGCGGCCGCGATGCGCTTCATCGCCGCGTCGATTTGCGGCGCCTTCACCGACGGCGAAGCCCACGGGTCCTTGAACTCCACCTGAAACAGCCTGGCGGACTTGAGCTCGGCGGCCGTGACCTTGCGCCCCTGCTGGTCGCCCAGCCGAAACGTCTTCTCGGAAGCGACGTAGACCACCACCGGGCCGTTCGACTTCTTCTCGGCCAGCCGGTTGGCCATGGTGTCGAACGACTTCGCCGGCATGGTCAACCCGGGAATCATCACCAGCGGGCGCTTCAGCGCGGGCGGCGAGTTGAGTGGGCCGTACGCCACGCGCTGCGGGCCTTTCAACTTCGCGGCAGGGCCGTCCGGCCGCAACGCTTCGAAGGCCTTCTCGCTCGCCCAGTTCTTCGCTTCGTTGAAGACGTCCACCTTTGGGCCATCGCCGCGCCGAAACGGCTCGGGCGTCGCGTGCTCGGCGAACCAGTCTTTGGCCTCTTCGGCCTTGGACTCAATCGCGTCCGCGACCCGCTCCACGGTCGCTTCGACCTTCTTCGCCGCTTCCCGCACCGGGTGCCGCTGGCGAACTGGCGCTCCAACAGGGGTCGAACTCACGCAGGCACACTCGCTTTCTGGAACGGAAGGCTGGGGCTGACCCTCGACACTACAGCAACCGACATGCCAATGGCGGCCGCGCTAACCGCCTGAGCGGAGCCCGTGCCACTTCGCGAGCCGCCAGCGACGTGGTGTCTGCGCTCACCGGTGTCCTGGAAATGTCACACTTCGCGACCGTCGGCTGAAGCAGGCGCGAGGGGCGGGGACGAGCGGGCCTCCCGGCGCCGCACCACGGCCAGCGCGAGCAGCAGCAGCAGCCCGACGCCCGACAGCCCGGCGCCGAGCTTCAGCATGGGCGTCTGGTAGCGCATCGTCACCCGGTGGGTTCCCGGCGGGACGCGAACGCCCCGCAGCGCCACCAGCGTCTTGAAGATCGGCGTGGGGACGTCGTCGACGCGGGCTGTCCAACCCTCGGCCCACTCGTCGCCGATGACCAGCGCCGTCTCGCGGTCGGTCTCCACGTCCAACGCAAGCAACTCGGGGGCCCAGTCGCGCCAGCGAACGCTGCCCACGCCGCGCTCCAGCGCCGGGCCCCGCTCCCACACCACGCTCTCGCCCGTGAGCTCATGCGCGTCGACCCACGCCATCGCCTCTGACGCACGCCCGACCGGATCGGTGCGCGCGAGAAACGCCCGCGGCTTGCAGTTCATCGGGACCAGCCGCACCCCGGAGTCGGCTCCCACCGTGGTCGGGGCCTCACCCACGTCCTCCTCCACCCGCAGGCAGGCGTTGGCCCACCCGCCGCGCCGGGCCACGTGCTCGCTCGCACCGCCGAACATGATCGCGTAGCGCGCCGAGAACGCGCCCAGCCGAGGCTCGAGGCTGCCCACGTCGTATAGCCCCGCCGCGTCCGCGTGGAGCGCCCGCGCCGCGCGGGCGACCTTCTGCGCCGCGTTCACGTCGCCGACGAACTCGGGCTCGAACGCCACGGTCGATGCCACCCGCGGAGCCGGCTCCTGCGCCGCTTGAGCCCGCACCCGTCGTGCCAGCGACGCCCCGGCGTCCACGTGTTCACGGTCCACCAGTGGGAATTGATCGAAGTTGGCCGCCGCCAGCTCGGCGAAGATCCACACGGGAACCAGCCACCCGAGCCCGCGGGTCCGCAGCCGTTCGCTCAAGGCGTGGGCGCCAGCGGCCAGCAACGGAAGCGCCGCCAGCCACGTGAACGCGAGGTACTTCTGCGGGTACCTCAGCCGCGCGAAGGGCGGGGCGATCGTCTGGAAGCTCTCGAGCACCCCTGCGAAGTCTCCCATCGCCAGCACCAGCGCCAGCGCGGACAGGAGCGCCCACGGCCACCCGCGGCGCCAGTTGGCCCACAGTCCCACCGACACCAGGAGCAGACTTCCCAGCCCGAAATAGACCGTGGGGAGAAACTCGGCGGCGCCGCCCACCGCGCTTGGCGGCCAGATGAACTCGAAGAGGCGCGAGGGGTGAAGCGCCCAGAACGTCCGCAGGTCGGGCGTGGTCTCGCCCAACAACCGCACCGAACTGGCGAATGACACCCGCGCCGGCAGCAGCTCCACGCACACCAACAACCCCGCGACGCCGGCCGCCGCCGCCAGCCACCCCGCCGCCTTGAGGCGGGTCGAATTCGACGCGGGCCTCCCCCACAACGCGATTGGAACCAGGGCGGCCGACTCGAACAACCCCTGGGGATCTCCCGCCAGGAACACCAGCGCCAGGCCCGCGGCGACGATGGCCGCGTGGCGCGCCGCCGGCACCGCCACGGTTCGCAGCACGCCAAACAGCACCCACGGCAGCGCCGCCATGCTCATGGCGTAGGGGAGCAGGCTGGTGAGCGACATCGCGTAGCCACCCAGGCCCCAGAAGAACGCCGCCGCCACCGCCGCGGCGCGCCCGACCGAGAACTCCCGCGCCGCGCGGTAGGCCCCGAGGAGCGCCACCAGGTACGCCAGCCCGATGTTCCACCGCACCGCGTCGATGAAGTTGAGTGGCAACAGGAGCCACGTCGCCGGGTGAAAGATGTTCACCGCGATCTGCCCGATCAGCGGCACGCCGGCGCCTTCGTACGGGTACCACTGAGGGAGCTCACCCGAGAGCAGCCGCTCGTGGATGTATTTGCGCAGCGGGAGATACGTGAGCAGGTTGTCTCGAAAGTACGGCGCGCGCGAGGTGAACAAGGCCGGCCCGAACACCACCAGCCACGCGCCCAGCAACGAGAGCGAGGCCAGCCAGCGAGCCTTGCGCTGCCCGAGGTGCGCGGCGTTGGCGTCGGCGCTCATTCGGTCGGCGCCGGGAACTTCGCGGTGGCCGTGGACGAGCGCCGAGTTCTCGTTGGAAGGACGTGCCCCATCTGGCCGGCAGCATAGAGCAAGGCGGTGCGAGGGGCCGGGGCCAAAGAAGTGACGGAGTTCGTCTCGGAGGGCCATCGCTCAACTACGCTCCGCTCGATGAGCGAGCCGCCAAACCCACCCGAGCTGAGCTCCGCGGCTCGGGCGCGTTCGCGCGGGGCGTGGGCCAGAGGCCGGAGAGCCGCGCTCGTGGCGCTGACCGCGGCGGTCGCCGGTGCCGGGGGCCGGCTCCTCGGGCAGGGCGACCCGGCCACCGTCGAGCTCCTCTCGCTGGCCCTCGCGGCCATTGGAGCTGGCGTCTTCGGCGCCGAGTTCTTCGGTGTGCGCTGGCGCCGACCGACCTTCTGGATTCTGGGCGCGCTCGCGTGCGCGGCCTGGACGAACTGGGGAAATTTCCAGTTCGAGCGGCCCATCCACCCCACAGACTACTTTCACTACGAGCTGGGCGCGGAGTACTTCGAGGAGCTCGGCTACACCCGCTTGTACGACTGCGCCCTCGCCGCCATTCGGGTCCAGGGCGCTGACCTCACAGGGTGGACGGCGCGCGATCTGGTGGACAACACGCTCGTCCCGGTCGAGGCGCTCGAGGGACGAATGCGCGAGTGCCCCGAGCGCTTTGGCCCCGAGCGCTGGCGGGCGTTTCGACTCGATGTCGCCACCCTCGGCCAGGCGATGGGCCAGAAGTGGTTCAAGGTGGCGGTCAACGATCACGGGTTCAATGCACCACCCACGTGGGTGTTGCTGGCTCACGGCCTCACCCGAGCGCGATCGGTTCTCGGCCTGCCGCGGTTCTCGCTGGTGTGGGTGGACGTGGTGCTGATGGCCGGAACGGCGCTCGTCGTGTTGCTGGCCTTCAGCGCCAGGACCTTCGCGCTGTTCGCGCTCTTCCTCGGCTGCCACGTGGCCAATCGGTTCGACTGGACGGGCGGCTCGCTCCTGCGGTGGGACTGGTTCTGCGGGCTCACGGTCGCCCTGGCGCTCTTCGCTCGCGTCCGCCGTCCTCTGGGCGCCGCGCCACTCGCCTGGGCCGCCGCGCTCCGACTGTTCCCCGGCGTCGCGGTGCTGGGACTCGTGGTTTCGGGCGCCGCGTGGAAGGTTCGCCTTCGCGCGCTCGCGGCCGTCGGCGTCAGCCTGGTCGCGCTCGGCATCGCCACCCTGTGGTTCGACAACTCCACGCAGCTGTGGACCGGGTTCGTGGAGAACACGCGCAAGCATCAGCAGACGCCGATGTTCAACAACCTGGGGCTGGCCACGCTGGTGGCGTCTTCGGGCGGCTCACCGCCAGCGCCTGCCGCGGGCGCCGAGGCCACCACGTCGAAGTTCGACGCCTGGGCGGGCGAGCACGTGGAGACGCTGCGCCGTCGGCAGGTGGTCTGGTGGGGACTCGCCGGCCTGGCCGTCGCCGCGTTCGTCGTCGCCATGCGGCGGACCCGGCGGCTGGCCCCGGCCATGGCCCTGGGTTCGGCGCTGGTGCCGATGCTGTTCGAGCTCAGCTGCTACTACATGGCCGTGCTGGCGCTGCTCGCGGTCCCGGCTCATGGCTCACGGCGCCTGCGCGGCGGCCTGATGGCGGCCATCGCCGGCAGCCAGCTGCTGCAGGTGTGGCAGCGTCACCTCAACGCTGACCGGCCCGAGCTGTTCTTCACGCTCCTCGCGGTGATCGACGTCGCGCTGTGCGTCGGGTTTCTGGCGCAGGCCGCCGCGCGGCGTCAGCTTCCGCCGTCGACGCAGCGAAACACCTTGCCCGCGTAACCCACGAGCGTGATGTCCAGCGCGGGCGTTCCGCCGTCGGCGATCTTCGAGCCCGTGTCGAGGGGGTCCAGCGCGTTCATCAGGGCCACGCACCGGTTTTTGGGGAACGCGGCGGGCAGGGCGTAGCTCAGGTGCTTCGAGGCCGCGGCGGTGTTGAGGGCCACCAGGAACGCGTCGCGCGCGTCCCAGCGCAGGTAGGCCAGGGTGTCCACGTTGGCGCCCACCCAGGCCATGGCTCCCACGCGCAGCGCCGGCGTGTCGCGGCGAAGTGCGATCAGCGGCTTCAGGGCGTTGAGGTAGCCGGCGTCCAGCGAGGGCGCGAACAGCGCGCCGGGCCGGCTGTAGTCGATCGCCGCCTCGTCGCCGCTGAACAGCATCGGGACGCGATCGATGGTCAGCTGAAATTGCTGCGCGAGGAACAGGCGCTTCACCGCGGTGGCCGCTGACGCCGCGCCGAGGAACGTGTCTTCGTAGTTGTCGATCATCAACACCTGCTGGTTCGCCCAGGAGGCATTGGCCGCGGTCGTGGCGTGGTAGTTCGAGATCAGCGTCGGCGAAGCCCCCTGCGCGAAGACCTGGCGGACGTAGGCGGTGAGGGTGAAGTCGTACAGGCCGTCCATGCCCACATACCGGGAGGCCGGCGCTGAGCTGCCGGGCTCGGCGTACTGCAGCGCCTCGAGCTGCCAGCTCAGCTTCGGCGGTGGAATGTAGAACTCACCGAAGTTGAAATACGTCCGGCCTGCGTCGGCGGTGGCGGCCCTGAAGTCTGCCATCGCGCGAATCCAGAACGACGAATAGAAGTTCTGCGCCGAGTCGAAGCGGAACCCGTCGATGTCGTACGCGCGCGCCAGCGCCACCATCACGTCCTGGGTCAACACCCGGTAGGGACCGGCGCCCCCGTCGATCCCCAGCGTGTGGTTGACCATGGGCATGCCCCACGCGTTGTCGATGGGGCCATACGCGCTCGGGGCCGAGCTGGTGGCGATGTTCTCCGTGCCCCACGGGCGGAAGTAGTACGGGTAGCTCGCCTGCTGCGTGGACCAGACGTGCTCGTGCCCGGTGGTGGACATCGGCAAATCGAGAATCACCTTGAGCGACCCGCCGTCGGGGTCCTTGAGCGCCTTCAGCATGGCCACGAACTCGGGCGTGGTGCCGAAGTTCGGGTCGAACGCGCTCCAGTCGGTGACCGCGTAGCCCGTGGGGAGGTAGCTGAAGAACGGTTGGGTGTCGTTCTTGAACACCGGGTACAGCAGCACCGTGTTGATGCCCAGCGCCTTGAGATAGCCGGCGCGGCGCGTGATGCCCGCGAAGTCTCCGCCGAGAAAGCCGCCGGTGTAGCTGGCGTCGGGCAGCCCATAGGCGTTCTTCATGAAGTTGTTGCTGGGGTCGGCGTCGTCGAACTTGTGCGGCACCACCACGTACATCACCACGTCGCGCCACGAGAGCGCACCGGCGCCCGCGTCCGTGCCGGCGTCTGTCCCCGCGTCGAGCCCGCCTCCGCCACCCGTGCCGCCCGTTCCGCCCC
>CAZFXD010000063.1:0-20743 GCA_964522795.1 uncultured Myxococcaceae bacterium
GGTCTTCAGGTAGTCGAGGTGGCCGTGCGCGTGGCCCGTCTCGCCTTCGGCCGTCTCGCGGAAGTTGGCCGCGATTTCGGGGTAGCCCTCAACGTCCGCGACCTTCGCGAAGTAGAGGTAACGACGGTTCGCCTGCGACTCGCCCGCGAACGCCGCCTTGAGGTTGTCGTGCGTCTTGGTGCCCTTGATTGCCTTGGCCATGAGTGTCTCCTCGAGATTTGAGAAAAGTTGCGGAAAACGACGCTGAATCCTTAACGCGGGCCCCACGAATTCCCAATGAAATCGGCCGCGTGACCCCGGGGGGTCGGCACCCTGGTGACGCGATGCACCAGCGGCAACCGCGGGGTGTCTCTTCCGACAATCACTTCGTGCCTTTGAACCGTCGCAACCTCACGTCGCTCTTCACCTTTGCGCTCCTCGCCGCCTGCGGCCCGGGAGGCCGGGTGGGTGAGGACGTTCGAGACGACTACTTCACGCTCGAACAGGGCGTGCGAGCCTGCGCGGGCGCGAACACGCTGCAGGGCATCGACATCGCCAGCTACCAGGGCACGGTGAACTTCGCGCAGGTGAAGTCGCCCGGAGGAAAGTCACTCGTCATCAGCAAAGCGACCGAAGGCGTCTCCTACAACGACCCCACCTTCGCCGCCCACTGGGCCGGCACCAAAGCCGCCGGGCTCGCGCGCGGCGCGTACCACTACTTCCGGCCGGCCAGCGACCCCATCGCGCAGGCGGACCACTTCTTGTCGGTGATGGGCCCATTGGGAGAAGGCGACCTGCCGCCCATGCTGGACCTGGAGGAGACCGACGGCCAGTCGCCCAGCGTGGTGGCCTCTCGCGCCAAGCAGTGGTTGGACCGCGTGGAGCAGCGCACCGGCCGCGTGCCGTGGATTTATTCGGGCTACTACTTCTTCCGCGACTCCATGGGAAACCCCGCGGGCTGGTCGAAGTACCCGCTCGTCATCGCCGCCTACACCACGTCGTGTCCGCTGATTCCTGATCAGTTCCCTGCCTTCAAGATGTGGCAGTACTCGGGCAGCGGCACCTCGCCCGGCATCAGCGGTGCCGTCGACCTCGACACCTACAACGGCACGGCGGCAGACCTGGCCAAAGACACCAACGCGAGCGACTTCCGCGACCTGGCCATGTTCCCCACCCTGAAGATCGGCGGCTACGCCATGGACAGCCACGGCCAGCTCAAGCCGGTCGGCTTCGCCACACCACTCAGCTCAGGCATCAACGAGCCCGGCGACGTGATGCGCGCCATCGCCCTGCGCGAGGACGCGAAGAGCGGCTACCTGCTCAAGATGGACGGCAGCTTGAAGCCCTTCGGCGGCGCCCCCGCGGTGACCGGCACCCCCAGTTGGCCCGGCGCCGACGTGGCGCGCAGCGTGGTGCTCCGCGACGACGGCAAGAGCGGGTACATCCTCGACAACCTGGGCGGGCTGCACCCCTTCGGTGGAGCTCCGGTGCCCTCCCCCGCGGGCGCCTACTGGCCCACGCAACCCATCGCCATCGACCTGGTGCTGCGGCGCGATGGCAAGAGCGGGTACGTGCTGACCGTGCTGGGCGGCATCTTTCCCTTCGGTGGGGCGCCGGCGATTACGCGCAACACCTTCCCGGCCACAGGCGGGAAATTCGCGTTCAGCCTCACGCTCGGGTTCGACGACGAGTCCGGCTACGTGATGGATGTGGGCGGCGGCGTGTGGGCCTTCGGGTTGGCGCCGACGGTCAAAGCGCCCAGCTTCCCCGACAATGACGCGCGGGCCATCGGGCTGCTGTTCGATGGCGTCACCAGCCTGGTGATGTCGAGGTCGGGAAACACCGCCACCGCCGGCGGCGCCGAGACCGGGCGCGACGTGGTGCTCACCCCGGACGGCAAGGCGGGGTACGTGCTCACCAGCTTCGGGAACCTCAAGCCCTTCGGCGGCGCGCCCGCGCTGGCCAGCGGCGCCACCTGGGACTGGGACATCGCCCGTCGCGTGGCGCTGCGCTCCGACGGCAAGAGCGGGTGGATGCTCGACGGCTGGGGCGGCATGCACCCGTTCGGCGGCGCGCCCGGCCTGAAAGACGCCGCCTACTTCTCGGGGCAAGACGTGGTGAATGCGCTGGCCGTCTCGGCCGATGGAACACGGGGCTACAAGCTGAAGAACTCCGGCGAGCTGCTCCCGCTGGGAACCGCTCCCGCGGCGACGGCCGGGCTGTGGGCCGGGCAGAGCGTGGCCCGAGACATCGCGCTCCGAAGCGATGGCGTATCGGGCTACCAGTTGGACCGCGCGGGCGCGCTGCACCCGTTCGGTGGCGCGCCGCCGCTGTCGAGCGGGAAGTCGTGGCCCACGCTCGACATGGCGCGGCGGGTGGTGCTGGTCACGGACAGCTCGGGCTACCTGATGTCCGCGGACGGCAACGTGTTCCCCTTCGGTGGGGCGCGAGCGGTCATGGGCATCACCCCCTGGAGTGGCTTCGACGTCGCTCGCGGTCTGCAGGTGACAGCCGACGCCGTGTTCGTGGCCGACGTCTACGGCCGCACCCACAAGTACGCGCTGGCGGCCGTGCCGCCCGATCCCACCCCCAACCCGAATCCCACGCCCAACCCGAACCCCGATCCAACGCCCGCGCCCACGCCGGACCCGACCCCCGAACCAACCTCGAACCTCGCCCCGTCCGGGCCGACGCCGGCCATCGGTGGGTGTGGGTGCGGAGCGGCGGCCAACGCCCCATCGGCCGCGCTGTTGGGCGCGCTCCTCGTCCTCGCGTCGCGCCGACGCGTTCGGCCTGCGCGCGTCATCGTCCCGCGCGCGTAGCGACGGGGCCGCGCCAAGAAACCCAAAGCTTCCGGTGACCGGTGCCGCGCTTCACGGCATGGTGGCCAGATGACTCACCGCGCCCTGCACCGCCTCGCCTTCGCGCTCCTCGCCGGTTGCGCCACCCCCCACGCGACGACGTTCCCGGCCGAGGTCGCCACCGGCCCCACGGCCGGCGCGATGACCCCCGAAGAGAAGAAGCACTTCAAGTCGCTCCGCCAGTTGACGTTCGGAGGCGAGAACGCCGAGGCGTATTTCAGCTTCGACGGCACGCGCCTGTCGTTTCAGGCTCGCGGCGCCGACGAGGGGTGCGATCGCATCTACACCATGCCCACCACCGGCGCGCCGACCCCGACCCGCGTCTCCAGCGGCCTGGGCGCGACGACCTGCGCGCACTACTTCCCAGACGGCAACTCACTCCTCTTCGCCTCCACCCACCTGGGCGCGGAGGCCTGCCCACCCAGGCCCGACATGAGTCAGGGGTACGTATGGGCCATTCACGACACCTTCGACATCTTCAGCGCCCGCGCCGATGGCTCGGAGTTGAAGCGGCTCACGGAGACGCCCGGGTACGACGCCGAGGGGACGGTCTGCGCCAAGGACGGCTCCATCATCTTCACCTCCGTCCGCGACGGCGACCTCGAGCTCTACCGCATGGACAAAGACGGGAAGAACGTGAAGCGGCTCACCCACACCCCGGGCTACGACGGGGGCGCGTTCTTCAACCACGACTGCAGCAAGATCGTCTGGCGCGCGTCGCGGCCCTTGCCGGGGCGAGAGCTGGAGGAGTACCGCGCGCTGCTCGGCCAGGGCCTGGTTCGCCCCACCAAGCTCGAGCTCTACGTGGCCAACGCCGATGGGTCGGATGCTCGGCAAATCACCTACCTGAACGCCGCCTCCTTCGCCCCGTTCTGGCACCCGACGAAGAATCGCATCCTGTTCTCCACCAACTACCCTGATGCCCAAGGCCGCGAGTTCGACCTCTGGGCCGTGAACAGCGACGGCACCAACCTCGAGCGCATCACCTGGCACGCCGGGTTCGACGGGTTCCCCATGTTCTCGCCCGACGGGAAGCAGCTGGTGTTCTCCAGCAATCGCGCCACCCCCAAAGGCGCGCGGGACACCAACGTCTTTCTGGCCGAGTGGGTCGACGGAGACGGCGTGCTCCCGAGCGCCACGGCGGCCGACCGCATTCGCGACGACGTGAAGGTCCTGGCCGACGAGCGGCGGGAGGGTCGCGGCGTCGGCACGCATGGGTTGGAGGAGGCCGGCGCCATGATTGAGGCCCGCTTCAAGGCGCTCGGCGCGCGCCCGCTCTTCGGCGACAGCTACCGCGAGCCCTTCGAAGTCCCCACCGCGGTCCGGGTGCACGACGACACCGCGCTGGTGCTGGGAAAGACGACGCTCATCCCGAGGGACTTTCTCCCCGCCTCGTACTCGGCCAACACCAAGGTCGAAGGCCCGCTGGTGCTGGCGGGGTACGGGGTGGTCGACGAGAAGCTGAAGATCGACGACTTCAAGGGTCTCAACGTGAAGGGCAAGATCGTCGTCGTTCGGCGCTTCGTGGGGCCGGCGCGGGAGAAGCAGCCCCCCGAGGTGCAGCGCCGTCTGGGCGACGTGCGACAGAAGACGTTTCAGGCGCGCCAACGGGGGGCCAAGGCGCTCCTGGTGGTCGACGCGCCGGTGAAGCCCGCGGTGAGCCGCGACGGGACCCCGGTGGAGGAAGCGCCGTTTCCCCCGCTGGTGCCCCAGGGGCGCGACGACTCCGGAATCCCCGTGATGTTCGTCAAACGCGCCGCGTTCGCCGACACCCTGGCGGCGCTCGAGGCCCGCCAGACGGTCCAGGCCATCGTGGCGCCGCACCTGAGCACCACCACCGCCACCGCGTTCAACGTCGGCGCGGTCTTTGGGCCCAGCGGCTATTCCCCCAGCGTGGTGATTGGAGCGCACTACGATCACCTCGGGTTCGGCGGCCGCAACTCGCTCGCGCCGGACAGCCACCAGCCACACCTCGGCGCCGATGACAACGCGTCGGGCACGGCCACCCTGCTGGAGATCGCGCGCGCGGTGTCGAAGCAGTCGGACCTGCCGGTCAGCATCGCGGTGGTGGCGTTCTCAGGCGAAGAAGAAGGCGACCTCGGGTCGTCGCACTTCGTGAAGTCGAACCAGGATCTCGTTCGCGACGCGCGGGCCATGGTGAACCTCGACATGGTGGGGCGCATGACCCTGAATTCGCTCCAGGTGCTGGGGGCTGAGTCGGCCGACGGCTGGAAGCCGCTGGTCGACGCCGCGTGTCGCGACGCGCGGGTGCTGTGCACCGCGGGCGGCGATGGGTACGGGCCGTCTGATCACATGGAGTTCTACGCCGCGGGCGTTCCCGTGCTTCACTTCTTCACCGGCCCTCACGGCGACTACCACAAGCCCTCCGACACTCCCGACAAGCTCAACTACGCCGGGGCCGCCGCGGTGGCCGAGATTGTCCTCGCCACCACCCAGCGCGTCTCGGGGACCGCCCTCACGCTGAAGAAGTTGCCGGCCCCGCCGCCGGCCGGCGATGCCCGGACGTTCGGGGCGTCGTTGGGAACCATTCCCGACTACGCGGGACCGCAGAACGGCAAGCTCGGCGTGCTGGTGTCGGACGTGCGCCCGGGCGGCGCGGCGGCGTTGGGTGGCATCGTCCGCGGCGACCTGTTGGTGAAGCTGGGACCGTACGTGGTGCAGAGCGTGCACGACCTGATGTACGCGCTCCAGGCGCTCAAGCCGGGGCAACGGGTGACCGCGGTGGTGGAAAAAGCGGACGGAACTCGCGCCGAATATCAAGTGACAATGCAAGAGCCCCGACGCTGACCGGGGCGCCGGGCCCCACGCAGGCTTGCGCCTCGCCCAGCCGTGCTACTTTCCACCGCGTGGACGTTCTCGAGAATGTCGTTCAGGCGTACGCGTGGGGTTCGAACAGCGCCATCGCCAGGCTGCGAGGCCTTTCCCCGTCGAAGACGCCCGAGGCCGAGCTGTGGATGGGCGCGCACCCGTCGGCTCCCTCCGCCGTCATGCGCGAAGGACAGCGCCGCACGCTCGACGAGGTGGTGAAGACCCGGCCGGAAGCGGAGCTGGGCCGCGAGGTGTTCGAACAGTTTGGCGCCACCCTGCCGTTCTTGCTCAAGGTCCTCGCCGCCGAGACCCCGCTCTCGCTCCAGGCCCACCCCAACCAGGCACAGGCCGAGGCCGGGTTTCTCGACGAAGAAGCGCGCGCGGTGCCCCGCAACGCTCCCCACCGGAACTACAAAGATCAAAACCACAAGCCCGAGCTCATCTGCGCGCTCGAGCCCTTCGAGGCGCTCTGCGGCTTCAAGCGGCCGTCTGAAGCGCGCGTACGCCTCGCCGCGCTGGGGGTGCGGAACCTCGAGCCCTACGTCGACATTCTTCGCCACGACGAGTCAGCCCGCGGCATCGAACGCATCTTCCGCGCGCTGATGACGATTCCCGAGGGCGAGAAGAAGTCTCTGCTCGACGCGGTGGTTCGCACCTGTCGCAGCCTGGGGGCCTCGAGCGCGCCGGAGGCCGCCGAGTACCGCTGGGCCGCCGCCCTGGCTGACCGGTACCCGGGCGACGTGGGCTGCGTCACCGCGCTGTTGCTCAACTTCGTCACCTTGAAGCCGTTCGAAGCGCTCTACCTGCCCGCGGGCAACCTGCACGCCTACCTCCACGGCACTGGCATCGAGATCATGGCCAACTCCGACAACGTGCTGCGGGGCGGCCTGACCCCGAAGTACGTCGACGTGGTCGAGCTGCTCAAGGTGCTCGACTTTTCGGCCGAGCCCCCGCCGGTCGTTCGCGCGGTTCGACAAGGGGCGGAGCTGGTCTACGCCACGCCCGCCGTGGAATTCCGCCTGGCGCGCATCGACGTCGACGGCGCTCCGGTGCCGGTGGCCCGACGACACAGCGGTGAGATCGTCCTCTGCCTGAACGGCGAGCTCTCGATCAAGAATGGCTATGGAACCGTGGCGCTCAAGTCTGGCGCCTCGGTGTGGGTGCCGTACTTCGAAGGGCCCTACGAACTGAGCGGAAAAGCCACCGCGTTCCGCGCTTCGACCGGAGGTCTCACGTGACGACGCCGCTGCCGGCAGAATTTCGAGACGCCGTGGCGAAGCAGTTCCCCGGCGACTTCGCCACCGACGCCCCAGACGACCGAAGCGTGTACGGCGTTGACTCCACGCGCGCCTACGTGTCGACCGCCACCCTGGTGGTGCGGCCGCGAACCACGCTCGAGGTGTCACGGTTTCTCAAGCTCTGCCACGACCACCGCGTGGCGGTCGTTCCGTCAGGGGGGCGCACGGGCCTCGCCGGCGGCGCGGTGGCCAACGGCGGCGAAGTGGTGCTCTCGCTGGAGCGCATGCGGGCCATCTCGCCCGTGGACACCGTGGGGGCCACGGTTCGGGTGGAAGCGGGCGCGATCACCCAGGCCGTGCACGAACACTGCGCGGCGGCGGGGCTCACCTGGCCGGTCGATTTCGCCTCCAAGGGCTCGAGCCAGATTGGCGGCAACATCTCCACCAACGCGGGTGGGCTGAAGGTCATTCGCTACGGCCACACGCGACAGTGGGTCCTGGGGCTCACGGTGGTCACCCCGCAGGGCACCGTGCTCGAACTCAACGGCGCGCTGGAGAAGAACAACACCGGCGTCGACCTGCGTCAGCTCTACATCGGGAGCGAAGGCATTCTGGGCGTCATCACCGGCGCGGTGCTCAAGCTGACGCGCTTGCCCCCCGTGGGCATGGTGATGCTGCTGGGCGTCAACGGGCTGGAAGGCGTGCTGCGGGTCTTCGAGCGCGCCAGGGCAGCGGGGCTGCCGCTCTCGGCGTTCGAGTTCTTCACCCAGGCCTGCCTGGAGCGGGTGAAGAAGAACCGCGGCGTGGCCGACCCGCTGGAGACGAAGACGTCCCACTACGTGCTGATGGAGGTCGACGCCGACCCCACGCACGACTTCGACGCCTGGCTCGAAGCGCTCCTGTCCGAGCGCATCGTCGCCGACGGCACCGTGGCCCAGAACGAAGCCCAGGCGCGCAGCCTCTGGCAGTACCGCGAGGGCATCAGCGAAAGCCTCGCCAAGACAGGCCTGCCGCACAAGAATGACATCTCGCTCCCGCTGGCGGGCCTGCACGCCTTCAGCGCCGCCTTCGAAGCGCACTGCCGCACGCACTACCCGGCGTTTGAGATCTGCGTCTTCGGCCACATCGGTGACGGGAACCTGCACGTCAACGTGATGAAGCCCGAGGCCATGGAGGTGGCGGCGTTTCGCGCCGAGTGCAAGACGCTCGACCGCGACCTGTTCTCGCTGGTTCGGGAGCACGCCGGGAGCATCAGCGCGGAGCACGGCATCGGGCTGGTGAAGAAGGCCTACCTGGAATACTCGCGCACGCCCGACGAGATCGAGCTGATGCGCGCTCTCAAGCGCACGCTCGACCCGAACAACATCTTGAACCCGGGAAAAGTCTTCTCGGTCTGAAGCGCTAGACCACGCGCGCCCGAATCGTCGTCTCGAGCTTCTTCATCGCGTCGCACACGGCGACGTGCACGGGCGAGTCGAGGTCCATCACCAGGTAGCCGAGCTCGGCGTTGGTGCTGAGCACCTGCGCGTGAATGTTGGCGCCGTGCTCGGTGACGATGCGGTTCACGTCACGCAGCACGCCCGGCACGTTGCGGTGCACGTTGATGACCCGGTAGGTGTTGGGGGTCTGCGGGAGCTCGACCTCGGGAAAATTCACCGCTCCTTCCGACGCACCGGTGGAAGCGTAGCGAATGAGCGTCGACGAGACCTCGCGACCAATCGCCTCCTGCGCCTCCAGGGTGGACCCGCCGATGTGCGGCGTGAGGACCACGTTGGGCAGGCCCTGCAGCTCGGTCTTGAAGCCGGTGGTGGTGTTGGAGGCGGGCTCTTCCGGGAAGACGTCGATGGCCGCGCCGCCGATGTGCCCGCTCTTCAAGGCCGCGGCGAGGGCGGGCACGTCGACCACCGTGCCGCGGCTGGCGTTGATGAGGCACGCCCCCTTCTTCATCTGCGCCATCTGGGCCGCGCCCATCATGCCCATCGTCTGCGGCGTCTCCGGCACGTGGAGGGTGACGAAGTCCGCCACCTGCAGCACGGCCTCCATGGTGGGGAGCGACTGGTTGTTGCCCATGGGCAGCTTGGCTTGAATGTCGAAGAACACCACCCGCAGCCCCAGGGCTTCGGCGAGCACTCCCAGTTGACTGCCGATGTGCCCGTAGCCGATGACGCCCAGCGTCTTCCCCCGCACCTCGCGGCAGCCGGCGGCCACTTTGTTCCAGATGCCGCTGCGCATCTCCGTCACGCTGTCGCCCAGCCGGCGCGCCAGCATGATGATTTCCGCGATCACCATCTCGGCCACGCTGCGGGTGTTGCTGAAGGGCGCGTTGAACACGCACACGCCGCGGCGCATCGCCGCTTCGAGGGCGATCTGGTTGGTGCCGATGCAGAACGCGCCGACCGACAGGAGGTCCGGCGCGTGGTTGAACACCGCGGCCGAGAGCCGGGTCTTGCTGCGAATGCCCAGCACGTGCACGCCGGGCAGCCTGGCGATGAGCTCCTCTTCACTCATCGCGCCCTTGGCCGTGGTGACGGTGTGGCCGGCGGCTTCCAGCGCGTCAACCGCGACGGGGTGCACACTTTCGAGCAGGAGGATGTTCATGGCGCACCTCTTTGCATTGCCGAGGGCCGACTGCGAAGCGAAAAGGCCGGGTCAGCGTCGCGACTTCTTCGGCTTTGACCCCGTCGGCCTGGCCTTCCTGGCCGCGGTCGCCTTCAGGTTCACGCTCACCACCGAGTCCAGGTTGAGCAGGCCAAAGCGGCCTTTGAGGCGAATGGGCACGAACCGGTCCGGGCCGTTCATCAGGTCCAGCGGTCGCATGGCGTCCTGGCGCAGCGCCGACTCGAGCGAGGCAGTGAGCGGTGGTCGCCCCTCGAACCGGACGGTGACGGTGAAGCGGCTGAGCGGCACCTGGGGCACGCTGAAATGCCCCTTCTCTTCGTCGTCGACCCACACCACCTGAAGGCGATCGCGGCTGATGAGGGTCGCGGTGCCGTCAGGGCTCACCAGCGGGAGAAACGCGTCGCCCGACGCCAGAAGCGCCTGCACCGTGTCTTCCCAGCCGGCTCGGCCATAGGCGGCGAGGTACATCGTTCCCCTCACCGCCTGCCCCGGCAACCAGGCTTCGACTTTGACGGCCTGGCGTTCGACTCGAAAGACGTTCATCGCTGCAACCTCGCGGGTGATTCAGTGACTAGGGGCACGCCTCTTCCGGCGCGGCGGCCTTCAGCTGCTCACACACCGCGTCGTGATCTTTCGTAGCGCCCTTCTTGGCTTTGAGCGTCTCGGCCAGCTGCTTGAGCACCAACACCTGGTCGGCGCCCTTGGCGTTGGGCGCCACCGCCTTGAGGAGCGCGATCGCGTCATCGCCTCGCTTGGCGTCGACGAACTTCTTCGCCACGTCCGAGACGTCGGTGGCGGTGACGGCGTTGGCGAACCCCACGATGGCCGGAACTTCCGCCGCCGCGTCCTTGGCTTTGTTGGTGGCGAGGAGCGCGTTGGCAATCATCACGTGTTGTTTGCCGCCGTCTTGCGCCTTGAGAGCCGCGCGGGCGTTTCGTTCCACCGCGTCCCACTGGCCCAGCGCCGCGAACGCTTCGGCGGCCTTCAAGTAGCCGTTGGGGTCTTTCTCGTTGGCTGCGGCGGCCTTCTCCAGCGCCTTGGCCGCCTCGTCCTTCTTGCCCGACTGCAGGAGCTGCTCCGCCTCCAGGGCGTCGAGCCCTTCACCGCCCGCCTTCTTCGCGGCGTCGATCACCTTGAGCGCGAGCTCGGCCTTCCCGGCCGCGGAGAGCGCCGAGACCGCCGCGGTGGCCGCCTTGGTGACCTCCGGTTTGGGCGCCGCGCCGACGATGGCCACGAAGCGCTCGGTCGCCTGGTCCGCCTTTCCGTCCTTCAGGTCCAGCTCAGCCAGCGAGGTGAGCGCGGGGACGTGCTTTGCGTTCAAGCGAACCGCTTCTTCGAACTGTTTCCGCGCTTCCGGCATGCGGTTGAGCAAGGCAAAGACGCGCCCCAGTTCGACGCGAGGAGCTGGGTCGTCCTGCTGGAGCCCGAGCAGGTTGCCGAGCGGGCGCATCGCGTTCTCCAGCTTGCCCTTGGCGAGATAGGCATTCGCCGCCGCCCACTGCATCTTCACGTCGTCGAAGTAGAACTGCTCCGCCTTGCCCCAGGCGGCCATGATGGCTTCGGGGTCATTCTTTTCCACCGCCGCGGTCATCGACGCTTTTGCCTCGGTCTCGGCCTTGAGGCGCGCCGCTTCGGCGGCCTTGGTGGCCATCATGTCGCGCACGTAGATGATGCCGCCGGCGACCACGATGGTCCCCACCAACCCCAGCGCGATGACCTTCACCAGCCCCGAACCCTGTTTTTCCCCGCTCATTTTTTCTCCTCTCGACGTCGCCTGGCGACGAATGCGGCCAGCGCCCACCACAAGGCCGGCCCGCCCGCACTCGAGCACCCTCCTCCGGAAATTCCAATGGAATCGAGATATCCGTCGCCGTCTTTGTCGCGGTCGCACACATCGCCGATTCCATCGCCATCCTGGTCCGCCTGGTCGGCGTTGGCGGTCACCGGGCAGTTGTCCATCGCGGCCGGAATGCCGTCACCATCGTTGTCGCCCTCGCAGGCATCGCCGACCCCGTTGGCGTTGAAGTCGACCTGGTCCGCGTTGGCGAGGAAGGGGCAGTTGTCGGTGCCGTCGCCCACCCCATCGCCGTCGCTGTCCGGGTCGCGGAAGTTGGGCAGCCCGTCGCCGTCGGTGTCGACCGGGGGTGTCTTCAAGTCCGTGTCGCCAGCCTCTTTGGCGTCTGCGAGGCCATCACCATCGGCGTCGAGGTCGCGGAAGTCCGGGCGCCCGTCTCCGTCGGTGTCGACAGGCGGCGTCTTGGGGTCCGCGTCGCCCGCCTCGTCGCGATCCGAGATCGTATCGTTGTCGCTGTCGGCGTCGCGGAAGTCCTGCAGGCCGTCGCCGTCAGAATCGATGGCCTTGGTGAGCGGGTTGGCATCGCCCGCCTCGTCGGCGTCTGAGATGCCGTCGCCGTCGGCGTCGAGGTCCAGGTAGTCGGGAATGCCGTCCTTGTCCGTATCCACCGGGGCCGTCTTGGGGTCGATGTCGCCCGCCTCTTCCCGGTCAGTGATGTTGTCGCCGTCGGAGTCGATATCGAGCGCGTTGGGAATTCCGTCGCCATCGGGGTCGGCGCCCCCCTCCACCGCGTCCGGAATGGTGTCGAAGTCGCTGTCGCGGTTGGGGTCGTCGTCGGCCGGGTTGACGGGGTCGGTTTCGCTCGCGTCGACCTTACCGTTCTGGTTGTTGTCCTCCACCCCGTCGGCCACCCCGCCGCGATCAGTGTCAGCGAGCAAGGCGCTGGTGCGGGTGGTCGGGTCGGCGTCCGCGCGGAAGTGCTGGGCCGCCGTGTTGGTATCGCCGCCGGGGGTGGTGACGCCGAGCTCGGTCCCGTCGAACAGGCCGTCGTTGTCACTGTCGGCGTCGAGCGCGTTGAGGCGACCGTCGCCGTCGGTGTCCTGGTTGTAGTTCGGCTCGGCGCCGTCCGGGACCCCGTCGTCGTCTGAGTCTTTGTCCATCGGGTTGGTGCCGATGCGAACCTCTTCGGCGTCTGACAACCCGTCGCCGTCAGCGTCGGGGGGCACCATCACGTCGTCAGACGCGTCGAGCGGGTTCAGCTCGCCCGGGTCGAAGCGGCCGTCCTTGTTGAGGTCCTCCAGTCCATCAGAGACGCCCCCGTTGTCGGTGTCCTTCTTCAAGGGGTTGGTGGTGGTGGTCGGGTCGGCGTCGGCCACAAAGCGCCCCTTGGTGACGTCAGTGCCGGCACCCGCCGTGGTGACGCCCAGCTCGGTGCCATCAAAGAGGCCGTCGTTGTCGCTGTCGGCGTCGAGCGCGTCGATGAGCCCGTCCCCGTCCATGTCGAGGTTCCAGTTCGGCTCGGCGCCGTCTTTCACGCCGTCATCATCGGAGTCGGCGTCATTGGGGTTGGTGCCGGCCGCGAGTTCCTCCGCGTCGGTGAGCCCATCGCCGTCAGTGTCGACCGGGGTGGGGACATTGTCGTCGGCGGCATCGAGCGGGTTCTTCTCAGTGCCGTCGAGCTTGCCGTTCTTGTTCACATCTTCGCTGCCGTCTTTGAGCCCGCCGCGGTCCGTGTCGGCCGACAGCACGCCGGTTCGGGTGGCAGGGTCCGCGTCGACCTTGAACAACCCGCGAGAGACGTCGGTCCCCGTGGCCGGGGTCGTCTTGCCGGCTTCCAGCCCGTCGACCAACCCGTCGTTGTCGCTGTCCGGGTCGAGCGCGTTGATCAGCCCATCGCCGTCGGTGTCCTGGTTGTAGTTGGGCTCGGCGCCATCGACGATGCCGTCGTCGTCAGAGTCGTTGTCGTTGGGGTTGGTGCGAATGGCGAGCTCTTCCGCGTCGGGCAGGCCGTCGTTGTCTGAATCGAGCGGCGGCGTCGTGCCGTCGTCGGCCGGGTCGAGCGGGTCGGTCTCGCCCGTCTCAATCTTTCCGTTCTTGTTCAGGTCCTCGAACCCGTCGGCGAGACCGCCGTTGTCCGTGTCTTTCTTGAGCGCGCTGGTCCGGCTCCCTGGCTCGGCGTCGGCGATGAAGCGCTTCTTCGTGACGTCGGTGTCGCTCGACGCGGTGACCACGCCCAGCTCGGTGCCGTCGAGGAGGCCGTCGTTGTCGCTGTCCGGGTCGAGGGCGTCGATGAGCCCGTCGCCGTCCATGTCCACGTTCCAATTCGGCTCGGCGCCGTCGAGCACGCCGTCGTCGTCGGAGTCCTTGTCGTTGGGGTTGGTGCCGAACGCGAGCTCTTCGGCGTTGGTCAGGCCGTCGCCGTCGGAGTCAGCCGGCGCCGAGGCGTCGTCGGCGGCGTCGAGCGGGTTCTTCTCGCCCGGGTCCACCTTGCCGTTCTGGTTGATGTCTTCGGCGCCGTCAGCCACGCCCCCGTTGTCGGTGTCCTTCTTGAGCGGGTCGGTCTTGGTGGTGCCCTGGTCGGCGTCCGGCACGAAGAAGCCCTTCGACACGTCGGTCCCCGCGCCAGCGGTGGTCACGCCCAGCTCGGTGCCATCGAGAATGCCGTCGTTGTCACTGTCCGGGTCGAGCGCGTTGACCAGCCCATCACCGTCGGTGTCGAGCCACCACGACGGTTCCTGCGCGTCGGGCACGCCGTCGTCGTCGCCGTCGGTGTCGTTCGGCGCCGGGTCTCCCGAGTCGCACAGCCCATCTCCGTCGGCGTCGGGGCCGTCGTCGTTCGGCGACTTGAAGCCGTTCTTCTGACAATCGTCGCACCCGTCGTGATCGGAGTCGCCGCAGATGTTGGGGTTGGTCGGCGCGGGGTCATCGACGTTGGGCACGCCGTCGCCGTCGGTGTCGTTGGGCGAGGAGATGGTCACCACCGTCGCGTCGTCGACCGCCAGCGTGGCCGGGTTGTCCGACTTGCGATTCGAGTAGGTGTCGGTGCTGGTGTAGAGCGCCTGGTTGGGAATCATCAGCCCCATCGCCAGCGGGGTGTTCAACTTCACATCGAAGAGCATGGTGACGGTGGCGTTGACGGCGAGGTCGCCCACCGTGGCGGTCACCGTGTTGTTGTTGACGAAGATGGCGCCCTGCGAGCTGGTGGCGGTGCCCGTGACGTAGGTGACGCTGGTGGGCAGCGCGTCAGTCAGCGCCAGGCCGGTGCTGACGAGATCGCCGGTGTTCTTGAGCGTGAGCGTGTAGCGAATGTTGTCGCCCGGCTCGATCAACCCGCCGTTGAGGTCCTGCGCGGTCTTGGTGAAGACCACGTTGGGCGCCCGGGGGTCGATGTTGACGGAGCGCGTGGGGTCTCCCGACTCGTCGACGCCGCCGGTCGCGTTGTTGTCGTAGGCGTCCGCGGCGGGGTTCAGCGTCACCCCACCCGAGCTGAGCGTGGTGTAGGTCCCCAGCGTGGCCGTCTGCGCGACCACCGTGGTGGCGATGCCGGCGTTGGCGGTCATGGAGAAGGCGAACACGGTCTGCGCGGTCGGCGCGGCGCACCCGGCGATGGCGAAGTTGAAGACGCCCGTGGAGAGCAGCGCCGCTTCGTCGGCCTCGTCGACGCTCCCGTCGCCGTCATTGTCGATGGTGTCGGTGGCGGGCGACCTGGCGGTGAAGCCCGTCGGCACTGGCACCGTGAGGGTCGCGCCACACATCGGGCCCGTGCCGTTGTTTCGCAGCGGCACGGTCACGTTCACCGTGTCGCCCGCCTTGGGCGTGGCGGCAGACAGCGTGATGGGCTGAATGCGCGCCTGGGGCCGGACCAGCGTCACCGGCGAAGGTCCCGCCGCGCCGGCGCTCGCGCCGTTGACGCGAATCTGCGCCGAGTTCACCGGGCTGTTCGGGGTGGCCGCGTCGAACACGCCCTGCCCCACGACGAGGATGTCGAAGAAGTTGTTGGTGGGGTCGTTGTCGCCCGTGACGTTGACGGTGCCGAACGAGAACGTCATCGGTTGCCCCGAGTTGCCGTTCAGGTTGGCGTTGGTGGGGTTCGAGCCGAACCCGCCCCCGAACGACGTGTTGTCGATGGAGACCGACAAGAGCTTGAAGCCGGCGGGCGGCGTGTCCACCACCTGCAGGTTGGGGTGCGAGCCCTCCGGCAAGGTGACGCGCAGCCGGTAGGTCGCGTTCTCTCCCAGCGCGATGCTGGGATCGGTGGTCTGCGCGCTGGAGGTCGACACCAGCGTCTTCACCACCGTGGCCGCGCCGCTGGTGGCGTAGGTGCCGGGGACCGCGGTGCGGTACGTGTTGGCCGCCCCCCCAGGCCCCGCCGTGTCACCAGTGCGCTCGACGGCCAGCGCGCTGAACGGGCTCTGCGAGGTGGTCACGCTGCCGGGCAGACTGGACCAGGTGGTGGTGGTGTTGAAGGTGAGCGTCTCCGCAAAGGAGATCGACTGATCGATCGTCGCCTGGAACGTGAAGGTGCAGTCGGTTCCCAGGGTGAGCTGGGTGAACGCGAACGTCGCCGTGTTGCCGGTGTACGAGGTGGACGACGGCGCCGGACACGTCCCCGCGCCGAAGCTGTTGTTCACCAGCGTCAACTTGGTTCCGGTGAACGGCACGGTGAAGACCACGTCGTGGGCGTTGGCGGTGGAGTTGGCCGGGGCGCCGGCGATGTTCCGCAGCCGAGCGCTGACCGTCACCGCGTCTGCCGCGTCGCCGCCGCTGGTGGGGTTGGTCGAGAGGCTGACCGCGATGGTGGGCTCATCGACCGTGACCGCCGTCGCCGTGGTGGTCACGTTGTTGGTGCCGTTGTTCACGATGAGCGAATTGGCCAGCGTCGCCCCTTTGGTCGCGCCGGGCGAAACGTCAGCCACGGCCACGGTCAGGTCGAACTGCAGCTGCTCGGTGGTGGCGTTGTTGTTGTCCGAGTTCGAGAGCGCCCCGAAGTTCCACACCACCTGGGTGCCCGCCGCGTTGATGGTCCGAGCCGGCGCCATGGTGGGCAGGGCGCAGGGGTTTCCTCCACAGGTCACCGCGCCGGAAGAAGAGAAGTTCTGCGCGCTCACAAACACCAGGCCCGCGGGGAAGTTGTCGGTGATGAGGAGCGACGAGGCGCCTTCAGGCACCACCACGGTGACGCGGTAGTCGAGCAGGTCTCCCACCCGCACATTGGTCACCCCGTTCAGCACCACCTTGGTGGGGTTGAAGGCCTTGATAGGGACGGTGGCGTTCGCGGTGCGAGAATAGTCGTTGGTGCCGAGCGGCGCGGTCACCCCGTCGCGCTCGAGCGAATTGGCCACCCCGGTCACCAGCGTGGGAATGCCGGGCTGACTCGTCCACTTCACCGTCCCCGGCACGAGCAGGTTGTTGCCAATCTGCACGCCGGGCTGCACGGTGGCCTGAAAACTCAGGGTAGGCGCCTGCCCGGCAGCGATGCTGGCGTAGCTGGCGGTGATGGTCGAGCCGGCGATGGTCGGCCCCACGGACGGCGCGGGGGCACCTCCCACCACTGCGTTGGTCAGCCCGGAGAGGAAGGCAGGGAGCGTGGCGCTGAAATCGACGTCGTAGGCCGTGGGGCGACCGGCGGTTCCAGTCAGGGTGAAGGTGATGGTGACGACGTCGCCCTGATCCACCGTGGCGGGCGACACCGACGTGCTGAGGGTGATGCCCGGCTCGGCCACCGTCCACGTGGGTGCCTCGGTGATGTTGACGCCGCCGCTCGCTTCTTCCACGCGGACCACGTTGGCCACGCTCACGCCCTGCTGCGCCACCAGGGCGTTGAGGACCACCGCGTCGAATGTGATGGTGATGCTCTCGTTGGCGGCGTTGTTGTTGGCGTTGGTGAGGTTGCCCCAGTTGATGCTGAAGCCGGCGGCGGGGTTGGCCGGGAAGGTCACCGTCGGCGCCCCAACCGAGCTCGTCGCGCCGGCGGGCAGCGAGGCGCTGGTGACAGCGGCGGGGGCCAGCCCGTTGATGAGGAACGTCGACGGGATGAGTCCAATCGAGGTGGGGAGCGTGTCGGTGATGCGAACGTTGGTGTGGGTGCCCTCGGGAATGTTGAGGGTGATGGAGTAGCTGGTGGTGTCGCGAATGGTGCACGACGAGCTGGCGATCTTGCAGTTCGTCCCGGCGGTGTTGACGCGGGCTTTGGTGCCCGTCCACGGTGAGGACACGATGCGAGCCGTGTCGGTGAACGTGCCGCCCGTGTACCCGACGAAGTTGAGCCCGCCGGCGTTGAGGTTGGAGTACTCCTCGATGTTGACCTGGTTGTCGAGGTTGACGCCCGAGGCGGTGGCGGCCGTGAGCGCCACGGTGAAGCGGATCACCGCCACGTTGTTTCCGCTCGAGCCGGCGAGCGGATCGTAGGCGCCCAGCGACGCGTTGGCCCCCGCCGCCAGCGCAGCGTTGGTGATCACCAGCCCACCCGTCGCGACTGGGTCGAAGAGATTTCCGGCGCTGGTCAACGCGGTGCCGGTGCCGTTCGTCACGGTCACACCGCCCACCAGGCTCAGGCCGGCCGGCAGCAGGTCGCGCACGCGGAGCCCATACGCCGTCTGGCTCCCGCGGTTCTCCACCACGATGGTGTAGGTGGCCTGGTCCAACGCGTCGAGGTTGCGGGCGTCGCACTGCTCGGTGAGCGTGGCCAGCCGGAACGACGTGTAGGGGGCCGCCATCGGCGTGCAGGCGGTGCCGGTTCCCGTGAGCACCAGCCCCGCCCCCGGGTTGGTGGCGGAGAGGGCCGTCACCCCTTTGGAGATTCGGAGCGACGGCTCGTTCACCACGAAGTTGGTGGAGAGCGCCGACAAGACGATGGGGGCGCCGCTCCCGGTAATCTGCCCCAGGGCGAGGTTGGTGAACTGCAGCCCGTCTTCCTGCGGCTCGGAACGAACGGTGAAGTCCATCAACAGGTCGATGGTGACGGGCGCCGACGGCGTGGTGGTGAAGGCGGCGAAGCTGAACGAGACGGCGTTGCTCACCGTCGACGGGCTGACTGTCAGCGTGGGGACCGGAATGCTCAGGCTCACCGCGGGGCCGAAGCGAATGCCCGGGGTCCCACCAAAGACTGGCGAGTTGCCGTACTCCTCCGCCCTGAAGATGGGCGCCGGCAGATAGTCGTTGAGCGTGATGGCGGCCTGGTCGCCCGACGAGAGGTCGATGCGAAGGCGGAAGGTGACCACGTCGCCCGGCTTGACGTTGACCGGGCCGGACGGCGCCACGCCGTTGACGCGGTAGATGGTCTTCGTCTGAGCCGTCGCGCCGATGCTGAAGCTGGCGTCGCTGCCCGACGCGGCCTCGGTGAGATTTCGGGTGTTGCCGCCCTGAATCGTGGCCGCCAGCGCGTGGGTGGTGGCGATGACGTCGCCACCCAGCACGGCCGGCCCGGACGCGCCGTAGGTCTCGTCGACCTTGGCCTGGAAGCTGTTGGTCGAGCGCGTGCCTCCCGACGCTCCGCCCGTGAGCGCAGGGAAGGTAAAGGTCAGGGTGGTGGGGTCATCACCGGCCACGGCGGGGACGAGCGGGGCCGAGGATCCGCCGACGTAGGTGAGACCCGACGCCAGCGTGGTGGTCACCGTCGCTGCGCTCAAGTTGAAGTAGTCCGACACCTCGACGGTCTGGGTGACCGTACCCACCTCGGCCGGACGGAACGGTTGGCCCGGAGTGCTGGTGTTGGCCAGCGTCTCCCGAATCAGCACCGCGTGGGCGTTGAACTGCGTGGTGGAGGTCTGATTGCTGAGAATCGCCGCGTTGAAGGTGATGCCTGTGGCTGTGGCCGTGTTGGAAATAGGAATCGGAGCCCCCGTCACCGCGTCCAGCACGGCCGCTCCACTCGCCCGGTTCTTGGCCACGAAGCCGGTGATGATCAATTGGCGATCGACGCCTGCCACGCCGGTGATGCTGGGGAAGGTCGCGCTCACCGCGCCGCCTGGCGTGAGCGGGAGCGGCGCCGGCCCCAGGACCGTGCCGCCCGCGGCCGTGACCGAGACCAGTTGAAACGCGTTGTCGATGGCGTCGTTGATGACCGTGCCGGTGACCACAGCGCCCGTGGCCACATCCACGTCGACGGTGTACGTGACGGGGAAGTTGGGACCCGTCACCGTGTCATTGGTCGACACTCGCTTGGTGACCCGAACCACCGCCGGGGTCGTGGAGGCCGTCGCCTGATCGACCGCGCTGGACTTCAAGTCGCTGCGAATGGGCGCGTCGGTGATCGGGTTGTTCAGCGCGTCGGCGCCGAGCGAGAACAGACACGTGCCATGAACCACCTGCGGCACATTGAGAATTGCCGGCGCATTCGACACCGCGACCGTGACGGTCATGGCGATCGCCCCGGTCGCGGGCACCAGGCTCGAGAGCGGAAAGCGAATGAAATAGTACCGGCTGGCAGCCGGACCGAAGACCTGCTCGCCGTTGTGCGGGTTGGTGACGAAGTTGTTGGGCGAGGCGGGAACCAGCGTCGGGCCAGTAAAGGTGAGCGCCGTCCCGAACGCCGTGACGCTGGTGAGCGTCAACGACGCAGGCAGAAACAGCTCGACGGCCGGTGCGTAGCCGGTGAACGGCGCCGCTCCGCCGGTGTTGGTCATCTTGACCGTGAAGGTCGCGCTCTCGCCCAGAAACGACGATTGGGAGGGTGGAGAAATTGAGCAACTCGTCGCGGGCGCCGCGAAGGCCTCGGGGGCCAGCAGGCCCCCGAGCGCGACGCACACGCCGACCATCGCCCGAAACATCGAGCGCGTTGAATGCGTCCCCATGTGGTTCCTCACTTCTTCTTGTCCTTCGAGTCCGTCGGCTTGGCTTTCGGCTTCTCGATGGTGTCCTCGGTCGGGCCCTTGGTGTCGTCGGCCTTGATGTTGCTGTCGTCGCCCGCGCCGACAATGGCGAACACCACGCGGCGGTTCTTGGCGCGACCGGCTGCGGTGGCGTTGTCGGCGATGGGCTGCGTCTGACCATACCCCTTGCCTTCCAGCCGCGTGGCGTCGATGCCCGAGATGGTGAGGTAGTTCATGACCGACTTGGCGCGGCGGTCCGACAGGTCGAGGTTGGCTGCCGGTTTACCCTGGTTGTCGGTGTGGCCTTCGATGCGCACCTTCTGCACTTCGGGGTGCGCCTTGAGCACGCGCGCCACGTTGTCCAGCAGCTCAAACGAGCGCTTCTCGATCACGTCCTTGCCGACCTTGAAATAGATGCTGTCGAGAATCTCGAGCTTGCTGGCGGTAATCACCACCAGCTGCTTCTCCTTGCAGCCCTGGTTCTTGGGCGAGCCGGGCTCGTCGGGGCAGTTGTCGAGGCGATCGACGACCGTGTCGCCGTCGCGATCTTTGTCCGGGCAGCCGCGGTTCTCGACCGGGCCCTTCTCGTTGGGGCACTGGTCGGCCACGTCG
>CAZFXD010000064.1:0-20702 GCA_964522795.1 uncultured Myxococcaceae bacterium
CTTCTGCCGCGGGCTGATGATTCGCGATGGCACGGTGCCCGCAGGCTGGAGCAACACCATTGAGGACATCGTCTCGAACGTGAAGTGGTCGGACCTCGAAGAAGAAGACGCGGGATTTCACGGCCCGGGTTGGGCCGACATCGACGCAGGGCTCTCGAAAGCGCGGCACCTGCGGTTGCGCGTTCTCGCCGGGAGTTCCGCTCCGAAGTACGTGCGGAAGTTGGGGCACGCGCCCATCAGTGGCCTCAAACCCGACGGCGGTCTCATCGACTGCAGCGCGGGGGGCGTCGCGGTCTACAATCCCGCTTCGGACGCTGAGGGGTGCACTGCTCTGTTCTGGGAGCCGGCCGTCATCGCCCGCTGGGAACGAATGATGGACGAGGTCGCCCGTCGCTACGAAGGCGTCCCCAACTTCGCAGACGTGGTCGACTCGGCGTGCATGACGATCTACGCGGAGCCGTTCTATCGAGCGCACGGTGATCAGAACAGCAACGTGCGCCTGGTCGACGCGGGGTTGACGCCCGCCAAAGACCTGGCGTGCCACGAAGAGGCCCTGCGCTACCTGCGCGCGACCTTCAAGACCACGCGTGCATCGCTGGCCATCAACAGCTGGGACACGCCGACGCTCGCCAGCGATGGCGGCCTCGACTTCTCTACCACCTTCGCGCCCGTCCGCGCGCTCCTCGGCCGCGTGAAGCCCGACGCCGGGGAATGGCTGGTGCTGCAGAACAACGGACTGGGCGACAACGAGGGCTGCAACCCGGGGAACGAGTGGTACTGCTACCTGCGCGACGCCGGCATCCCGAAGGGGTTCCAGTCGGAGACGCACGCCAAGCTCCCCACCGCGGAGATGATGCTCTCGGCCATCGATGCCGGGCTGCAGATGGGCGCGTGCTTCATCGAGCTCCCAAACGGGTTTCAGTTCAACCAGGACGGCACGCCCATCGACGGCGGCATGCGAGCGGCGTTCGACACCGCTGACGCGATGCTGGAACAGTGCCGTTGAGCGCTCGCCGCTCCGCGCCCCACACGTAACTCGCCGTTCTCTGGCTCCACCTGTATCTTGTGCGAATCAGGTGACGCCTCGCGGGGTTGGAAAGCATTCCCGAAGGCACTTTTCGCCAGCCGGTGGCGAGAATCCTCAACACCGTCGAGGTCTCCCATGCGCGCCATTGCTCTTCACTCGCGAAGTCGGTTCACGCCGCTGCTGTTCAGCGCTGTGTTGGCCATGGGCTGCGGAGGCACCAAGAGCCCCGGTGACGCGGGCCACGGTGGAAGCGGCGGCGACGCCGGCTTCGACGCGGGGTTGCAGTGCCCCACCCAATGTTCAGGACTCACCCCGGTCTGCAACGGAACGACCTGCGTCGCCTGCACCGCCACCGAAGGCTGCACCTCGAGCGCACCGTACTGTGTGGGCACCGGCACCACGGCGAAGTGCATTCAGTGCGTCAACTCGACTCAGTGCGGCTCAGGACTGGAGTGCAATACGACCACCAACACCTGCTTCAACCCCAACACGGGCGGTGGCGGGGGCGGCGGCTCGGGTGGGAGCGGCGGGAGCGGTGGCTCGGGCGGCAGCGGCGGCGGTGCGCCGATCGTCCCGCATGACACGCTCCCCGATGGCGGCCACCTGGTGTTCAACGGCACCGGCACCTGCGCACCACAAGACGCCGGCGTTCAGTCATGTTCCGCCAACTGTGCCGAAGGGTTCACCTGCCTCGGCGGGGTGTGCGTGCTCAACGGCGGCGGCGGGCCCGTGCAGGTGACGCTGCGGTGGAACGACGCCGAAGACCTCGACCTGCACCTCGACGAGCCGCTCCCCAATGGCGGCGTGTGCGAAATCTATTACGGCGACGTCAACGGTCCGTCGGACCCGAGCAGCTGCGGCGCCGAGGGGAGCCTCGACCTCGACTCTGAGGCCGGCTGCACCTACGACGGCGTGGACATCGAGAACATCATCTACTCGCCGTCCAAGCCCGCCCCCAAAGGGACCTACACCGTTCGCGTCGACCACTACCAGAACTGTGATCCGAAGATCACCATGATCCCCTACGAGGTCGAGGCCCGCTTCAACAACATGACCGTGGGGCTGTGCGGCGTCTTCCTGTCCACCGATCCCGACTGGGACGATTCCGGCAGCGCGGGCGACGGTCGTCCGGTCTTGACGTTTACCGTGCCGTAGCCGCGAAGGCGGTACGCGGGCGCGCCCAGGCGAGTTAGGGTCCCGCCCCCTGTGAGTCACTCGCTCGCGCCATCGACCTCGACCTCCACGCCGTTCCAGACCCGCTACGGCCCGTGGGCTCTGGTGGCCGGTGCCTCCGAAGGCCTCGGCGCCGCCTGGGCCGAGGGCCTCGCCGCCCGGGGGCTGAACCTGATTCTGGTCGCTCGCCGCGCCGAGGCGTTGGAACAGACCGCGCGAGAACTTCGCGCCCGCCACCCGGTGGAGGTCGTGCCGGCCTGCCTCGACCTCGGAGCACCGGAGCTGTTGAGCTCGCTTTGGCCGGTGCTCGCCGGCCGCGAGGTCGGGCTGTACGTGCACAACGCGGCCTCCACGGCGCAGGGCCCGTTTCTTTCGCGCCCGCTCGATGATCAACTGAAGAGCCTCGACGTGAATTGTCGCGCGTCGCTCACGCTCGCCCACCACTTCGCCCACGCCATGGTGGCGAGAGGCCGCGGGGGCATCATCTTGATGTCGTCCCTCACCGCGTTTCAGGGCACGCCGTACATCGCCACCTACGGCGCGACCAAGGCGTTCAACCTGGTGCTCGCCGAGGGCCTCCAGGCGGAGCTTCGAGCCCACGGCGTGGACGTGATGGCGTGCTGCGCCGGGGCCACGCGCACGCCGGGGTTCCTCAAGTCCTCCCCCAACGGAGAGCCGGGTGAGCTCGAGCCCGTCCAGGTGGTGGAGGAAGCGCTCGGCGCGCTCGGAAAAGGCGCGCTGATGATTCCAGGCCGCTTCAATCGCTTCGCCTCGTTCTTCATGCAGCGCGTGCTTCCGCGCGCGGTGGCGATTCGCATTCTCGAGAGCCGCACCAGGAACCTGAAAGTGTCCGCGTGACGTCGCTCGTTCTCACCTGGGCCCTGCTGGCCGCGCCGGCGGGCGAGAGCCCGTGGACCCACGTCGACGTCGTGGACGGCATCACCCTTCAGCAACGCGCGGTGGAAGGGTCGAAGTTCGTGCAGCTCCGCCTCACCACCACCACCGACGTGGAGGTGAAGAGACTCTGCGACGCGGTCTTCGGAACGGGTCGCATCGAGCCCGGAGAGCCCGACATCAAGTCGCGGGTGGTGGTTTCTGAGACTGAGAACGAGCGCGTGACGTACGAGATCATCTCGCCGCCCGTGGCCTCGGACCGCGACTACGGCGCCCGCGCCACTCGCACGCAGCTCCCCGACGGCGCGTGCCGGGTGACGTTCGAGGCCGCCAATGACCTGGTCCCGAAGAGCCCCGAAGGGTTCGTACGCATCGAGAAGTTGAAGGGCGCGTGGACCTTCGAACACCGCGCCGACGGGAAGACCGGCATCGAGTACGTCATTCACACCGACCCGGCGGGCGCGCTCCCCGCGTTTCTGGTCGAAGGCAGCCGGCGGCGAATCGCGCTGCGCTGGGTGAAGTTGGTCATCGGGTGGGCGAAGAAGGCACGGTAGAAAGCCACGATGCCCGCGTTCCTCTGGCCGATTCCGCTCTACCTCGCCATCTTCGCGCTGCACCTGCTCATCCCCGCGCGGCGGGTGACGGGCTACGTCTCGGGCGACGACGGGCAACCGCTGCGCTACCGGCTCAACGGCGTGGCGGTGTTTCTCGCCTCCATCGCGCTATGGGCGCTCGCCTGCCGCGCCGGCGTCCTCGGCTGGAGTGACTTCTACCTGCACCGCTGGGAGCTGGTGTCGGGCGCGTGCGTGCTGGGCCTCATCTTCGCGGGCGCGGTGGTGGCCGCGGCCCCGAAACTTCCCGGCTGGAACCCGCTCAAAGAATTCTACCTGGGCCGCGCGAAGAACCCGCAGTGGCTGGGCGGGCGCGTGGACGCAAAGATGTTTCTGTACCTCATCGGCGCCACGGTGCTGGAGCTGAACCTGCTCTCGTTCGCCGCGTACCACCTGGAGACGTTCCCCGGCGATCCGTCCCCCGGCGTCTTTCTCTACGTGGGGCTCTTCACGTTCTTTCTCACCGAGTACCTGATCTTCGAAGAGGTCCACCTCTACACGTATGACTTCGTGGCGGAGAACGTGGGGTTCAAGCTCGGGTGGGGTTGTCTCGTCTTCTACCCGTTCTTCTACGGCGTGGGCCTGTGGACCACCGCGGCGAAAGAGAACCCGCACACGCCGAAGTGGGCGCTGGCGCTCTGCACGCTGCTCTTCTTCTCGGGCTGGGTGCTGGCCCGCGGGGCGAACCTGCAGAAGTTCAACTTCAAGAAGTCGCCCACGAAGAAGGTGTTCGGGCTCCTCACGCCGGAGGCCCTCGAGGGCCCGAACGGCAAGCGCGTGCTGGTGAGCGGCTTCTGGGGACTGTCGCGCCACATCAATTACCTGGGTGAGCTGTGCATGGCGTCGGCGCTGGCGCTCAGCCTCGGGTACCCCACGGACCTCGGGCCGTGGCTCTACCCGCTGTATTACGTGGGCCTGCTCGTTCCGCGGCAACTCGACGACGACAAGCGCTGCGCGGAAAAGTACGGGCCGATGTGGGACGCGTACAAAGCGCGCGTGCGGTGGCGGATTATTCCGTTCGTGTACTGATTAGACGCCCGCTTTGAGCCGCTCGAAGGCCTGTCGAAACACGGCGGCCGGTTGCGCGCCCTGCACGGCGAACTTCTGGCCGATGACGAAGAAGGGAACGCCGTCGACGCCGAGGTGATGGGCTTCGTCGATGCTCGCCTGGACCCGCGACTCGTAGGTTCGAGCCTCGAGCGCCACCCCGAGTTCGTCGGCGTCGAGCCCGACCTCGGAGGCGACTTCCTTGAGCAACGTCACGTCATTGATGTTGGCGCCGCGCGCCCAGTAGCGCTCGAGCAGCGCCGCATGGAATGGCTCGAGCTTGCCCTGATCGCGCGCGAACTCGGTCGCCTGGTGCGCGCGACGGGTGGGGGGAATCAGGTCGCGCTCGACCAGCGTGAGGCCGAGCGCTTTGGCGCGCACCGCCAGCGGGTTGTCGGGCGAGTTGCGGCGGCGCTTGAATTGTTCGGGGAGCTCCCAGCCCGCGTCGGTCGTTTCGGGCCGGAGGAGAAACGGCTGCCAGTCGATCTCGAATTCGTAGTCGTTCTTCAGGGTCATCAACTCACCCTGGCCGAGGTAGCACCAGGGACAGACGTAGTCGGACCACGCGATGATGGAGATCGGAGCTGACATAGAGGCTCAAGTAATCGGCTCGGGCACAGGTCGCAACACGGGGACTGGCTACTTTTCACGGAGAGCGGCCTGTCGACACAACGCCCCTTGGAAAAGTTGCCTGTCCCCAGTGCGCGCCCCCACGACACAACGCCCCTTGGAAAAGTTGCCTGTCCCCTCTCCTAACGGCCGAAAAGGCGTGATGCGCTTTCTCGTCTCCGCAGCGCAGGGGGGGACAAGTCACCGCGGGGGGACAGGATCGAGGCCCGAGGACCCGGGGACAGGCACCTTTTCCATGCTTCGAGATACCGTACGAGTTGCGTCCGTGAAAAGGAGCCAGTCCCCGTGCGTGCCCCCGCGCTGCTCACCGCACTCCTCTCGTCCGCCGCGCTCGCCGCGGTGGCCCACCCCACGCCCGGCGTGACGCTCGTTACGCGTCCCGGCTCGGCCATGGTGGTGGTCAACCTCTGCGCAGCAGGCATTCGTATTCGCGCCACCAAGTTCGCTGAGCGAAAAGCCACGCCGCAGCAGTGGGCCCAGGCCGTCGGCGCGGTGGCCGCCATCAACGCCGACTTCTTCGACTTCCCCGGCTGGTCGCTGGTGAACGGGCGCGCGCGCGGCGACGGCGAAGACTGGCCCAACCAATTTCACGAGGCGCGCAGCTATTGGCAGTTCGGGCTCTTCAACGCCGGCCTGGTGGAGGACGCCAACATTCCGCCACCGGCGACGCCGTGGGCGCTCGACATCGTCGGCGGTCACAACATTCTCATTCGCGACGGCGTCGGCCAGGGGCCCTCGTTCGACGGCGACGCGGTCATCGTGACCGCCCACCGACGCACCGCCGTCGGCCTCTCCAAAGACAAGCGAACCCTGTTCCTCTTCGCGACTGATCACTCCATCGACGGCAACGGAATGATCGGCGAGCTGGTGCCGATGCAGCAGGAAGCTGGCGCGCCGCCCATCTGGTGGGCCACCAACATGGACGGCGGTGGCTCCAGCCAGCTCTACGTCGCGGGCTACGGACAGATCATCACCAGCGGTCGTCAGGTGAACAACCACCTGGGCGTCATCGCCACCGGCTCTGGCGCCGGCGGAAACTGCAACGACCTCTTCCCCCGCGGCACGCTCGACGGCGCGTCCTGCAACGGCGCGTCCGGCTGGGCGCAGGACCTGAACAGCCCCGACGCGCCCATCAGCGCGCATGTGTATTTCGGTGGCCCGGCCGGCGTGGGCGTGGGCGTGGCGCTCAAGGCGGACCAGCGCCGCGATGACCTCTGCATCGCCCTCAAGTCCTGCAACCACGGCTTCTCCACCCGCGCGCCCTCCTCATTCTTCGACGGACAGCCCCACCCGGTGCACGCGTACGGAATTGACCTCGAAGGCGTGAGCAACCCCGAGCTCGGGAACAGCCCGTTGACCCTCACCTGCAGCGCATCCACGCCGCTCCCCGCCGGCGTGCGACGGCACATCACCGCGCCCGCCGCCTTCAACGCGTGGGGCTTCAACGCCTTCTGGGACATGCGGACCGTGGCCGACGCCACGTTCAACGCGCTTCCTCAGGGCACCAACTGGCCATCGACGCCCGACATGGTGCGCACCGCAGGCGACCCGTCCATCTGGGTGCTCGACAACGGCTGGCGCCGGCACATCTTCGACCTCAACGTCGCCGCGGCCTGGCACCTCGACCTCTCCAAAGCGCGCACCGTCAGCGCGAGCGCGGTGGCGGCGTGGCCCGTGGGGCCCCCGCTTCGAAAGACGCCGCTGCTGGTTCGAGCCTCGGGCCCCGCCTTCGACGTGCTCGACGACGACGTGCAGCCACCCGTCGTTGACGCCGGTTCCGGCGGTGGAAGCGGCGGCGCGGCCGGAGGCAGCGGGGGAGGCGCAGGTGGCGCCGGTGGCGGCGGCGAAGACCTGGACGCTGGCGCATGGGACGCCGGCGAAGGCGGCGCAGACGACGGGGGCATTGCAGGGTTTGGCGGCGGCGGCACCGAGGGCTCGGGGGGCGGCGTGGTGGACGCGAGCGGCCCGCTCGGCCCCGTCACCGCCGGGTGCTCCCACACGCTGGGCCCGCCGTGGTGGTTCGCAGCGCTGCTGGCCGCGCTGGGGCACGCTCGCACTCGACGTACCCGCGGCCGCTGACTGTTGTCCCCCGAGGGGGCTGTCAGATTCCATGTTGCACGCTACGGTGCGCGCATGCATGTGACTCCACGCCGGCCAGGCGCCGCGCCATCTGCCGCGAGGCTCGGCCTCGTGGGCGCGGCAACGCTGATCAGCACCTCCTGCCTCTTCAGCGCTACGCCACCTTCGGACGCCACCACCATCCGATGCGAGGGGACCTCAACCTCGCAATGCCCGCCGTTGACCTTCTGCGCGCTCAAGCGGTCCGGGTATCGCTGCGTACCTGAAGGAACGCCTTCGACGCCGCCGAGCGTCGTCTCCTCGGCAACCCGGGTCAGCATCATTCCAGACGCCAACAACCCGCTCTCGGCACCGACGGCCCTCGGGCCGCACGGAACGGCGCTGATTGAGTGCTCGGTCAGTACCGCCCTGTCCGAAGCCCCCACCCTCACCCCGTCCGTGCCAGCCCTCTCGTGCGTCCTCCGAGAGAACGCCGCCACCCGTTTCTCGTGGGCGTGCCGGCTCGACGCGTCGGCCGCCGATGCTGGAATGCTGGCGAGTGCCGTCGCGACGTTTTCAGTGGCCATGGTCGACGTCGACGAGAACCCGGCCGTCGAACCGCTCAGCGGCGCCACGCTTCGCATCGACAGCACCCCGCCTCCGCCCGTCGACACCGCGAGCCCCACCCGGGTGGAACTGACGCTCGCGCCCTGGGGCGGGCTCCCCTCACCCGCCCAGGGTTCCTCGCGCGTGGTGGCGACCGCCGCGGCGACCCGCGAGGCGACGTGGGTCGCGGTGTCGGACCACGGGCTCGAAGTGGCGCGCGCGCTCGTCAGTCAGGACGGGAGCTTCGGGCCGCTCGACTTGCCGCTCACCGTCTCGGCGGCCTTGACGGTGGTGGCGATTGACGAAGCGGGAAACTCCAGCCCCGGGGCACCCATTCGCGACGTGCGGTGGACTGCCACCATCGGCGGCAAGGTGGCGCTGGACACCTCGAAGAACCCGCATCGCCTCCAGCTCGTCGGCGCGATGGGGGCGGGCGTGGTGAGAACGGACGCTGTGGAACAGGGCGACAGTGACGGTGTCGCCGCCCCGGGGGGCTTGTACGCCAGCGTTCGCGGCGCTTCGTCGTGGGCCTGGAAGACCAACGAGGGGCCGCGAGGGGGACACCACCGCCAGATGGTGTGGGACAAGGGCCGCGCGCGCCTGCTGACGTTCGAAGCCGAGACGCGCAACACCAACCTCAACGTCGTCGAGTGGACAGGTGATGACTGGCTCGCCATCGAGCCCAACCTGCCCGAGGGCCCCGAACAACCCCCGGGCCGTGACCACGCCGCCGTCGCCTACGACGAGTTCAGCCAACAGACGCTCGTGTTTGGGGGAACCCGGGCCACAGGCGTGGTGCTGGGCGACACCTGGCTGTGGAACGGGCGCGCCTGGAAGCCGCTCCGCGGAGCCGGGCCCTCGCCCCGCCTGGGGAGCGCGGCCTGGTACGACGCCAACCTGGCGGGGGTGGTGCTGTTCGGTGGGCAGACGGCCGACGGCGGCGCTCAGGACGACACGTGGCTGTTTCAAAACGGCGCCTGGCGCCCACTCGACGCCGGCGCGCCCACGCGACGCGCGTGGTCCGGAGCCGCCTTCGACGCCTTTCGCGGGAACAGCCTGCTGCTCGGAGGCTTTGACCCCACATGGGGGCACCGCACGGACGCCTGGCGACTCGACCGCGGTCAGTGGAGGCCAGACCCCGGCTTTGACACCGGACTTCCCGGGCCGCGCTCCGTGGACGCCGTCGCCATTCACCCGACCACCGGCCAGACCCTGTGCGGACACCCGGCCGAAGACGCCGTCTGGACCTCGACCGA
The DNA here is from genome assembly GCA_964522795.1 of uncultured Myxococcaceae bacterium. Lineage (GTDB taxonomy): Bacteria > Myxococcota > Myxococcia > Myxococcales > Myxococcaceae > CAZFXD01. The sequence goes on from CAZFXD010000064.1 coordinate 9,303, forward strand.
CGCTGGGTGGGGCGTGGCCTTCTCGGCGCGCGGCACCACCGATGGCGGCCTGCCCGGAGACCTCTACGGGCTGGTGTTCGACTCCGCACACCGTCAGTGGCTGCTGTACCCGGGCTCGGAGGCCACGTGGGCGTTCGCCAACCGGACCCTGCGGAAGGTGTCCACCGACCTGGGCGGCACCACCCGCCGGTATCACGAACTCCAATTCAGTCCGGACGGCGACGGCCCCCTGCTCGGGCTCAACCTCACCGGAAACACGCAGGCGTTCTACAGCTGGAACGGTGAGGTGTTCTCCAACGCGGGCGAAGTCGTCTTCCCCGGAATCCACGGGCAATGCGCCATGCACGGCACCGCGCCAACGCTGGTGCAACTCTGCACGTTCAGCACCAACGTGAACGACTTCATCGAACACCGCGTCGACACGTCCCGGCTCGACGCGGGTGTCACGGTCGTCACCCACACCGCCGTGTGGCCCACCGACGCCGGCTTCAACGCCGACGGGGTGACGCCCCTCACCGCTCAGGTGGCGGGAGAGACCTGGGTGCTGCACCCTGCGTTCAACCGGTTTCTCATCGTCAACGACGCCGGCGTGACGTTGGGGCCGGTGATGCCCGCGCCCATCTTTGACTGGGGGCTGTTCGAAACAGGCCCCCTGGAGACCAGTGCGGCCATCGGCTTTACAGACGGCGGGGCGTTCGCCGTTTCGTTGAATGGCAGCGCCCAGTGGGCCGGAAATCAGTTTCAGCTGTTTCCCTCTCCGCGGCTTCGGAACGTGTCGGTCACCTGGAACGCCGCACGCCAGCGGTTCGTGGCCCTGGGCTCTGAACTCGCCGCCACCGAGGCCCGGCGCACCCTCGAGCTCACGCCCACCGGCTGGCAGGTCATGCCGCTCTCGGACCCGGAAGGTGACGGCGACGCGCCACGACAGCCCCCCAACCGAACCGCAGCGCGATACGGGCTCGCGTACGATGCGCTCACCCAGGGCGTCTTCGCGAATATTCAATACGAAGGCCCCATGCTGCAGCGCGCCGCCACCCACCGGCCGGGCGCGCTCTTTCGCGTGGAGCTGCGGGGGAACAACCGCCCCTCGGGCGGGCGGCCCACCGAGCTGTTCGGTCAGTTCATCGCGCGGGCCCAGAGTCAGGCCGGCGGCGCTCAGAGCACGGCCCTCAAGCTCTGGGTGTGGGAGCTGGGCGCCTGGACTGAGCTCAGCGACGTTCAGCGCGTCGTCGACGGCACGACGGGCTTTGTCACGCTCGGCTTCGCGGTTCGCGACGCCGCGCGCGTGGCCAGCCTGGTTGACGGGCAGCCTGAGCTGGTGCTGGCGGTGACCCCCGCCGGCACCAACGGGACCGACTGGGCCACGCTCGACGTCGACTACGTCGAGGCCTCGCTGCGCTGGCGCGTCGCCGGCGACTGATGGAGAAAAGAAGCACGCGTCGAGCGCATTCAGGCGAAAGAAGTAGCCTGACTCAACGTTCAGCGGTTCAGTGCTCCACGGAGGGGAAGCGCGATGGAGAAACGCTCCAGCGGTCTTTGGGTGGGGGCCATTCTGGTGCTGGTGGTCGCGGGCATCGGGTACCGCTACCAACGGCAGAAGCGCATCGAAGCGGAAATCGCCGAGTCGCTGCGACAGGAGGAGCTGGACCGGGAAATTGTCCGCGAGAAGCGCGTCAACGCGGCGCTGGCGGGCGAAGACGACGCCCCCGCGCGCGCCGTGCGTGAGTGCGGTGGCATGCCCGCGAGGGAGCTCGGGCTCGAACTCGACGCCGCCGACCCGCAGACGCGCAGCCTCAACGAGACGCTCGCTTACTGGACGTTCGCGCAAGACGCGGGCACCCGCAGTCCCCAGCTTCAGGTGGGAAACTTTCCCGTTCGACTGTTGGCCCGGAGCTCGGGCTGGCACTCCTGCCTCGCAGCCACCGACGCCGACGTCGAGCGCGTGCTGGCCTCGCGAGACGGCGGCACGTTCCGGTTTGAGCCGTCGGGGTCGGGCGTGTTTCGCGTTCGCGCCGCCCCGCCCTCGCGGCTGGACGACGAGTGGCTGCTGGGCCCGCCCGCGGTGGAGGAGCCACCCACGCGTGGAACGGCGGTCGTCTTCGTGCCGCGCGCGGACGTGGTGTTGCTCGCCGACGCCAAAGTGAAAGGCGCGGTGGGCCACGCCGCCCGGCTCGCCGCCGAGGCGGTCACCACGGGTGACAGCGAGCTGCAGCCGCTCTCTGGCGACGCGTGGTGGCGCTCCCCGCGTGGGTGGGAGGCGTGGAAGGGGCCCGCTGACGCTGCCTCGCGCGCCGCCGTCAGTCGCTTCGCCCGCACCCTGCGCAGTTCGATTCTGAACTGGAAGCTGTCGGCGTTCGCCGCGCTCCAATCGGCCCGCGGAGCTTCGGACACCATTGAGCTGCGCGAAGTGGCCGACGTGAACCACGAAACCGACACCTCGTTCACCGAGCGCGAAGAGGCCTCGCTCGACCCGAGCCGAGCCGAGTTGATGATGGAGGGACTCCCGGTCGTCACCTACGAGTGCATTCCGGAGTGCCCGGGCTACTCATTGTCGTGGAAGGCGTTCGCCGCGGCCCCGGGCACCGTGGCCACGCCCATCATGTTTGACGGCCACCCGCTCACGGGCTGGAGCCGAGTTCGCCGCACCAAACCGGTGGCGCTGCTGGGCGGAGTCTCGGGTGTCAAACACGTGGCCGCGCGAAATCGCCCCGAGATGCCAGCGCCGTAGGCGCCCTCGCGGTCAGCCCCGGTTGGCGCGAGCCACCTCGCCACCGTAGTGGGCCAGCACGCGGTGGTTCATCATTGAGAACCACCACCAGGGAATGAGCGCCACCGGAACGAGCGAGGCGTACCCGGTGGGTAGCTGGGGCGCGCCTTCGAAGTTCCGCAGCACCGGGTAGCTCCGCTTGGGGTTCGCGTGGTGGTCGGCGTGTCGCTGCAGTTGGAACAACAGAATGTTCGTCACCCGGCGGTTGCTGTTCCACGAGTGCTCCGGCTTCACCGGTTCGTATCGGCCGTCTGGGCCCCGCTGCCGCAACAACCCGTAGTGCTCGATGTAGTTGATGACTTCCAGCAGTGAGAAGCCGATGACCGCCTGGGCGAGCAGATAGGGCCACACCTCAAGGCCCGCCCACCCCAGCAGTGCCGCGTAGAGCGCCGCGGTCAAGAGCAGCCCGAGGAGAATCCGGTTCTGCGGCCCGATTCTCCAGGCGCCCTTCTTGCGAAGCCGGCTGGACTCAATCGCCCACGCGCTCACCACACCGCCAATGACTGAGCGCGGGAGAAACCGCCAGAAGCTCTCGAACAGGCGCGCGCTCGCCGGGTCTTCTGGCGTGGCCACGCGCACGTGGTGGCCCTCGTTGTGCTCGACCAGAAAGTGCCCGTACGCCGTGGGCGCCAGCGCCAACAGGGACAGGCCGCGCAGCCACGGACTGGCCTTGTGGCCCAGCTCGTGCGCGGTGTTGATGGAGATGCCCGTGATGACTCCAACCGACAGCGTGAGCCCCAATAGTCCCAGCGGACTGACGGTGCCGCTGGCGCACAGGCCGACGAAGAAGACGAAGGTGAGCAGCTCCGTGGCGACCGCGAGGTAGAGCCACGCGCGATACGCGGTCATGCGCTCCAGCGTCGGCACCAGCGCCTCGGGCACGTTGCGCGCGTCGTCGCCGAGCGCCCGCTCCAGAATGGGAATGAACCCGAACAACACGACCAGGGTGGTGAAGTGAAAGGCCTCGACGCCGGTCCACTGCGACAGCCCCGCCCCGAGGAAGGGCAGGAGGAGCGCCGCCGGCAGCAGCCAGAACGGCCGGCGATCTTCCAGCACCACCCACGTCTTTTCGGAAGACGCCGCGGGAGCGTCAAAGACCGAGACGCGAGTGGGTGCGGCGATGTCGGCCATGACGGACCTTCTCCAAAGACACTACGGGAGCCGGTACAAGATTCGCGCTTCCACGTAGTCCACGTCCAGCGCGGCCGTGCCGCCGCCGTTCACCCCCATGGGCTGCAGGCGCACCGACAAGGCGTTCTGGCCGGAGATGAGCGGCTGCAGCTGCGCCGCCTCGAGGAGCGTGAGGGTGGCACCGTGCACCCCGGTGCCACCATCGGCAGGAGGCACGCGCCGCTGGTAGCTCCAGTGTCCATTGGACCACAAGGCCAGCTCGAACCCACGCGCGGCGGCCCCGTTCTTCTCTCCGCTCCCGCGCGCCATCGTCGTCACCACCAGTCTCCGGGGAATCGCGGTGGCGGGCATCTGGGCGGCGTTGAGCGCCACCTTGAAGACCCCCGAGGGGCGCGCATCGGCGTAGTGCAGCTCCCAGGTGTCATCGAGCGAGACTTCCTGGGTCAGCTTGTGGAGCGGCGTGGGCGCGCCGATGGTTGGCGTCTGTCGGCCGGCGATGAGGACGTCGACGCCTCGCACCGCGTCATAGGCGAAGCCGGCCTGTTCTCGGGGCGGCGCCGAGTCGTCGCCTTCGGGGTCCGACTGCCGAACCGTCAACCAGTTGCCGCTCGCCACGTCGAACTCCAACAGCTCGTTCTGGCTCTCGATGTTGAGTGAGTACCCGCCGAAGGACAGGAGCCGACCGCGGCGCGGGTCGAACACGAAGCTTGGCGCGCCGTGGGTGAAGGTGGTGGACACCTCGGTCGCGCTGCTCGAGGTGACGACGAACGTCTTCACGCGCAGGTCCGAGCAGTCGCCCCCGTCGCAGCGCAGCACGCTCCCCGCTACCAGCACGCCACCGTCCTGCAGCGACGCCGCCACCGGGAAGAGGAGGTTGTCTGGAATTGACGGGCCTTCGCTCCACACGCCGCCCTCCAGCTTGCGGGTACGAGTCGGGCCATCGACCGCGACGTTGAGCCCGCTGCTGATCCGGGTGAAGTCCACCCCTCGCCCGAGGAAGTTCATCACCCCGAACGGCGAAACTGCGAGCGTGGGACCGTCCATCGAAATCCCGGTCGTGGCCTGCGGGTTGGCCTGGCGCACGATCTGAGGCTCGAGGCTGACGTGCTCGCCGGCGCCTCCGTCCACGTCCAATTGCTGCTCCCATGGGTTCGGGCCACCATCGACCGCCACCAGCCACGTCTCGGCGGTCTTGATGGGCGGCGGAGCGCCGAAGAGCCACAGCGCGGCTTCGGCGAGCGAGATGGGCTGCGCGCGCACCAGCACCACCCGGTCCTGCACGGCGTCATAGGCAATCGACTGCGCCTCCACCCGGGGGCGCGAGCCCAAAGGCTGCCGCAAGTCGACCCACCCATCGTTGGTCAACTCCACCAGCATCTGCGAGGCGCCGTTAGCGGCCAGAGTCACCATGCGCTGCGAACTGGAGACGTACGCGAGCGATGACCGCCCCGAGGGTCGAACCCCGGTGGCGTTGGCGTACTGGCGAGCCGGCGTCCAGGCGAAGTCGTCCCAGGTCCAGATGGAGCCGCCGCCGTCGGGCGCCGTGTCGTAGAGCGCGTGCTCCGCCGCCGCCGGTCGGAAGACGAAGGTGGGGTACGCCAACCGCGCCCCCGGCAGGGGCGGCGTGGCGCGACGCGTCCACGCACCGTTGCTCCATTCCCACAGGTCTCCGATGCCACCCGCGTCCGCGCGCTCGCCGCCGAGCAGAAACGCTTTCTGGGTGTCGTTGTCGAAGGTGAGCGCTGCTCCGGCCCGGGCCTCGGGCGTGGTGCCGCCGTCCGGCGTGAGCTGTGCCCACCCCGACGCAGTGAAGGACCACAGGTCGTTCAAGACGGTGCCACTCGACGCGCGGCCCCCGAACAAGAGGACGGCGTCGTGAATCGCATCGTAGGTGGTGGCCGCCGCATAGCGGGGCGACGGGCCACCGGCGTCAAGCGCTTGCCAGCGTTCGCTCTCGAACGTCCAGGTGTCACCCAGCGCCGTACCCGCGGGGCTGCGGCCGCCGAAGAGCACGAAGCGGCGCTGCAGCGGCGAGTAGGCGAGCGCGCTGCGCCAGCGGCCTGAGGGCCCGGTGGCCGCCGACGTCTTCCAGTTCTCCCCGTCCCAGAACCAGGTGTCGTTGTACGCCGTGATGCCATCGAACCCGCCGAACAGCAGCGTCCGGTGCCCGATGGAGTCGAAGGCCATCGAGGGGAACTGCCGCGCGTGAGGACGAGAAGGCGGCCGCCGTTGAAACCACTCGTTCCCGTTCGCTTCCCACATGTCCTCCACCGAGGCCGTGCCCAGAAAACCGCTGGAGCCTGAGCCGCCGTACCGCACCAACTGCCCACGGCTGGTGTCGAAGGAGTAGCCGGCGCTGGTGTTGGACGGCGCGTCGAAGCTGCGCTGCTTCCAGCTCGCGCCACCTTCGACGTGTTGAAGTTTTCCGTCGCCCGGCAGCTCGAGACCACCGGCCGCGCTCGACTCAAGGTCGCCCGGGCGAACGAGGCTCGGGCTGGAGGCGGCGTAGGTCGAGAACAGGTGGGGACTGGACATGCCACTCTGCGTCACCACCCACTCCACGTCGTGGACCATCGCCCGCGGTGACTCGTTGCCCGCGCCGTCCACGGCGATGACGTCCACGGTGGTGGCGTCGTAGGGCTGCAGCTTGATGTCGTCGAGGAAAGCGCCGTTGGCGGTGACGCGCCCGCTGCCGAGCTCGCCCTTGTCCGAGAACACCACCACTTCGAGCGCGCCGGTGGCGGCCCCCGCGTGTCCGCTCAGGGTGAAGGTGGGTTGCGGCAGGCCGTTGGAGGCGACCGCGTCGGCCGAGCCCCAGGGCGCGCGGTGGTAGACCACCGTTCCCGGCGTCAGCGTGTCGGGAGCCGCGGGCGGCGTGTCGTCGATGACCAGGTTCAAGTCTGACAAGTCGAAGGTGTTGGTGTTGTGGCTGATGTCCTCCACATCCACCGTGAGCGCCACCTTCCCGTCGGGCGGACGGCCGGCATCGACCTCCAGCGGGAACTCGCAGAACCACGAATACTGCCCCGTGCCCGGCGCCTGCGGCGCGCAGAAGAGGGCCGGCACGGTGGTGATGGTGGGGTTCTTGCTGAGCGGCTTGCTGAGGCCAATCTGAATCTCAGCGCGTGAGTCGTGGTTGAGCGCGGTGGGGTTGGTGAGTCGATTCTTCGAGCCGCCAATGATGCGCAGGCTCTTCGAGGACAGCTCCGAGCGCGTGTTGTCCACTGCGTCGTTCGCCACGCAGGTCCAGTTGGTGGTCTGGCAGGTGGTGGACTTCGGGCACTCTCCGTTGGGGCCGCACGGCGGCGTCCACTTCAAGGTGGGGTCGAACACGCAGCTCTGCACCAGGGCCGCCACGCCGAGGAGCGGGAGCGCGAGCCCCGTTCGTCGACGGCGCCCCAACGCGGCGAAGAGGAGCGCGATGAGCGGGAAGCCCGCGGCGTCGGTGGCGGTGCACCCGAGGCAACTGTGAGGCGGAGGCGGCGCGCCTCCACCGCCTCCGGAGCCGGTGTCATCGCGCGGAATGATGTTCAGCTGAAACTGACACTCGGCGCTCTTGTTGTTCGACGAGTCGGTCACGATGAGTGAGGTCTGGTGCAGGCCGAGGCCCAGGTTGGCGGAGAGCGGCGGCGAATAGGTAAACGTCGGCGTGGCATCAACGTCTTCCGCGACTGGAATGGCCGGGTCGACCGGCGCGCCCTGACGGGCCTCGATGGGCGCGGTCGGGCAGGTGATGACCGGCGCCCTGGTGTCGCGCACGCGCACTTCAAACTGACACACCGAGCGGTTGCCGGCTTCGTCCTCGAGGAGCAGATCGACCGGCGTCACGCCCAGCGGGAAGAGGGCGCCCAACTGCGGCACCTTCTTCTGCGTCACCGCGCTCAGGTTGTCGCTCACCGTGAAGGAGCGGTCCTCCACGAAGGCGCCCGTGGCGCCCGCCGCCTCCTGCTCGATGGAGGGACACGCCGCGGCCACCGGCGGGGTGGTGTCGAGCTTGAGCGTGTAGTCCACCGACGCCGTGCGCCCCAGCGCCGACGCCGTGCAGTGCTCGTTGTAGATGCCGTCCTCGGTGTAGCGCCTGGACTCGCAGCCGGAGATGGGCGTGGTGTGCGGCATGCTGGGCAGCTCCCAGGACAGGCGCGCTTCGCCGAGCACGAACCAGCCGTTCTTCCCGGCGGTGCCATAGGGGCGCGGCGTGATGGTGGGCGGCGTGTTGTCGAGCTCAATCGCGTACGGCTCGACGTCGTCGTCGGGCCCTGTGGCCGCGAAGACGATGTGGTTGTTCAACTCGGCGAACGGCGCCGACAACAGCGGCGTCGCGTTTGCGGGCCCCGGGTTGATGTCTCCCACCAGCTGGGTGTTCGATTCGTTGTCGTCGGTGACCCAGACTTCGTCGCCGTGAATGCCGTCGTTGGCCCAGAAGGCGAGCACCGAGGCGCCCGCGAACAAGTCGTGGGGAGCGGAGCCGGTGGAGCCCGGGCGCAGGTCAAAGTGAACGCGCGTGCTGGCGGCCGTGCCGTCGGTGCGAAACACCTCGCTGCCTTCTTTGGTCGAGGTGGCGATGAAGTAGCCGCGGCCCTTGAAGGTGACCAGGGAACGGGGCGAGCTCCCGGTGGCGGGCGCGGTGTTGAGGTTTCCCAACAGCCGCCACTGGTCGGCCACCGGGTCATACGCCCAGGGCTCACTCCCGGTGACGCCGTCGTCGGCGGTGGCGATGACCAGGTTGTTGAGCGTCCCCAACACGTCGACCTTCGAGTCCGGCGCGTTGACGCGGAGCTCCTTCGCCAGCACGGCGTCGTTCACCACGCCCTTCGAGCGCCACAGCTCGCGGCCCACGGTGGGGTTCGTGGCGCCGAAGTAGACCGTGTCGCCCAGCACCACGAAGGGTCCCGGACTGGAGCTGCCGGCGGTGTTGAGGTCGCCCAGCAAGACCGTCCCCGCCGGGGTGCCGTCGGAGAAGTACGGCTCGGTGCCACTGGGGCCGGCCGCGGCGAAGACCACGCCATTGAGAAACGGCGTGATGAAGGTGGGAGCGCTCGAGGTGACGCCCGGAGCGACGTCGAGCAGCTGCGGAGGACCCGAGCCGCCGTCTTCGCTGAAGAGCTCTGCGCCCCCCAGGGGGCTGTCGGCGACGAAGAAGACCTTCCCACCCGAGCTGACGAAGTCGCGGGGGGAAGAGCTCCCGCCATCGGGGCCAATCTTCTTGAACATCGCCGTGGTCCCCGCGTCGAGCTGGGTGCGCCACAGCTCAAAGCCATGGGTGAAGTCGCTGCCTGAGTAATAGAGCCACCCGCCCAGCTCAGCGCCGACCGGTCCAGTGCCGACCGAGACGCCGGGGAACCCCATGAACGAGGCGTTGAGGACCAGCCGCGTGGAGCCGGGCGTTCCGTCGGTCGTGCGCAGCTCGTTGCCAACCACGCTGTCAGTGGCGGCGAAGGCAATCGCGTTTCCGAAGCGGACGAAGCCACGCGGGTCACTCGAGGTCGGGCCCCCGTTGGTCATTCGCACCGTGCCGGCGTCGGTGCCGTCGGTGGTGTAGAGCTGAAAGACGGACGCGAAGAAGTTGTTCCGCCCTGCGAACACGGCGCGGTCGCCCAGCATTCGAATGGGTACGCTGAACGTTCCGCCCGCGGCACCGGGGTTGAGGTCGTTGACCACGGAGGTTCCCCCCGCGCTGCCGTCGGTTCGCCAGAGCTCCGGACCTCGGGCGCCGTCGTCGGCCACGAAGAGCAGGCCTCCGTCGAAGGGCGTCAGCATCGACGGCGCACCGCTCGCCCCCACCGCGGGGTTGATGTCGCGAACCGTCGTGGTGATGCCCGCGGTGCCGGTCGACTTCCACAGCTCGCGCCCTGCATCGGAGGTGGCCGCGAAGTAGAGCGTAGAGCCCACGGCGATCAGCTCGGCGGGGTCGGCGTTGGTCGGCCCGGCGTAGATGTCGCGCACCAGCGAGGTCCCCGCCGTGGTGCCGTCGGTGACGAAGAGCTCGCGGCCGGTCTGCGGGCCCGAGGCGGCGCCCACGAAGTAGACGAGCCCGCCCATCTCGGTGAAGAGCGCGAGCGTCCCGGGGGCGATGCCGTCCCCCGCCGCGGTCTTGAGGTCGGTCACCCGGGTCACCACGCCGGCGGTGTCGATGAAGCCGACCTCATGGCCGAAGGTGGCGAAGTCAGCCGCGAAGTAGAGCCGCCCCTGGGCCACGGCCAGATTGTCGGGGTTGGAGTGCGACGCCGCGCCACCGGGTTTGACGTCGATGGCCGAAATGCCAAAGCCGGAGGGCGAGCTGTCTCGCACCACGCGCATGATTTCGATGCCCACGGCGGGGTCCTGGCCCGCGAAGTAGACCGCGCCGTTCCAGGCCACGAGGCTGTGCGGGTTGGTGTCGTTGGCGTTGGTCGGAAACTGGGTCGCCTTCAGGGGGACGGAGCCGTCGGAGTAGTACAGCTCGTACTTGGGCCCGGTGGTGGTGACTCGCGCCCGGCAGAACAGCCCGTCGCCCACGCGCACCAGCTCGCTGAAGTCGCCCAGTCCGTACACGTTGCCGCTGACGGAGAGTTTCTGGGTCCCGAGGCTGGTGCCGTCGGTGCGGTAGAGCTGTCGGCCAGTGACGCCGTCGTCCGCGACGAAGAACCAGTACGCGTCCATGGCCACGAACTGATCAGGCAGGCTACTGCCGAGGCCCGGGTTCAGGTCGCGAACCAGCCTGGTGTTCGCCTCCGTTCCGTCCGTGACCCACAGCTCGACGCCCCGGAGCGGCGAGCCGCCCGCGAAGACGACGCGGCCGTTGATGGGGGTGCTCATCACCCCGAGGTAGGTGGGAATCACGACGGGCGGCACCGTGTTGATGTCATCGATTCTGGAAACCGTCTGCGCGCTCGCGGCGAACGACAGGCATGCGAGGAGCAGCGCCAGCGGCTTCACGTGGTGGTGTTTCATGGGGTCCTTCGCTCGGCCGAGACGTTCACCGACAGACATGAGACTAGCCTGAGGTTCTTATCTCACCGAAACCACTGGGCTCGGGAAAAAGGGGACAGGCTACTTTTCGTTTCGAAAAGTAGCCTGTCCCCTTTTTCTTTTTCCGCACCACGCTCCCTGCCGGCGCACCTGCGGTATTCGAGTAGCGTGCTGAGGCTGGCTGGGCCGAGGCAGGAACGGGAGTTCATCATGCGAGTCGGGTTCTTCGGAGTCGTGGCGATGTGCGTCGCGTCGTGCGGCGGTTCGAGCCTGTCGGGCTGGAATCAGATGAACGGGTGCAACGCGAACAACGACAGTTGCTCGCTGCAGTGTCTGAACAAGTCGAGCTGCACCGGGACGTGCGGCGCGTCGTGCAGCGCCGCCTGCGCGGAAGGAACGAGCTGCGAAGTCACGGTGGGGAAGAGCAGCAGCATCAGTTGCACCAAGGCCACCTGCAAGGTGACCTGCACGGGCTCCTGCTCCTTGAGCTGCACCGACGGTTCGTGCTCGCTCAAATGCTCGGGCGACAGCGCGGCCAAGACAGTCACGGGCTC
>CAZFXD010000065.1:0-20598 GCA_964522795.1 uncultured Myxococcaceae bacterium
GGCTTCGAGCAACGCGGCCTGCGTCTTGGGCGGCGTTCGGTTGATCTCGTCGGCGAGCAGCACCTCGGTGAAGATCGGCCCCTTCACCAGCGAGAAGCTGGCGTCCGTGGGCCGGAAGACCTGCGTGCCCACCACGTCACTCGGCATCAGGTCCGGCAAGAGCTGCACCCGACGGAAGTCGAGCCCCAGCGCACCGGCCAGACTGCGCGCCAGGGTCGTCTTGGCCACGCCCGGCACGCCCTCCAGCAGCACGTGCCCCCGAGCCACCACCGCGGTCAGCACGTCTTCAATCGCCGTGGTCTGACCAATCACCACGCCAGAGAGCGCGGCGGACAATTGGGCGAGCGCGTTCATTTCAACGAGGCCTTTCTTTGAGCTGCAGCACACTCACCGCGCCAGCCACCGCGGAGAACACGACGGCCAGGAACACGCCGACTTTCGGTTTGGACGTCCAGATCTCAATGTTGCCGATCGGCGAACGAACCAACTTCGAATCCCACACCATGGCGGTGAATACGAGCGCGAACACGAACATGCCGGCCACGAGCCCCGTCTGCACCAGCCAGCCCAGTGGCTCCTTCATCGGTTTTCGCTTCTGTCCTCGGGCGATCGCCGCCCAGAGCGCTCCGCCCGCCATCGCGGCGTAGAGGAACCCCGCTGAGGTGATGCCCAACGCGTCGCCGTCGCTCGCCGTCTCCTTCCAGGGGAAGAGCGCCGAGATCAGACACGCCAGGAGCGCTGCGATGAGGCCACGATCGGTCGGCCGGCGCTCAAGAAAGGCCGACCGAAGCTCCGCCAGCCACTCTTCCGGTGTCTCCGGGGTTGACGCGAGCGCTGGCCCGACGTCGCCGACCGCGGGTGCGCGGGCCGCGGCGCTGCGGGTGGCCGCCGCGGGGATCACCACCTCCCGCGTCACGTCGGCTTCGGCCTCGGCCTCGCCTTCGGCGGGTTGGGTGTCGTCCGACGGCTCCGCACCGAACGCAGCGGGGTCGAGCACGAAGTCGCATTTGGCGCAGATGGCTGCGCCGGGCTTCGAAAGGGTGCCGCATTGCGGACAACGCATGGACCAGAGGTTTCACACCATCGAATCCGGTGAAACAACTTCCATCGCGCGCGAAATTGCACTCAACACCACGCATGTCTCGACACCACGTTCCGCTGTGGCTGGGGCTCGCTGTGCTGGCGTCGTGTGCCACGGCCCGGCCGGACCCCGCGGTTCTGCACCTCGCCGGCCTCGAAGAGCGCCGCGCGGGCGTTGAGGAGCTGTTGGCGGCCACCAAGGACCTCGCGCACCCCGCGGTTCGCGCGCGGGCGCTCCTCGCGCTCGGACGGGGACAGTGGCGCCAGAGCCTGGCCGCCGTGCAGGCGGCGCTCGGCGACCCCGATCGCGACGTCCGAGCTGCGGCGGCGTTCTCGGCCGGGCTGCTGACGCAGGCCTGGAATCCGTTTCCGCCCGGTCAGGTGGAGCCCTTCCTTCGCGCGCTTGAAGACCGGTGGCCCGTGGAGCCTGACGCGGCGGTGCTGGCCTCGCTGCTCATCGCCGAGGGTCGATCTGCTGCGCCGAGCGCGGTCGACGCGCTGGTGCAGCGCCTCAACCAGCCCCGGTTTCAGGTGCCCGCGTCGCTCGCGCTCGGGCTGGCCGCGAAGAAGGGCGCCCGTCTTCCTGCCCCGGCGTTCAAGGCGTTCGGGCCCTTCGTGCAACCGGGTTCGCCTCAAGAGCTCAGGTACGCGGCGACGTTCGCGCTGGCGCTCTCGAAGTCCGACCAGGCCCGCGCCAGCCTGTTGACCGCGGTGGGCGACTCCGACTGGACCATTCGCGCGCTCGCCGCCAAGGGGCTCGGCGACGTGGGCGTGGCCGCAGACGTTCCCGTCCTCGCCGGCCACCTGACCGACCCTGATTTGCAGGTCGCGGTGGAAACGACGCGGGCCTTGACCAAGATGGCCGGAGCCTGCGCGCCAGGCGCGGCCTGCCCGGCCCTGGACGCGCTGGCCGGCCTGACGGGGCAGCTTGATGCGCTCGTCGCTTCCGGCGAGACGGCCAGGTTGCAGCCGTTCTTCGCGCTCGCGCAGGTCAACCCCGGCCCGCGGTTCGCCTCGCTCCTCGAGAAGTGGCGGGTGAAGCTGGTCGCGCCCGTGCGGGCGGGGACTCCGCCCGCGGTGATTGATGCGCTCAACAAGACCGACTGCCGGCTCGCCGCGGTGCAGATGGGCCACGCACAGGCCTGGAGCCCCGTGCGCGCGTGCGGTCGTGACGCGGTGCCGGAAGGGCTGCGCATGACGTGGGGCCTGCGCGCGCTCCCGCCTCCGCCCGCCGGGGGCGCCGACGCCCGCGCCGCGCTGGTCGAACCGTACTTGCGGCACGCCGCCTCCTCGGTCCGCCTGGCCGCGCTGGAGGCGATTTCAGGCGCGGTGGGGGAGCGTGCTCGAGCGGCCGTTCGCCCGTTGCTCGACGACAGCGATCGCGTAGTGGCGGGCGCCGCGGCCCTGGCGGCGAGCGCGCTGAAAGATCGCGGGGCCATTCCCCTGATCGCCAGGCTGGTCCCCGAGGCGCTCAACAACGCGGACCTGGCGCCCCCCATCGCAGAGGCCATTCTCAACCTCGACGCCCGCGAACTCGCCCCCAACGTTCAGGTCTGGCTCGAGGCCCGCAGCCCGTTGGTCCGACAGCTCGGCAGCGAGACCCTGTTCAAACTCACCGGGACGCGGGTGAGCGTGCCCGACATCGTGGCGTCCCCCACCGAGCGGGACGACGCAGGCGACGCCGCGGTGGGTCGGCGCCTCCGCTTCGAGACGACGCGCGGCACCTTCGTGGTGGCGCTCGATCGGGAGCGCGCCCCCGTGACTACCCGGCACATCTGGGAGCTCGCGCGGCGCAAGTTCTACGACGGCCTGCTCTTCCATCGCGTCGTGCCCGGGTTCGTGGCGCAGGGCGGCGACCCCCGCGGCGACGGCGAGGGCGGCCCGGGCTTCTCCATTCGGTGCGAGTTGAACGATCATCCGTACCGCCGCGGCACGGTGGGCATGGCCTTGAGCGGGCACGACACCGGGGGCAGTCAGTTCTTCGTGGCGTTGACGCCGCAGCCGCACCTCGACGGCCGCTACACCGTGTTCGGCGAGGTCGCGTCGGGCATGGAGGTGGTCGACGCGCTCCTCGAAGGCGATCGCATCGAGCGCGTGCGCGCCGAGTAGGGCGTTGGAGCCGCGGCCCGACTAGCGGGGCGGGGGCGGGGCGCTGGCGCGCTTCTTGGCCGGGCGTCCGGAGAACTGATCGAAGAACTGCACGATCTCTTTCTGGGCCGATGCGAAGTCGGAGACGTCTTTGAACTCAGACTCGAGAAAGATGCCACCGCACGACTCGCAGGTGTCGTAGCTGAGCGGGTGGTTCTTCGCGCCGCCCACCACCCGGGTCAGGTCCACGTGGCAATCCGGGCAAGCACCGGTGTCGGCCTCGGGGTCCACCTTGCCGCCCAGCGAATCGAGGCCGGGCAAGTTGTTGTGAAGCAGGGTTCGATTGAGATCAGAGACGTCGATCCACAATCCACCGCATTCACCACACTTGCGAAGCGTTTGATCGTCGCCTTCCAACGCGACCATCTCCACTTCACAGCTGGGGCAATCCATGGGTGCAGCGGCTCCTGTTGGGGTGTGAAAGAAGCGTATGGCGTTCGTGGTCAAAGACGCAACCACTGCGCGCGGTGAAGCGAGCGGCCCAGCCGCGCACGTAGGTGCAGGTCGCAGGAACGCGCCTTGCCGGGGCTACGCCTTCACGCGACGGATGTTGGCGCCAAGTCCGCGGAGTTTTTTCTCCAGGCGCTCGTACCCGCGATCGAGGTGGTACACGCGGCTGACCGTGGTCTTGCCTTTGGCCGAGAGGGCGGCGAGCACCAGCGAGGCCGACGCCCGCAGGTCCGTCGCCATCACCGGCGCCCCCGAGAGCTGCGGCACCCCGCGCACGACAGCGCGAGAACCCTCGGCCGAGATGTCGGCCCCCATGCGCAGCAGCTCGGCCACGTGCATGAACCTGTTCTCGAAGATGTTCTCGGTGATCACCGACGTCCCCGAAGCTGTCGCCAGCACTGCCATCATCTGCGCCTGCATGTCGGTGGGGAACCCGGGGTGCTCCTGGGTGACGATGTCCACTGGGTGCGCCCGGCGCGGCCCCACCACGCGAATGCCATCGCGCTCGACCGAGAGCTTCGCGCCCATCGCGCGGAGCGTCTTCATCACCGCGCCCAGGTGCTCGGGCACCGCGTTCTTCACCACCACGTCGCCGGCGGTGATCGCCCCGGCCGCGAGCAGGGTGCCCGCCTCGATGCGGTCCGCGATGATGGCGTGATCGACCGGCGCCAGCGTGTCGACGCCCTCGACGGTGATCACGCTCGAACCCGCCCCGGAGATCTTCGCGCCCATCCGGTTGAGCACGCGAGCCAGCTCTTCGACCTCGGGCTCCCGCGCCGCGTTCTCGAGAATGCTGGTGCCCCTCGCCAGGGCCGCCGCCATCATCAGGTTCTCCGTGCCGGTGACCGTCACCACGTCGAAGGTGACGCGAGCCCCGTGGAGCCGCTTCGCCGTGGCCTGCACGTACCCTTCGGCGAGGTGAATGGTGGCGCCGAGCGCTTCGAGGCCTTTGAGGTGTTGGTCGATGGGCCGCGCGCCGATGGCGCAGCCGCCCGGCAGCGAGACCTTCGCGCGCCCGTACCGCGCTACCAGGGGCCCCAACACCAGCACCGAGGCCCGCATGGTCTTGACCAGCTCGTACGGCGCCTCGGGCGTCACGTGTCTGGGCACGTCGATCAGACAGACGTCGCGCTTCTTGCCCGACTGACGCTCCGCGGCGCAGCCCATGGTCTCGAGCAGCTTCAGCATCGTGGCCACGTCGGCCAGCTCCGGCACGTTGCGGAAGGTGTGCTCGCCTTCAGCCAGCAGCGACGCGGCGAGAATCGGCAGCGCCGCGTTCTTGGCCCCCGAGGCGTGCGTTTCGCCGCGCAGCGGCCCGTTTCCGGTAATGACCAGTGCGTCCATGTGTCAGTTCACCCGCGCCAGCGCGAGGCGATCGAGCCGCGCGTAGTCCTTTTCGATTCGAATGTCCGCGTACCCAGCGTCGGAAAGCAGCGTTCGGGTGGCCGCGCCCTGGTCATCGCCGATCTCCATTGCAAGGAGCCCGCCGGGCCGCAGCCGCGCTTTCGCCTGGGCGACGAGCCGGCCGATGAGCTCAAGGCCGCTCTCGCCACCGTCGAGCGCCAGCCGGGGCTCGGCTTGAACTTCGCGTTGCAGCCCGGCCAGGGCGGCGCGCGCGATGTACGGAGGGTTGGAGACGATCACGTCAAAGCGGGCCTCAGGGGGGAGGGGAGCGAGCAAGTCGCCCTCGTAGAACTTCACCCGACCGCTCAGACCGAGCGCCGAGGCATTCCCGGCGGCGACAGAGAGCGCGGGCGCGGAGATGTCGACGGCCGACACCGACGACTGCGGCCGCTCCAGCGCGATGGAGAGGGCGATGCACCCACTGCCAGTCCCCACGTCGACGATGGTGGAGGGCTCGCCTTTGGGCAGTCCCTCCAGCGCCGCGCTCACCAACAGTTCAGTCTCGGGCCGCGGGATCAGCACGGACTCGTTGACGGTGAAGCGGTGCTTGAAGAACTCGGTCGCGCCCAGGAGGTACTGCGTGGGGCGCCCTTCCAGCCGCTGTTTGATCAGCGTGCGATAGGTCTCCCGCTCCGCATCGTTCAGGGGTCGATCGAGAGCGAGGTACAACCCGATCCGCTGCGTGCCCAGCGCGTGCGCCAGCAGCAACTCAGCGGTGAGCCGGGGCGCGTCGACGGCGTGTTTCTCAAAGTGCCCCGTGGTCCACGTGAGCACGCTCTTGACGTTCCACTCCATCAGCGGACGAGGCTCACGAGCGCTCCTGGTTCTTGAGCGCCTCAGCCTGGAAGAAGGTGCGGCAGGCAGACATCACGTCTTCGATGTCGCCGCTCATCACCGCCGGCTGGTTGTGTCGCGTCAACCCGTTGCGGTGATCGGTCAGCCGGTGCTGCGGAAATTTGTAGGTGCGGATCTTCTCGCTCCGGTCGCCCGTGCCGACCTGATCTTTGCGCATCGAGTCCCGCGCCGAGCGCGCGCGCTCCTGCTCTGCTTCGAAGAGCTTGGCGCGCAGCATCTTCATCGCCATCGCGCGGTTCTTGGTCTGGCTCTTTTCCTGCTGGCACTTCACCACGATGCCGGTCGGCTTGTGGATGAGGCGCACCGCCGAGTCGGTGGTGTTGACGCTCTGTCCGCCCGCGCCGGTCGAGCGCATCACCTGCATCTCGATGTCGGCGGGGTTGATGTTCACGTCCACGTCTTCCGCTTCGGGCAGCACGGCCACCGTGATGGTCGAAGTGTGGACCCGGCCCTGAGCCTCGGTGGCCGGAACGCGCTGCACCCGGTGCACACCCGATTCGTACTTCATGACCGAGTACACCGCGGTCCCGCTGAAGATGAGCGTCGCGTCTTTGGTGCCGCCGGCGTTGCCCTGACTCAGGTCGACGATCTCGGCCGTCCACCCTTTGCGGGCGGCGAAGCGCAGGTACATCTGCAGCACTTCTTCCGCGAAGAGGGCGGCTTCATCGCCGCCGGCCCCGGCGCGGATTTCGATGATCACGTTTTTATCGTCGTTCGGGTCCCTGGGGAGGAGCAGGAGCTTGAGCTCCTCCTCCAGCGCCGCTCGCTGGGACTTGAGTCCCGGCAGCTCGGCCCGGGCCATCTCCTTCATCTCCGCGTCCGAGCCGTTGAGCAGCTCCTCGGTTTCGCCCAGCTCCTTCAGCACCCGCTTGTAGGTCCGAAAGGCCTCGACCAGCTTCTCCAGCGACGCACGCTCTTTTGCGAGGCGAGAAAGTTTCTGACTGTCCGAAATGATGTCAGGGTTCGACAGGTCGGCGAGAATCCGTTCGTATTTTCGCTCGACGTCTTCCAACTTGTCGATCACACCCGCGGCGTCTATGAGAGCAGTTGAAAGGACGCAAGGACCAATCCCATGGCCAAGCTCAAATCCAACCGCAGCAAGAAGAAGCTGAAGAACCGCTCGAAGAACCGGAAGCAGGTTCTGAAGCGCCGCCGCGTCCGTGCGCGCAAGGCCAAGGGCAAGTACTAGCCGACCTCTACGGCGCGCCCGCGTCGGGTTGAAACACCTTCAGTTGGGGAATCGTCTGGCCCAGCGGCGCCGAAATGGCCGCGAGGTAACGGAGGATCGCGTCCGCCGCCTCGCCTTCGGCGAGCGCAGGCTGGATGGGGCGGGCGGGTCCATCGTCTGAGGTGGCCGGCCACAGCCGGGTGGCTTTGACGCCTTTGGCGGTGAGGGTCAGCTCGGCGAGGGCGGTTCGTTTGTCCCTGGGGTCCCAGTTGCCTCCGAACACGAAGTTTCCCAGCGAATAGACGATCGGCGCGCCCCGGTAGAGCTCGACGCCCTGCAGCACGTGAGGGTGGGAGCCGATCACCGCCGCCGCGCCGGCTTCAATCGCCGCGTGGGCCAGGTCGACTTGATACGGCTCCGGTTGAGAGAAGCCTTCGCGCCCCCAGTGAAAGAATGGAATGGGCAGCGCGCCGGCGGCGCGGGCGGCGCGCACGTCGGCCGTGACCATGGCCCGCATTTCGGGGAGCAGCTTGACCGCGCCCGCAACCCCCGCCGTGTCTCCGGTCGCGACGACTTCCTTCGGCTCGATGTTTCGGTCTCCGAGGAAGAAGTAGCCCAGCAGCGCGATCTTGACGCCGCGGAGCTCGATCATGGCCGGCGTACGGGCGTCGGCCAGCGTGCGGCCGGCACCGAAGTGCTTGATGTTCGCCTGGTCCAACACCGAGAGGGTGTCGAAGAGCCCCACCGGTCCGTAGTCGACCATGTGGTTGTTCGCGAGCGACACCACGTCGACGCCAGAGCTCTCCAGCGCCGCCACCATTCCCGGGTCAGCCCGAAAGTTGAAGTTCTTGGGCAGCTTTGAGTCGGCGGTGGTGAAGGGGCACTCCAGGTTGGCCACGTACACATCGGCGCCGCGGGTGACTGCCTTCACGCGCGCAAACCCCCAGCCCAGCGCCTCGTCTCGCGACATGCCCGCGTCGAGGTGCGAATTGAAGAGCTCCTCGGCGTGGTAGCCGAGCGTCACGTCGCCGGAGAAAACCACACGGATTTCAGACGCCTCGGTGGCGCCGGCGTCGGGCCGCGCTCCCAGGATTGAGGTCAAAACCAGGCAGACGAGTGTCATCAACCGGAATGTATGCCGAACTGCTATGTTCCGTGGTCTTTCAGCCCATGGCGCCCCGGAAAGATCGAACCAGCGAATCTGACGAGCACAACGCCCGCGGCATTGAGCTCGCCGATCGCGGCTGGCTCGACGAAGCCATCAAAGAGTTCAAGAAAGCCATTGAGTTGGATCCGGCGTCGGCCCACGCCTACGACAACCTGGCCAGCGTCTTCGTGCAGAAGAAGGAGTATGCGGAAGCGTTGCGCAACTACCTTGAAGCCGTGCGGGTGGAGCCCGACAACGCCACCGCGCACCTCGATCTGGGGAACTTCTTCGCGCAGTTCGGCCGTGAGTTCGCGCTGGCCGCCTACCGACGCTCGCTGGAGCTCGACCCGGACGAGCCGGAGACCCACGTCAACCTGGGGCTTCTGCTGGCGGACGACGGCGAGGTCGAGGAGGCGCGGCGCGAGCTGACGCGCGCGATCGACCTCGACCCCAAGGACGCGTTCGCGCGCCACGAGCTGGGCGCCTTGCTGATGGACCTGGGCGATTTCCGCCAGGCGATCGCCGAGCTGAAGGAAGTGGTTCGCCTGGACCCCGAGAACTTCGAACCGCACCTCGATCTGGGCATCTGCTACGCGCAGAAGGGGTTCTATGCCGAAGCCGAGCGCGCGTACGTCAAGGCGCGCGAACTCAAGCCGGACGACGCGCTCATCTATTACAACCTGAGCGCGCTCTACGCGCTGTGGGGCAAGAAGTCGGAGGCCGTGGTGGAGCTGAAGCAGGCGCTTCGCCTCGACGGCGACCAGGTGCGCTCGTGGCTCAAGTCCGACCCGATGTTCGATTCGCTCAAGGGGCTCGCTGAGTTCGAGGCCCTGAAGTGAACGGGTACGCGCTGGCGGGTGCGTTCGCGCTCGTCTTGCTCAACGGGTTCTTCGTCGCACTGGAGTTCGCGCTGGTCAGCGTTCGGCCGACGCAGCTCAAGCAGCTGATTGAGAACAATGTGCCGGGCGCCGTCGCCGCGCTCGAGATGAGAGGCTCGCTGGATCGTTGGTTGTCCGCTTGCCAGATCGGCGTGACCCTGGCGTCCCTGGCTCTCGGGTACGTCGGTGAACCCGCCATCGAGGGCGTGGTGGAGATCCTGCTGTCTCCCCTTGGCGCAGTGATCACCGATATGGAGCACGTGGTGAAGCCGGTGGGGGTCGTCCTCAGCCTGACCACGCTCACGTTTCTCCACGTGGTGATCGGCGAACAGGTCCCGAAGCTCATCGCGCTCAGAGAAGCGGAGCGAACGTTGCTTTCGCTCCAACTCCCGGGACGTGGGTTCGCGCTTCTGTTCGCTCCGTTCGTGACCTTTCTCAACTGGGGCACGACCATCGTGTGTCGCATGCTCGGTTTTGAAGCGCCCACCAATGCCCATGAGGTTCTTAAAGAAGACGAGCTCCGCCTGATGCTGGCCACCGCCGCCGAGTCAGGCGTGATGTTGAAGGCCCGTGCCGAACTGCTCGATCGCGCCCTCTCGATGATGGAGAAGACCGCACGGCAGGTGATGGTTCCGCGGTCGCAGATGAAGGCCATCGATCTCGACCAGAGCCTCGATGAAAATCTGCAGGCGGCCCAGTCGGCGGGGCACACCTGGCTCCCCGTCGTCCGGGGCTCGCTCGACCGGGTGGAAGGCCTCGTCAACGTCAAAGACCTGCTGTTCCTCAAGACGAGGGGCGAGCTCAAGTCGGTGACCCAGGTCCAGCGGCCGGTGCTGTTCGTTCCAGAGCAGGTGACGCTCGAGCAGCTGCTCAGCGAATTCAAACGGAAGAAGAAGCAGCTCGCGGTGGTGGTCGATGAACACGGGGGCACCTCCGGGCTCGTCAGCATCGCTGACGTGGTGGCTGAGCTCCTGGGAGACGTGACCGAGCTGGGCCGCAAGGTCGAGCCGATGACGCGGCTCCCCGGAGGGCGTCTTGAACTGCCGGGCACTGCACAGCTCGACGATCTCGAGCACACGCTCGAAACCTCGTTTGACCTGGGCAACGAGGAAGTCACTACCATCGCCGGGTTCTTGATGGCGAAGCTGAAGCGAGTGCCGCTCGTCAACGACACCGTGGTGCACGAAGACTTCCAGATCGTCGTGGTCGCGACCGATGGCCCGCGAGTGACGCGGGTGAGGTTTGAACCCCTCAAACTGCCGCCGCCGTCCCCCAGTTCGCCTACGCCGGGCGATCCTCCTCGGAACTGAGACGGCCTGCGGCGCGGTTTCTCAGATCCTGAGACAAGCGGCCGATGCGACTGGAGAAAATCGTCCGAAAAAGGCGTCGCCTCCCGGCCTCCGTCGCTTGATTTCGCAGGGGCGAATCGGCATGGTGCCCCGATTTTTCAAGTCCGGGCCAGTCTCGGAGGCGGCCGAACCTCCGAAACAGACGACGTTCCCAGTTGATCCTGCAGTGCGGAGGTTCACCATGCTGAGAAGTTTCCGATCACTCGCTGTTCTGTTCGTTTTCGCGGCCGGCGCCGTCAGTGGCTGCCGCTGCGGAGGCGGCCCAGTCTCTAAGGGCTACGGCGAAATCGCCATCGTGTACCCCAAAGACGGCGTCAACGTGACCGGCACCGACGCGATCTACGACTACGGCAAGGTCGCCATGGGGCAGCGTCGACTGCAGAAACTGGTGATCAAGAACGTCGGCCGGGCGACCCTGTCGCTCGCGAAGATTGCGCCGGTCGACGCGGCTCAGGAGGCGACAGCGGTCGGCCCCGATGTCGTCTCGCAGCCTGGCGGCACGTCCGTGTTCCTCGTGGCGTTCGCAGCGCGCGACCTCGCCCCCGGCGAGTCGGTGGAAGTCGACTCGTACTTCGACGCGCCCGTGGAGACCGACGCGAGCAAATTGCAGGTCGATCACGCGGCCCAGCTCCTCTTGACTGCCTCGGGGACTGAAGCGGGGGCGGAGACCGCGCGCATCACCTTGAAGGGCACCGCAGTGTCCGGCGCGTGCATTCCGCGTGGGCTGAAGTCGCGCGTGGACAGCACCGTCTCGCCGCCTCGCACCACCTGGTACCTTGATTTCGGCGCCGTGGCTCGCAACGACAAAGGCGTTCAGGAAGTCGTCTTCACCAACCCCAGCCCCATTGACGCCAAGGCCAATGTGGGTGCGATTGAATCGGGCAGCACGGACAAAGACGCGTTCAACTTCGAGCCGGATTCCGCCAGTGGCGACTTCACCGTGCCGCCGGGCAAGGAGCGAACGGTCAAGCTCGGCTTCACCCCCACCCGCATCGCGGACTACCTCGCCTTCGTGAACATGCAGGCGGCTGAAGGGTGCGAGCCGCTGCGCGTCGAGCTGATCGGCGCCGGCGTTGACTCCGTCCTTACCTGGGAGCCCATCCCGGTCGACTTCGGCTACGTCTCGCCGGGCTCGACGGTGCAGAAGGAACTCACGTTCAAGAACTACGCGATCGCCGAGGCTCAGCTCACTGAGATGAAGACCTCCACCTCGGAGTACAAGCCGACCGCGTTCTCCGTCGGCGGGATGACCCTCACCGTGCCCACCGGCACCATGCCCGCCAACGTTCCCGGCGCGACGCGCGACCCGATGACCAAAGCCATCTCGCCGGGCATCGCCAAGGTGACGATCGACTTCAAACCCGCGCTGCTCGGCCTTCGCCCCGCGACCTTGAACTTCAAGACCAACTTCGTGAAGCAGAGCTCCGGCGCGGCGACGCTCAAGGGCTTTGGCGGTGGTCCCGACATCGACGTCCGTCCGGCCTCGGGCGTCAATTTCGGCAAGGTGCCATACTTCGCGCCGCCCGCGCTGCCGTCGTATAGCCTGAAGAAGCTGACGGTGCAGAACGTGGGAACCCGCCCGGCGATGCCGGACCCGGCAGCAAACCTCCACCTCGGCGCCAACGGCGCAGGCGCACCGTACTGGACCGTCAAGGCGCTGAACTCGGTGACCGACGTGAGCGAGCTCTGCGTGGGTGAAGCCGTGCCTGAGCTGGACCCGATGACCAACAGCCCCACCGGCAAGTACACCTGCACCAACACGCTCCCCATCTCCGGCAAGCCTGGCGTTCCCGGGTACGACCCGGCGGTGGGCCTGGTGGCCGCTGGTGCGGACAGCCTCCTCGACATTCCGCTGCGCGTGACGCCGAAAGACGCCGCCGGTCTCAAGGAGTGGGAAGTCACGGTGTACTCGTCTGATCCAGACGAACCCGCGGTGAAGGTGACGGTCAAAGCCGAAGCGGTGGTCGTGCCACCGTGCAACTTCACCATCACCCCGACCAACCTCAACTTCGGCCTGGTGACGCCGCCTGACTACAAAGACCTGTCGTTCAGCATCAAGAACAACAAGACCAACCCGGGCGACATCTGCCTCATCACCAACCTCGACATCGAGACGCCCGCCTCGGCGTCGCAGGCCAACATCTTCTCGCTGCCGGCCGGACCGGTGGACCAGAAGACCCTCGCGCCGGGCGAAGTGTTCAGCGTGCTGGTGCGTGCCTGGCCCCAGGTGGCGCTGACGGGCGAAGTGCAGGGCGCCGTGCAGTTCAACATCTCGTCGCCCGATACGCCGGTGGGTCGCGTGGCGCTGAAGGTGCGGCCGCAGGTGGGCTGTCTCACCATCGCCCCCGACGAGCTCGATTTCGGCACCGTGCAGAAAGACTGCTCGAGCGCGCCGAGAACGTTCTCGGTCTACAACACGTGCCAGGGGTCGGTGACCGTGACCACCCCGCCGTCGCCCGACTCCGGGGTGATCACGGTTGGCATCACCGCCGGGGCCGGCCAGCCTGCCGGCGGGCCGAACTGTCCAGGCAGCAGCCCCTGCCCGGAGTTCCTCGCCGTCTCCACGGCTGGCGTGGCGCCGGGAACCATCATCAGCCCGGGGACAATGCCCAAGACGTTCCAGCTCAAGTACCACCCGATCGACTACGGCGTGGACAACGGGGCCTTCACGCTTCAGGTCAATCAGAACGGAAGCAACGTCGACTACATCGTGACCTTGAAGGGCAACGGCGACATGAACGGGCTCAACGTCGACACGTTCCGGCAGGACACCAAGCCCAAGGCTGACATTCTGCTCATCATCGACAACTCCTGCTCAATGTCTGACAAGCAGGCCGCGCTCGCCGCGAACTTCGGTTCGTTCATCAAGTACGCCATCTCGGCGCAGGTCGACTGGCAGATCGGCGTCACCTCCACCGACGACACGAAGGAAGACGGGCGAATCCTCCCGCTCGGGCTCAACGACCCGGCGAACCCGAAGATCCTGAAGTCGACGACCGCCAACGTGGAGAACCTGTTCAAGGCGCGCGTGAACCTCGGGACCAACGGCTCGGCGGAAGAAATGATGGCGAAGATCGCGGTGGATGGTCTGACCGGCACGAACATCACGGGCGAGAACCTGGGCCTGATTCGACCGGACGCGATTCTGGCCGTGGTGGCGGTGACCGACGCGAACGATCAGTCACCCGACGCGGTCAGCTTCTACGTGAACAAGATGCTCAACATTAAGGGGGTCCAGCGGGCCACCCAGTTCTCGTACAACGCCATCGCCCCCTTCCTGCCCGCCGCGCCCGCGGGCTGTTCGTACGATTCTCCCTCGGCCGGGAGTGACCCGAAGCACCTCCAGCTCGTCTCCGCGCTCGGCGGTGTGAAAGAGGAGATCTGCTCGCCTGACTGGTCGAAGTCACTGGAGCAGGTCGGCAAGAACGCCTTCGGCTACCGCACCAATTTCTTCCTCACCGCCACGCCGGACCTCACGGGTGGGAAGAAGATCGTGGTCAAGATCGACGGCGTCGAACTGCTCCCCACCGACTCGCGTGGCGCGACGGTCTGGACCTACGACGCCGCGGGCCAGTCGGTGAATTTTGAACCCCTCTTCGTACCCGAGCCGGGTAAGACGCTCACCATCACGTACTACGTCGCGTGTTTGCCGTAGCCGTGGTTCGCGAATCGTCGCGCGAGGATTTTGGAGTCAACATGATGAAGTTACGAAGTGTGGCGGTTGTAGCGTTGTGCTGGTCCGCGAGCGCGTGGGCCCAGACCCCCCCGGTGACGCAGACAACCCAGGCCTACGTCCCCCTGACCGGCGTGGGTGTAGTGGACGCCACGGTGACCGCCCGCGACTCGTTCGGGTTCTCCGACGCGCTGGATGAGGGGTACGTCACGCTCCCCATTCCGTTCGCGTTTCCGTACTTCGGGGCCACCTACAACAGCGTGCACATCGATTCGAATGGGGTGCTCGTGCTGGGGAGCGACGCCTCGGAGTGCACCTTGAACGACTTCGCCTGCTACAGCGGGCAGGGCATTCCGAAGGCCACGCGCAAGCCGCACAACGTCATCGCCGGGTGGTGGGCGGACCTGGACGGCGCCACCACCGGCGGCAAGATTCGCTACCGCACGTCGGCGAGCGATGTGGTGATTGAGTGGTCCAACTTCCACCGATGGGGCAGCTCCAACACCGCGCTCTACACCTGGCAGATGCGTCTGACCGCCTCCGGCGTGTTCCAGGTCTGGTACGGGCCGGCGCCCACGGGCGCGCAGTCGAGCAGTGGCCACGTGGCGGGGTTTGAGAACAACGCCGGCACGCTGGGCGCGGCCTTCATCCCGTGCGCCACCACGGCCGCCTGCAAACTCGCCGACTGGCCCGCCAACCAACTCTTCACGGTCGGCAACCCGCCGCAGCCGGAGTTGGTGGTGGACAAGATTGTGCTGGGGACCCTGGCGGAGTCGCCGCCCAACCTGAGCATCCCGTTCACGGTGACGTTCCGGAACTACGGGCAGATGCCGGCGAATAACTTCCTCTGGAAGGCGTACCTGTCCACCGATCGCGCGCTGTCGGTCGATGATCAACTCATCTACACGGCCGGTTCGACCGCGTCGGTGGCCCCCGGGACGACGACCGACGTCAGCGCCAGCCCGTCCATCACGCTTCCGCCTCCCGGCCAGTACTTCGTGATTGTCGACGCTGACACCACCAACGTCGTCGCCGAGGCGATTGAGAACAACAACACCGGCGCCACCATCGACCCGTTCTCGCAAGGTGTCGACCTGGTCTCTCTGTCCGTGTCAGGCCCGGCGGTGGCCGGACCCGGCGACATGATCTCGGTTCCGGTTCAGTACACCAACCGCGGTACCAAGACGGCCACCAACTTCACCTGGCGGGTGGCCCTGTCGGCCAACGACACCTTTGACTTGTCGGACTACTCGCTGGCCCAGGGCACGCGCACGCTCGCGCCGAACGCGACGGTCACCGAGACGCTCACGGTCACGGTGCCCAGCAACTCGCCGCCGGGCGATCGGTTCATCATCCTGATGATGGACCCCGACGGGGTGTTGGCCGAAGCGTCCGAGACCAACAATGCGGTCACCGGGCCCGCCAAGATTCGAATCAATCAACCGGATCTGGTGAATGAGGGCGCCGACTTCATCGACCCCATCACCGGCTCGTCCACCCGCGTGGGGAACTTCGGCGAAGCGGCGAAGGTCCAGGTCAAGGTTCGGAACAACTCTCCGGTGGCGGGAGGAGCGTTCAAGGTAGGCATCGTGGTGTCCAAGGACCTCACGCTCTCGCTCTTGAGCGATACGCTGGTGATCGAGCAGCCGGTCGCGTCGTTGGCGCCCAATACGGTGCAGACCGTCGACGTGTCGTTCACGTTGCCCACCAACGATCTCACCAACACGCCCTTCAAGACGGGGCCGTTCTACATCTTTGCGATCGTCGATTCGTCTCAGCAGGTGACCGAGGTCTCCGAGCAGAACAACAACCAGGCTGTGGCCGGGGCCATCAAGCTGCGCGCGCCCGCGCCGGACCTGACCTTCCTTCAGGTGGACGCCCCGGCCAGCGCCGCGGCAGGCGAAACGATTCCCGTCTACCGCGTGCTGAAGAACGTGGGGAACCTCGATGCCCAGGCCTCGAAGTACCGGTACTACCTGTCGGCGAACACCATCATCACCCCTGACGACACGCCCCTGTTGATCGTCGGCGCCAACGGCATGACGTCGGCCGATGGCACCGTGGCGTTGGCTCGAGGCGCTTCGAGCTCGGCGAGCGAACTTGTGCGGTTGCCGCCCGACGTGACGCCGGGCTCCTACTACGTGGGGTGTATGGCGGACGTGGGCGGCGTCGTCGAGGAGCTCGACGAAACCAACAACGGGCTTGCCTCCCGCGCCATCACCATTGTTCCCAGCGTGCTGAGAATCGTCACCACCCAGCTGTCTGATGCCGTCGTCGATCGCCCCTTCGCCAACCAACTGGTGGCCACCGGCGAGAACGGCGTTTCGACCTGGAGCATCGATTCGAACAATGGGTCGTTGCCGGCCGGTCTCTCGCTTTCGGCGGATGGCTTGATCTCGGGCACGCCGACCTCCGGAGCGGCACCGGTCAGTGCGTTCACGGTCATTCTCTCGAACGCGGGGCGAACGGCCACCATGCGCCTGGCGCTGCGCGTGCTGCCAACCACCAGCCAGGTCGACATCACGACCCCGCCCACGCTGCCACCGGTCTCCAACAACACCGCCACCAAGTACGAGCTCTACCTGGGCGCGGCAGGCGGGGTGAAGCCGTACACGTGGTCCATCGTGGCCGGCACGCTCCCCGGCAACCTCGCCCTGACGCCCGACGGGTTGATTTCGGGCTTCCCGCGCGCTGGGTTGGCTGAAGGCTCGTCCAAGATCACCGTGAAGGTGCAGGACTCGTTGGGAACCACGGCGCAGAAGGAGTTGACCGTGCGCGTGGTCGCGGCGGGCGCGCTGCTCTTCCGGAACCTTTCGTTGCCCGACGGACTTGTTCGCGAGCCGTACGCCATCGACATCTCGGTGGCCAACCAGGACGGTTCGCCGCTCGCCAAGCCCCTGATGTGGGGCGTGGTGAACGGCGCGTTGCCGGACGGTCTGGCGCTCACGCCGCAGGGCGACGTGGCGTTGCTGGACGGCAAGCCGCAGGTGGCGGGCAACTTCTACTTCACCCTGGAAGTGACCGACGCCAAGGGCCGGAGCGACACCGCGGAGTTCCTGGTTCGAATCGACGTCGCTCGGTTCAAGCTCCAGATCGCCAACGTGCCCGATCACTTCCGCCCGGGCGACGTCGTGGCGCTGGCGGTCCAGACGACGTCTGCCCAGCCCGCGAACTACACGCTCTACGCCGGGGCGCTGCCTCCGGGCGTCACGCTCGCAGCCGACGGCACCATCGCGGGCACTGTGGCGGGTGAAGGCTCGCTCGGTACGTACGACTTCGTGATCGAAGCGCGCGACGCTGCGGGGGCCACAGGGCTTGGGGCCTTCACGTTCCGCGTCCAGTCTGACGGTCGCTCTGGACCCGGCTGCAGCTCGGCTCCAGGTGGAATCGCGGGCGTGCTCTTCCTGCTGCCGCTGTTCTACCTCGCGCGCCGTCGTCGCAGCCTCGCGCTGACCGCGCTGCTTCTGGCCGCGCCGATCGCTTCGGCGCAGACCTACGAAATGGGCACGCCGGTGACCACGCCGTTCCAACTGCTCCCAGCGGGCACGTCGGTCGGGGCGAGCACGAACGTGTCCTTGCCGTTCGTGTTCCACTTCTACGGCCAGTCGGTGACCAGCGTCGGGTTCTCTCAGTACGGCTACCTCTACCTGTCCGGCTCGGCGACCTCGTTCAATCAGGGCATCCCGCACAACTCGTCGTTCTACAACGCGACCTTCATCGCCCCGTGGTGGGACTCCTTCACGATCAAGACCACGCCCACCACTGACTCCAACCTGCGGTACCAGCACTTCGGCGTCGCACCGCGCCGCTGGACGACGTTCGAGTGGAGAGACGCCAACTATTCGTCGACGACGACGTTCTCCTTCCAGGTGACGCTGTACGAAGGCACCGATCAGGTTCGCCTGGCGTACGGCCCCACGTCGCCCGCTTCGACGAGCGGCAGCGCGTCGGTGGGAATTCAGAAGACGCTCCAGCAGGGCATTTCGGCGCTCTCCTGCACCACCGCGACGTCCGGTGCGTGCAACGGCGGGGCGTTCCCGGCGGGGAAGACCATCGACTTTCAGCTCCCGCCTGACCTCTCGCTGGCGCCGCTGGCGGGCGATTCGACGGGGTACTCGGGGGTCAGCTACCGCATCACCCAGACGCTGCGGAATTCGGGTGGCCGCGTGGCCAGCGCGGTGAGGACCCGTTTCTACCTCTCGGTCGACACGGCGCTCGACACCGCGGCCGATACGGCCCTGGGGGATTCCACGCCCATCGACGTGCGGCCGTACGAAGACGTGCTCCAGACCGTCAGCGTGACGCTCCCCGCGTCGCTCGCCACGGGGAACTACTACGTTTTCGGCGTCGTAGACCCCGACGGATCGATCACCGAGTTGAATGAGCTCAACAACGGTTCGCCCGCGCTGCCGTTCTCCATTGGCGGCCCGGCCGCGGACTTCGTCGTCTCCAGCGCGACGTCGCCGACCACAGCGGCGCCCGGCGCGACGGTGGCCGTCAACCGAATCATCTCCAATCTCGGCAACGCCGCGGGGCCGGCCTTTAAGTACACCTACTTTCTCTCCGACAACGCCGCGGTGGCCATTTCCGATCGCGTGCTGGGTTCGACGCTGAACGGGCCGGCGCTGCCGGCCGGTCAGAGCGACACCGCCACCGACATGGTGACGTTGCCCAGCGACATCACCAGCGGAAAGTTCTGGCTTGGTCTGTGCGTGAACTACGACCCGGCGGCAACGCCCCCGTTCCCGCTCCCCGAGATCAGCCTGGTGAACGACTGTTTTACACTCGGCGCGGGCATCGTGTTCACCGGCGCGCAGCTCGCCATCACCACCAGCACCCTGCCGCCCGCGACGCAGTACGCGCCGTTTGCCACCCGGTTGATTGCGACGGGCGGGGCCGGTTCGTACGCCTGGTCGATCGCCAGCGGCGCGTTGCCCCCGGGAATCAGCCTCAGCGCGGTGGGCGACTTGTCCGGGTCGCCGTCCAAGAGCGGAACGTTCGCCTTCGAGGCCAGGGTCTCCAGCGGCACGGATCAAAAGACCGCGGCCTTCAGCATGCAGGTCGTGTCGGGGAACATTCCCCTCGCAATCGTCGACCAGGACCTTCCGGCGGCCGAGTTCCTCCGGTCGTACTCAGCTGCGCTGGTGGCCGTGGGTGGGAAGCCGCCGTACGTGTGGAAGCTGAAAGACGGCAGCGCGCTTCCCGTAGGGCTCGGGCTCGCGCCCGATGGCACCGTCGAGGGGCGCGCGGCGCAGGGAGGAACGTTCAGCTTCTCGGTCGAGCTCAAAGACGCGGCGGGTACCGGCGCGGCGAAAGATCTCAAGCTGCGCGTGGTCGATCCTCCGTCGTTGCACTTCGCGACCTCGTCGCTGCCCAACGCCATTTTGAAGAAGAACTACGTCACGGCGTTCCAGGCGGTGGGCGGCAAGGCGCCGTACGCGTTTTCGATTACCCGCTGGCAGCCGCTCCCCGAAAACCCGACCGAGAAGCCGGGCCCGGTGCTGGAACAGCCGGGCGCAGCGCCGCTGACCTTGCCCGACTCGATTGGCCTCACGCTCGATGCCTCAAGCGGGAAGCTGCAGGGGGTGCCGTTGACCGCAGGCCTGTTCGCGATGCGGGTGGTGGTGTTCGACGCCGCGAGCGCGAAAGACGAGACGACCCTGTTGCTCAAGATCTCCTACGACGAACCACTGGCGATCACGACCACCGCCTTGCCCGACGCGTTCGTGGCCCACGAGTACAAGGTCCAGCTCTCCCACAACGGCGTGGACCTCAAGGCGGCGAAGTTCTCGCTCCCGTGCATCCAGGACGCGACCGGGGTCGACATGTACCAGTGCCAGGATCTGGGCGACTTCGCCAAGCTCCCCGCTGGGCTCACCCTGGCCGATGACGGCACCATCAGCGGAACCGCGGGCGCCGATGCCAGTCTCAAGCTGCCGGCGACCTACAGTTTTCTGGTGAAGGTCACCGACGAGTCGAATCGTCAGGACGTGCGCGGGCTTTCGATCAAGCTCTGGCCTGACTACGCCACGTCTGGTGGCGGGTGCAGCAGTGTCGCCGCGTGGCCCATGTCGTTCGGTATTCTGGCCGCACTCCGATTGATGCGACCTCGGCGTCGCGCAACCTCCTCGAACACGGATTCGTCAACGCGATCATGAAGAGCTCTTCGAACGTGGTGCAGTGGGTGGTGGCCGTCCTCATCGGCGGGACGATCGGTTTCGCGACGGCGTGCGGCGGCACGAAGAACCTGTGCGCCGACCGGAACGTCGTGTGCGACGGCGCGTTGACCTGTGATGCGAACGACGGGGTGTGCAAGTGCGGTGGTCGCGGCGGCACGGTGTGTGCTCCGAACTTCGTGTGCGACGCCATCACCAACACCTGCAAGTCGACGCTCTGCGTGGGCGTTGATTGCTCCTCCAAGCCCGGCACGGCCTGCGACCAAAACG
>CAZFXD010000066.1:0-20517 GCA_964522795.1 uncultured Myxococcaceae bacterium
CGCGGGGCGTTCCCATCTCGGCCATCATCTTCGGCGGCCGTCGCAGCACCACGGTGCCGCTGGTGATGCAGTCGTTCAACTGGGCGCACGGCGTCTTCCTCGGCGCGACGCTGGGCTCGGAGACGACGGCGGCGGCGACCGGCCAGGTGGGCGTGGTGCGCCGCGACCCGATGGCCATGCTCCCCTTCTGCGGGTACAACATGGGCGAGTACCTGGGTCACTGGCTGGCGATGCAGAAGCGCATCGCCTACCCGCCCAAGCTCTTCCTGGTGAACTGGTTCCGCAAGGGCAAGGACGGCAAGTTCCTCTGGCCCGGGTACGGCGAGAACATGCGGGTGCTGAAGTGGATTGTGGATCGCGCGCACGGGAGCGTCGGCGCGCAGGAGACGCTCTTCGGTTGGGTGCCCAAAGAAGGCCACATCGACCTGTCGGGCCTGGACATCAAGCCCGAGACGGTGGACGCGGCGACGGAGATCAACGAGGCCGAGTGGAAGGCGGAGCTGGAATCGCAGGCGGAGTTCTTCCAGAGCTTCGGGCCCACCATGCCCCGGTCCCTGGATTTGATACGGCAGCAACTTCTCGCGCGCCTTCAGTAGCGGGGAAGGTCAAGCAGCCGTAGCATCGCAACCCGTGTCTCGGTTTGCCATCGCGTGGGTTTGCCTCGTCTTGAGCTCGTCGGCTCTGGCGGGGAACGATCCCCGGGCCGACGCGGCGTCGCTGGTTCAGACGGCGAAGTCGCTCTACGACTCCGGCAAGTACACCGAGTCGATCGTGCTCCTACAGAAGGCCTACGAACTGAACCCCGAGCCCGCGATTCTCTTCAACATCGCCCGGGCCCTGGACCAGTCCAACGACGTGGCGCAGGCGTTGGACACGTACCAGAAGTACCTGGCGCTCAAAGACGGCGACGCCTCGCGCGTGAAGAAGGCAAACCTGGCCGTCGACCGGCTCACCTCGGCACTCAAGAAGCAGCAGGAGGCCCAGAAGCGTCAGACCGAGCTCGAACGTGAAGCGCGCCTGCAGAAGGAGCGCGCCGAAGCCGAGGCCGCGCTGGCCAAGAAGCAACGAGACGAATTCGACCTCCGCGACAAGGAGCGGGTCAGCGCCATGTCCAAAGGCGGCGGCCTGGGGAAAGCGCCGTCGCTCATCACCGGCGGCGCGGCGGTGGCGGCGCTGGGCCTGAGCCTGGGGTTCGGGCTCGCGGCCAACGGCTCACGGGCCGCCTTCGACCGGTCCGGCGACTTTGCCCAGAAGAAGGCGCTGGAGGGCACGACGCGGACCCAGGCGTTGGTGAGCGACCTGGCGCTGGTCTCGGCGGTGGCGCTGGCGGTCACCTCGGTCATCTTGTGGCCCCGATATGATCCGACCAGCGACCTGGCCATGACGTGGGTCCCGACCGCCTCGGGCGGCGTGCTCACCCTCGCGGGCACCTGGCCGTGAGGCACGCACGAATCGCTTCGATGGTGCTGGCACTGGCGACGGCGACCTGCTCGCTCACCACCGCGAACAATTTCAACGAGTGCAACGCTGACAGCGACTGCGCCTCATTTCGAGCGTGCGCGCAGCACTACTGCGTCGACATGCCGGCTGGCTGCACCCAGAAGTTCGGCGACGTGTCGGCGCCCCTCGACTCTCGGCTGGCCATCGGCGCGCTCTACCCCTTGAGCAAGGGGGGCGTTTCGGACACCAACGAAGCGCTGCGCGTGAAGGCGCTGTCGTTCGCGGTGGACGAGATCAATGCCGGCCCTGCGCCCATCGATGGGCGGCGGGTGGTCGTCTACGCCTGCGACGACTTGAACGACAACAACGTGACGGCGGCCCAGGCCACGTGGTTCGCGGACTCGCTCAAGGCCCCGGCGCTGATTGTCTCCCGCACGCAGGGCACCAACGCGGCGTACGGCGCCGTGGCGGGGAAGGACGTGCTCATTCTCTCGCCCAACGCCACCGCGGACGAACTGACCGAGCATTATCGGGCTTCGGGCGGACTCGTCTGGAGACTGGCGCCCCCGGATCAGAACCAGACGCAGGTGCTGCTCTCGTACATCAACAAGGCCAAGCCCGACGCCGGCTCCTTCGTGCTGGTTCACCGCGGCGGTTCGACCGACGCCGGCAAGGACCCGTACGCGACGGGCATCGAAGACGCGTTTCGAATCGCCGCGCCCGGCAAGGTGAACCTCCTGCCCTTCTCACCCGACAATTTCGACCCGGCGGCGCTGGCGTCGAGCCTGGCGGCGCTGGGCCCGCAGTTGACCGTCTTCGTGGCGTTTCCCAATGAGCTGCGGCCCATCCTCGACGCGGTCTCCAGGATCAAGTCGCTGCAGGCAGACGCCGGGCACCGGCTCATGTTCACCGACAGCGCGAAGAAGCCCGACCTGCTCCTCTCCGTTGACGGCGGCGTCGCCCCCCTCGTGTGGGAGCTGCTCCGAGGCGCGGTGGGCACGGCGCCGGCGCAGCGAAACGCCATCAACCCGGACATGCCCAACGGCGGCACCTGCTGCGGCGCCAGCTACAGCGCGTTCCGCGATCATTTCCTCGATGAGTTCCAGGCAGAGCCAGATGGCACGTCGTTCACCACGCACAGCTACGACGCGGTGTGGGTGCTTCGGTTCGCCGCCGCGTCGGTGCCCCCGGGCGCGTCGCTCAACGGCACCCGCCTCAAGCTTGGCATCGAGCGCATCATTCAGACGCCGGTGGTGGAGAACCGTTTCTACCTGAACCGTTCCGGCGTCGAGGGCGCGTTGAACAAGCTCTACAACGGCAACTTCGTGGACATCGAAGGCGCCTCGAGCGCCATCAACCTCAATTTCGACGCGGGCTTCGCCATGACGCCGTACGAAATCTGGCGCGTGGGCACGGACGGCGGCTTCTACACGGAGAAGTTGGTCGACCCGTAGCGCGGGGCCTCAGGTCAGGTCGGTTCGCTTCACGCCGTCAAAGCCCAGCACATAGTCGGGGCCGAAGAGCTTCGACGGGGTGAAGAAGCCGGGCCGCGCTTCGCCATTGGCCAGGCGCAGCGCCGCGTCGAGCGCGGTGTGTGCGGTGAACGCGTACGAATCAGGGGTCTCCAGCCGAGACGAGGCGCTGACGCCCGCGGCGTTGGAGGCGATGGCCAGAATTCGACTCTGCGAGCGGGCCCGCTGTTCCTCATTGGGGCCCTCGGGCCACGCGTCGATTCGCGCGTTCAAGAACCGCTGCACGGCGCGGTGGCGCAGCAGCCCCCCGGCCAACGCCCCCAGCGTGGTCATGCTTCGAATCAGTCGCGAGGCACGGAAGTAGACCTCGATGTCCGCGACGCCGGTCGAGTGCCACGCGGTGGACACGTCGCCCCACCCGATGGTGAGGCAGGCCTTTGGCCCGGTGCCGAAGTCGAACTGTCGCCACAGGGCGCGGGGAAGGCGCGTGATCTTCCCACCGCGGCGAACCGGCGTGCCTCGCCCCAGTCCCTCCACGGACGTTCGAGCGGTGCCGCGCGACACGCCGCCCAGCGCCGCCAGCGCCAGCACCAGGTGGGTGGGGTTGGGCACTCGACGGGTCACGTGCGCCGCCAGACAGTCGCTGGGCACCACGTCGAACCCAACC
This sequence comes from uncultured Myxococcaceae bacterium, assembly GCA_964522795.1. GTDB lineage: Bacteria > Myxococcota > Myxococcia > Myxococcales > Myxococcaceae > CAZFXD01. The sequence goes on from CAZFXD010000066.1 coordinate 3,580, forward strand.
CCGGGCAACAACGTCACGCCTGCGGCGCGGGCGTCCGCGTCTCGCCGGGCCAGGGCCTCGAACACCGCAATCTCGCCCGTGATGTCGGCGTAGTGGCAGCGGTTTCGGAAACAAGCGGCCGTCATGGGCGCGTGGGTGGCGGAAAAAGGCCCGGCGGCGTGCAGCACCACCGACACCCCTTTGAGCAGGGCATCCATCGCGGGGGCGTCGTCGAGCGGCGCGGCCCGGAACTCAAAGCCCAGGGGTTCGGCGACCGCGCGAACTTTACCGGCATCGCGGCCCGCCAGGATGACGGTCGCGCCGACGTCCCTGGCGCGGCTGGCGATCAGTCTTCCCGTGTACCCGGTGGCGCCGTACAGAAGAACGCTCATCAGCGAGCACTCCCAGCACACCCCGGGGCCCCGAGCCCGTTTATTCGAGGCGGCGTTTCTCTTTCAGGTCGTAGCGGAGCTCGAGCGACTGGCCGGGCGCGATTGAGATCTTCTCACTCATACTGAGCGCCTGCTCGGGGTTGGTGAGGACCACGTTGTGGGGCCCGGGCTTGATGGAGAAGTTGAGCAGGGGCGTCCGTCCCACGTTGGTGCCGTCGACGAACACCTCCGCCCACTGCTTGCACTTCACCGTCAGGGTGCCGGGCCCCAGCGGGGGCTCCACGGGGGGAGCGGTCGCCACGGTGGACGGTCTCACGGGACGAGTGGGGCCGTTGCCGCGCTGGGTATTGCGCACCTTCCCAGCCCCGCCATCGGGCGCGCCGCCGGGCGGTGCCAACGCGGCCGTCCCCGTCACCCCGGCGTCGGCGGAGGCTTTGGGAGTTTCCGCTGTCGCCAGGGCCAGCCCCGCGTCCGCCTCCGCAAAGGGGCCCGACGCGTCGGCCGCCTCGGCCACGGTCACGCCCGCATCGAGCACGGCCCCGCTCCCCGGGGTCGCCACGCTGGGGTCGGGGCCGGCGCGGGACGACCAGATGATTCCACCGGCCGCCAGCAGCATCACCACCGACGCGCCGACAATCAGCTGCTGCCTCCGCTGCTTCCAGCTGGTGGGCGGGTGCGCGACCAGCGTCTCTTTGCTGGGAATCTCGATGGCAGGAAGGCCGCGGTGGGGGGTGACGGCAGGCCGCGCGAGTGAGGCGCGCTTCACCCACTCGCCCACCGACTCTCGGACCCGGGTGTCGTCATCCACCAGAAGGCGATCGAGAATCGCGAGCAGCGACTGCAAATCGGGGCGCTCACTCGGCTTCTTGGCCAGCGCAGCGTCGAGCCAGGTGTCGAGGTCTTCGGGGACATCCGCTCTCAACGTTGAGACGCGAGGCGGCGCGGCCGAGAGCACCGCGTACATCAGCTCGCCGTCGGTCTTTCCGTGAAACGGAGGAACCCCGCAGAGCAGGTAGTAGACCGTCACGCCCATGGCGAAGACGTCGGTCGCCACGGTGACATCGCCGCCCTGAAAAATCTCCGGGCCGAGGTAGCCGTGCTTGCCCTTGAAGGTGCCGGTCCTCGTCAGCTTGGTCGCGCCAATCAACCGCGCCACGCCGAAGTCGGCGAGCTTAGAGACGCCGGTGAACGAGACCAGCACGTTGTCCAACGAGACGTCGCGGTGGAGCACACCCGACACTTCTTCCTTTTCCGAACGAAACCGGTGCGCGAAGTCGAGCCCCCGCACCGCGTCGCGGGCGATGGTCAGGGCCACGTCGAGCGGCAGCGCCCCACCGTGCGCGCGGGCCACCTTGACCAACTCACCGGCGGACATGCCGTCGACGAACTCGAGCGCGAGGTACGGCCCCTGGTCATCGGCGCCGAACGCGCGCAGCCCCACCACGTTCTTGTGGCGAAGGAGCGCGCACACCCGGGCTTCGCGCTCGAACTGCAACCGCAGGTCGGGGTCTTCCTGGTACTGCGGCAGCATGCGCTTCAACGCGACGTACTCTTCGCCGCGGTCAGTCCGCATGCGCGCCAACAGGACGTCGCCCATGCCCCCGGTACCCAACCGCCGAATGGTTTCGAACACGGGGCTCAACGAGAACCAGACCTGCGCAAGCGGACGATGCGGCTACCCTCGTCCGGCAATCTTAAGTCGCTGCACCACGCCCTGCAGGTAGACGCGGTTCATGCCTGACCGGCGCGCCGCTTCTGAGACATTGCCTTTGGTCGCCTCGAGCAGCTTGCCGAAGTACGCGCGCTCCAGGCCGGCCACCACGCGCTCTTTGTAGATTCGGTACGGCACCTCGATGTCGACCGTGCTGGGAGATGAAGGGGCCATCGCCGACGGGGTTTCGTCGAGCCCGAGCACCGCGCGCTCAACCGCGTTGCGCAGCTCGCGAATGTTCCCCGTGTAGTCGCCTTCATAAAGGCGCTGGAGCACGGCCGGTGAGACCGAGCTCGCGCCCGGCATCTCCGAGAGGAAGTGCGCCACGAGTTCGGGAATGTCTTCGGCGTGTTCTCGTAGCGACGGCACGCGAATCTCCACCACCGCCAGGCGGTAGAAGAGATCGGCCCGGAAGCTGCCGCGGTTCACTTCGCGAGCGAGGTCGCGGTGCGTCGCAGCGATGACGCGAACATCGACCGGGATGGGTTGCTGCCCACCGACGCGTTGCACCTGTCGCCGCTCCAGCACACCGAGGAGCTTGGCCTGGAGGGCAATGGGAAGCTCGCCGATCTCGTCGAGGAAAACCGTGCCTCCGTGGGCCCGTTCAAACGCGCCCACGTGCGCCGAGTTGGCGCCGGTAAACGAGCCCGCTTCGTGCCCGAACAGTTCGCTCTCGGCCAGGGTGGGTGGGAGCCGACCGCAATCGACCACCACCAACGGTTTTTCGCGACGGGAGCTCGCTTGAACCAGGGCGTCGGCGGCGAGCTCCTTGCCGCTCCCCGATTCACCGGTGAGCAGCACGGTGGCGTCGCTCTGGGCCGCTTTCGACAGGTGCGCGTACAGCTCGCGCATGCGCAGGGAGCTGCCGCGCAGGCGGCCGAACGAGTTCTGGGTCGACAGCTCGGCCTCGTCGTCCTCGTCGAGCACCTTGAACCGGACCACCGTCTCGCCCAGCACCAGGTCCTCGCCGTCTTCCAGCCAGGCATCGATGACGCGGCGGTCGCCCACCCGGACGCCGTTCTTGGCGCCCACGTCTCGCACGCGAAAGCCGGTGGTGTCGGAGCTGATCTCACAGTGAACCGCGCTCACCGTGGGGTCGGTGAGCTGAAACTCGCAGCCGGCGCCCGAGCCGATGACGATGCGGCCACCGGCCGACCTCTTCTCACGGCGCTTGTCCGGCCCTTTCACCACCTTGAGCAGGTAGTTGGAGCGCTTCAACGCCTTGGCGAAGCCTTTCGAATCGAGGACGACGGTCACGGAGCGGGTCTGGGGCACGGTGGCGGTATTATGCCCGCGCGAGAAGGGTCCGAAAGGGCCGCGTGCGATTTGTTTCCCAGACGCCGGCGGCTGCCCTGATGTGGCAGGTTGTCGCACGCCGTTTCCAACCGGCCGTGCTGAAGGTGGAGTAGCTTCTTCCTCGACGTCGCGGCCGCGAAGCACCCCGGAGTATCGATTGATCAAACGTGTCCTGGTCGGCTCGCTGCTCGCGCTCACCGCGAGTTGCTCGGTCGAACCGCTCGATGTGAACGGCAAGTCGTGCGCGCCAGAGACCGGGTGCCCCGCCCCCTACGCGTGCGTGAACCGCGTCTGCATTCCCGCCACCTGCGCCGACGCGGGCGGTAACACCACGTGCGAGGTGCGGCGCGGCGTCTGTTCTGAGCTCGGCGTGTACGCGTGCCGCGGCGAGGGCGTGCGGTGCGAAAACGACGCCGGCAAAGAGATTCTCCCCGAGAACGTGGGGCCGTCGTCGTTCAAGTGCTTCCCGCTCCTGCCCAATTGCACCGACGCGGGGCTGGCGCCTGACGGCGGGATGTTCTGTCGCGTGGCCCCGAACTGCGAGCTGGTCGGCATTCTCGACGGCGGTTCGCGGCAACCCGACGGCGGCACCTGCCTGCGGGAGAAGCTGGTGCTGGACTGTGTCGGGCTCTCCACCGCCACGCCTGACGGCGGGCTGTGTCGAACCGTGCCGCAGTGCACCGACCTCGGGGTGGTCGACGGGGGGGCCACGCTGCCCGACGCAGGGAGCTGCCGCCCACCGATTCGCGTGGATGACTGTAAGGGGCTGCTCACCACCTCGGACGACGGCGGCTTCTGCCGGTTCCCGCCGGACTGCTCGATGTACCCCGACGGGCCGACCAACGGCGGCAACCAGTTTCCCGACGGCGGCTCCTGCATTCCCCCGTTCATCAGGCCCGAGTGCATGCTGGGCCGCGCGATGGCCCCTGACGGCGGCCGCTGCCGCACGGCCACCGACTGCGCCGACGAAGGGCTCCTCGACGGCGGCACGGTGTTGGCCGACGCGGGCGTCTGCACGCCCCCGCCGTCCGACTGCCCGGTCGGACAAGCTGTCGCGGCCGACGGAGGCGTGTGCCGCCCGGTGCCGTACTGCGACGACGTGGGAATCATCGACGGGGGCAAGACGCTGCCTGACGCGGGGAGCTGCCGCGACAAGCCGCCGCTCGAAGACTGCCCGGTGGGCATGACCATTCTGCAGGACGGCGGGGTGTGTCGTGTGGTGCCCGACTGTGTCCCCCTGGGGAACATCGACGGTGGCACGACGCTGAGCGATGCCGGAAGTTGCCTGTTGCCCGACTGCGCGACGCTGGGCGCGGGCTCGGCCTGCGACGCGGGCGTGGGGGCCTGTTCTCAGACCGGGCAGCTGGTGTGTCAGCCGAACGGAACCGTGCGCTGCAACGCGGTGGCGCTCAACCCGGGCGCCGAGCAGTGCGACTTCAGCGACAACAACTGCGACGGCATTCCCGGCAACGCGCCGTGGTGCGCGCTGTCGCTGGTGGGCCCGGCCGGCGGGCCGGGAATCGACCTGGGGGGACCGCTCGCGGTCGCCAGCGCCCGCTTTGCCGGCGGCTCGTTCCTCGACGTGATTGACGCCGGCGTGGTGATTGCGACGGAGCGCTACAACCACGCGCTCCGGCTCATCAACACCACGACGAACACGGTCACCACCCTCGCCGGGAATGGCCGCTGCGGCGCCGCCAACGGGCCGCTGGCCACGGCCAGCTTCTGCGAGCCGGTGGAGACGATTCAGCTCCCGGACCAGAGCCTGCTGGTCTCAGACTCGAAGAACCACCGCCTGAGAATCATTCGGAACGGCACCGTCTCGACGCTGGTGGGCTCCACCGCGGGCTACGCCAACGGCTCGAATGCGGCCGTTCAGTTCAACACGCCGACAGGCCTGTCGCTGCTCTCGGACGGCGGCGTGCTGGTGGCCGACACGAACAACCACGTCATTCGCCATCTGCAGGTGTTCCCGGACGGTGGAGCCACGGTCTCGCTCTACGCGGGAACCCCGGGCGTGGCCGGCTCCGGACCGGGGGGTGATGGGACCCTGGCCACCGCGAAGTTCCGCTTCCCCGTCGACGTCTCCGCACCCGTCACCAAAGGCGCCGCGCCTGGGAGCGACCAGGTCTTTGTTTCAGACGAATTCCAGATTCGACGCATCAAGCCCACGGTCACGCCGGCGGTTGAAACAGTCGTCGGCCAAGGCGCCACAAAGGTTGGAGATGTCGACCAGTACCCGTACTTCCCGAGCATCAACCTTCCGCAACCTGTGGAGTGGCGGCTTCGCGCCGCTCGCACCCGGTGCAATCGCCCACAGCAGCTGACGCAGGTTGGTGCGTACCTCGCGTTCAACGACATGAACAACCACCGGACGCGCATCCTCGAACTCGACATCGACTGCGCAGACAGCACCGCTTGCGGGGGCTTCAATTCGCAGCAGAACGCGTTCGGGGCGGCCACTGGCGGCAACTATGCGTTTAATGACTGCCCACTGCCGTTTCTGGGCGGCTATCCAGGAAGCGGGCCTGGCTTCCGAAACGGAAACATCAACTTGGCCGGATGCAATTCCTCGCCTTCCTCACTCGGCGATTCCCCCGTTGGATTCTTCTTCAGCAACACGTCACTGGTGAGCGATACGAACCACCGAATTCGCTCGGTCACGGTGAACTCCTTCAGCGTCGACAACATCCCGCAGAACGTCGCAGACTACGCTGGCGGCGCCGCGGCGCAAGAGACCGCCAACGGCGATGGGCGAACGGCGGCCCGACTGTCATTCGCGCAGGGACTGACGCGCACCGCGTCCGGCGCGCTCTTCTGGGTCGAGCCGCGGCGGCACCTCGTTCGCCAGCTGCAGCCCAACGGCACCGTCAAGGCCGTGGCAGGCATGGTCGCGGACGCGCCGGGCTTCGTGGACTCCAACAACGCCGCCAAGGTGAACACGCCCCGCGACGTGGCCAGCGCGCCCAACGGCGACGTCTTCATCGCTGACGCGCTCAACCACGTCATTCGCCGCGTGCCAGCGGGCCTCGACACCATCGAGACCTTCAGCGGCATCACCAACCAGACGGTGGTGTCGGGGTACGTGGATGGCCCCGCCGCCAGCACCCGCTACAACGAGCCCTCGTACCTTGCGGTGGCGTCGTTCGCCGACGGCGGCACGTCGCTGTTCGTGAGCGACACCAGAAACTTCGTCATTCGCCGCGTCGACCTCGCCACGGGCGTCAGCTCGCTGCTCGCGGGCACGGCCAGAGACGCCGGCACCGACCCGGGGTTCCCGGGCACGGCGGGTCGGCTCCTCACGCCGGGCCCCATCGCCGCGTCTTCGCAGTACGTCTACATCGTCGACACCTACGCCGACGGCGGCACGGTGGTGCGCCGGGCCGACTCGAACAACGGCATTCTGCTCCCGCCGCCGAACTTCGACTTCGGCTCAACTCCGGTGACGGCGCTGGCCTTCGACAGCACCGGCGCCCTCTTCGCCGCCTCGCCCACCACGCTGTACCAACTGAAGACGTCACCCAGCGTCGCGGTGGTCCCGCTCGTCTCCGCGGCCACGGGCTATCAAGACGGGTTCCTCGCCGACGGCGGCACGGGCGCGTTGTGGAACGCCACCGGGTTGGTGGCGCTCCCGGACCGCTTCTACGTCACCGACGGCACGGCGCGGCGCATCAAGCAGGTCTGGCGAGGGCCCTGAGCGCGGGGCCCCGTTGTGGCGTCGGTGCTCGTCGCGGGCGATGATTCCGCGGTGATGGCCTCTCGCCGTTTCGTTGCAGTGGAATCAGTGCGCCGAGGAGCGCGTGGCGGCCGCGTGGCACCGCTGCTCGCGCTGGTGCTTGCGGCGTCTTGCAGCGTGTCGCCGCTGGACCCTACCGGAAAGCTCTGCAGCGATGATCAACGGTGCCCCGAGCCGTACGTCTGCCTCCCCACGCCCGACGGGCTGCGCAGCTGCGAGTCGATTGCATGCGCCAACGCCGGGGGCGGACAACCCTGCGGCCCGCCGGCGCAGGGCATCTGCTCCCGCGTGGGCCTGGTGGTCTGCGACCGAGACACGCCGCGCTGCGCGCTCGACGGAGGCGACGTCTACGACGACGGAGGGTTCGCGCCGCCGCCCGGGTACTCGACCTGCTTTCCGCTGGTGGGCGACTGCGCCACGGGGGCCACTCGTTTCCCCGACGGAGGCTTCTGCCGCGCCAAACCAGACTGCGAGGCGTACGGTCTCAGGGACGGCGGCGACACGCTGGCGGACGCCGGCTCGTGCTGGCCCTTCGACGCGGGCCCCCCCATCGGCCCCCCACCGCCGCTGGAAGACTGCCCCGCCGGGTTTCCGTTTCTCGCCGACGCGGGTCCCTGTCGAACTGTTCCCGGCTGCGCGGCGAACGGCGTCGTCGACGGAGGGAAGACCCTGCCCGACGCCGGCTCCTGCAACCTTCCCAACTGCGTGGGGCAGAACATTGGCGCCCCCTGTCCGGCGGGCACCGGGCTGGGCGTGTGCGCGGTGGCGGGGCGGGTGGCGTGCGGGTTCGACGACATCGCCTACTGTCAATCGCCAGACGGTGGAGGCGTGCAGCCCGAGCAATGCGACGGCGTGGACCACGACTGCGATGGCCAGCTGTACGACGCGCCCGGGTGCATCATCACGCTCTTCGGCATGGCCGGCCCGCCGGCGCTGGATTCTCTGACCACCGCGTCCATTCACCGATCCGTGGCGCGGTGGAGCGGGGGCGGCTACCTCACCGGACGCCCGGCGTTGGGCAAGGTGTTGGTGGTCGAGCGCTACGCGCACGTGCTGCGGGAGATCGACTTCGGCACGCAGCAGGTCTCGGTGGTCGCAGGGACCGGGCGCTGCGGCTTTAGCGACGGGCCGGTCGCGACGGCGGAGTTCTGCGAGCCGGTCGAAGCGGTGTCGACGCCCGACGGCGGTTGGTGGGTCTCCGATTCGCGAAACCACCGGATTCGCCTCGTGGCGGGCGGGCAGGTCTCGACATGGGCCGGTTCAGGGACGGCCGGGTACACCAGCGATGGGCCCGCGAGCAGCGCACAGTTTCGCTTGCCGCAGGGGCTCGCGTACCTCGACGGAGGCTTGTTCATTGCCGACATGGGCAACCACGTGGTGCGCATGGTGTGGCAGCCGACCGACGGCGGTGTGCGACAGGTGAAGCTGGTGGCGGGTGCGCCGGGCGCGTCGGGCTCGACCGATGGAACCGGGGCGTCGGCCCAGTTCGACACGCCGCTCGACGTGGAGGTCGACGGAGCCGGGGGCTTGCTGGTCTCGGAGTTCGCCAGGCTCCGTGCCATCAAGGGCAACGCGGTCACCTCGGTGCTGGGAACGGGCGTCCCCGGGTTCTACGACCGCATCAACTGGCTCGACGCTACGCCGGTCGCCATCAGCGGACCGCGCCAGATCTTCCTCCGCTCCGACGGCTCGGTCTTCTTCACCGATGCCTCCAACCGAATTCGCGTGGCCGCGGTGGGCCCCAACGCCACGGCCTACACGTCGGTGGGCGACCCCAGCTCCGGCCCCCAGTCACCCGCCGGCTTGCAGAACGCCTACTTCGCCATTCCCAACCTGAACTACACCAGCCGAACGGACCGACCGTCAGGCATCACCGCGTTCGGCCCTGGCGACCAGTACCTCTTCATCGACGCCAACCACCGGCTGAGAACCGTCGTCGGCGGCAGCTACATGGGATTCAGCCAGGTGTTGCAGGCGTTCAACAGCCCGAACGTGCCGGTGCACAGCGACGACTACAGCGGCGGCGCGAGCAACGCCGAAGTTCAAAGCGACCGCATGTCGTGGGGCGCGGGCCTGGGCCGCAGCTCAACGGGGGCGCTCTACTGGGCCGAGCCGCGCGGGTCGCTCATTCGCACGCTGCCCGTCGGGTCAGCGTCGGCGGTGTACGTGGCCGATGGCCCCGGCATCGCCACGGGCGCCAATGGGAGCGCGAAGGTCGCGTCCGCCCACGCGCTCTGCGTCGACGCGCGCGACCGGCTCTTCGTCGCCGACGCGTTGAACCACGCGATTCGCTACGTCTCTGACGCGGGCTCGCTCGACTACTTCGCGGGGGCGACGCCGCCGGCCGCCGGGTACAACAACGACGCCGGGACGTTGGGCCAGTTCAACTCGCCGTACGGCATCGCCTGCGCGCAGGCCCCCGACGGCGGCAACCGCCTCTACGTTTCAGACACGGGCAACCAGGTGGTTCGAGTCGTCGATGCCGACCGAGGCACGCTGGGGCTGCTGGCGGGGACGCCCGGGCTCGCCGGCAGCACGGGAGGGGCGCCGAACGTGGCTCGCTTCACCAACCCCGGGCCACTGGCGGCGACGGACGCGTACGTGTTCGTCCTGGACAACGACGGCACGCGCGTGCGGCGTGTCCGGCGCGCCGACGGGTTTGTAGAGACCACGCCGCAGTACCTGTTTCCCATTCGCGACCCGGCCCGCACGGTCGCGGCAGACTCCGCAGGTCGCGCCTACGCGGCCACCGACCGGGAGATTTTCGAGCTGCAGCCAGACGGCGGCATGAAGTCGCAGTTCGGCGACCCGATTCCCGGCTGGCAGGACGGCGCGCTGTCTCCACGCGGGCCCGGCGCGGTGTGGACCATCACCGGCCTCGTGGCCACGCCCGAGCGGTTCTTCATCACCGATGCAACCTCGCGAAGAATTCGGCAGATCTGGCGCACACCGTAGCGTCGACGGTTCGCGCCACGCGCCCCGCCGGAAATCCGCACGGAAGATTCGACGCTGCGGTCGATTACGGGCACATTGGGGGCCTCTCCATGGCGCGCTCCATCCTCTTGATTCTGGCCGTGCTGGTCCCGCTCGCAGGCACCGCTGCGCCCGCGAAGAAGAAGGAGCCGCCGGCGAAGAAGGCCCCCGCCGCGCCGCAACCGAACCCGCATCTGGCCCAGGGCATTCGGCTGGTCGAAGACCTCCGCGAAACCGACGCGCTGCCGATTCTCGAAAAAGCGCTGGCGTGGCCAGACAACGCGGTCGACGACCTGATCGAAGCGCACATCTATCTCGGAATTGCCGAGGCCAACCTGCGCGACATGGACAAGGCCAGAGGCCATTTTGAACAGGTGATGACGCTGCGGCCCAGGGCTGAGCTGCCCGGTTGGCAGGAGCGCTCTCCGGAAATCCGTGAGCTGTGGGCGAAGGCCGGCGGGGCCGCGCCCTGGATCGTGGCGCCCCCACCGCCGCCAGCGCCGGTGATTCAGCAGGTGGTCGCTCCGCCGCCGCCCGTGGTGATTGAGGGGCCGAACCTCAAGCGGTGGACGTCAATTCTGATGCTCGTCACCGGCGCCGCGGCGGCCGGCGTGGGCATCGGCTTCGGGGCCTCCGTGCCCAACCTGAAGCGGCAGGCCGACATGGCGCCCAGCCTCGGAGAAGCCCAGAAACTGCAGACGGCGGCCGAGAGCAACAGCACCGCCGCCAACGTCCTCTACGGTGTGGGCGGAGGCGTGGCCGCGGGTGGGCTGGGCCTGCTCATCTGGAGTTTCTTCGACTGACGTTTTTTCACGTCGCCGGGAATTTCCGCTGGGTGAAAGGTGTTGGGTGCGTTTCTCGAACGCAAACCCACGCCATCCCCCAGCTCGACACTTGATCGTTGACTTGAATTTGAACCAACCGTAACTGCTCGCCGCCGCTGTCCCTGGCGCGCTCCAACTCCGCTCAATCGGGGGTGCAACGTGACTCAAACCATGGTTCGCCTTGTTGGCCTGGAAAAAAGATACGGGCCGACCCACGCTGTCAAAGGCCTCACCTTCGACGTGCCCAAGGGCCAGGTGGTCGGCCTGCTGGGGCCGAACGGCGCAGGCAAGTCGACGACGATGCGAATTCTCGCGGGCTACCTGACGCCTTCTGCCGGCTCGGCGTTCGTCTCTGAAATCGACGTCAGCCAGCACCCGGTCGAGGCGCGCCGCCACGTGGGGTACCTGCCTGAGTCGAACCCGCTCTACGACGACATGATGGTCAAGGAGTACCTCGAGTACGTGGCGGACATTCGTCAGGTACCGGCCGACAAGCGCAGCGCGCGCCTCTCGCACGCCATCGAGCGGTGCGGCCTCAAGTCCGTGCTGGGCAAAGACATCAGCCAGCTCTCCAAGGGCTACCGGCAGCGCGTGGGTCTGGCGCAGGCCATTCTGCATGACCCGGGGCTCCTCATTCTCGATGAGCCGACGTCCGGTCTGGACCCGAACCAGATTCTGGAGATTCGCGCGCTCATCGCCGAGCTCTCCCAGGAAAAGACCATTCTGCTCTCCACCCACATTCTCCCCGAGGTGCAGGCGACCTGCTCCCGCGTGCTCATCATCAGCGACGGCAAGCTGGTGGCCGACGACGCGCCCGACAAGCTGACCGCGCAGGACGGCGGCCGGGTGAACCTGGTGGTCGCCTCGCGCTACGCCAGCTCCATCGACGCCGCTGCGGCGCAGGGCGTCTTCAAGACGGTCAACGGCGTCTCGGAGGTCGAGCCGGCCGAGGCGGAAGGCAGCGGCACGGCCGGGTTCCTGCTGCGCTACACGGGCGATGACGTTCGACGCGCCATCTTCGAGGCGGCCGTGAAGAGCGACCTCGTGGTGCTGGAGATGCGCCGGCAGCACGTCAGCCTGGAAGAGATGTTCCGAAAACTCACCACCACCGAAGGGCCGCGCGCATGAATTCAACGCTCGCCATCGCCAGAAAAGAATTCCGGACGTTCTTCAACTCGCCGGTCGCGTACATCGTGCTCGGGATCTGGCTGCTCATCGCCGGCTACCTCTTCTTCGGCACGCTCTTCCTCGCCGGCCAGGCGTCGCTCCGCGCGTTCTTCGCCATCGCGCCGATGTTGTTCGTGGTGTTCGCGCCCGCGCTCACCATGCGCCTCATCGCCGAGGAGCGGAAGAGCGGCACGGTGGAGTGGCTGCTCACCCAGCCCGTGCAGGACTGGGAGATTGTGCTGGGAAAATTTCTCGCCTCGCTCGGTACCGTCTGCGTCGGGCTGGCGTTCTCGTTCATCTACGCCTTCACGGTCGCCGGGCTCGCGGGCAAGAACCAGGTGTTTGATTGGGGCCCGGTCTTCGCCGGCTACTTCGGGCTGCTCCTGCTGGCCTCGGCGTTCCTTTCCATCGGCTTGTTCGCGAGCGCGCTGTCCAAGAACCAGATCGTGGGGCTCATCACCGGCTTCGTCATCTGCCTCGCGTTCTACCTGGTGGACAAGTTCGCCATTCTCTTCCCCAACGCGTTCGGCCAGGCGCTGCAGTACCTCTCGGTCGACTTTCACTTTGAGAACATCGCCCGCGGCGTCATCGATACCCGCGACGTCTTCTATTACCTGACCCTCACCGCGGTGGGCCTGCTGCTCACCACGCGTTCATTGGCGGGAGTTCGGCAATGAATAAGGCCCAGAAGGAGTTTGGAACGTTCGCGCTGCTGGTGATCGGCAGCCTGCTGCTGCTCAACCTGGTGGGGCTGCGGTTCTTCGGCCGGGTCGACGTGACCCGCGAGCACATGTTCACGCTCAGCCAGGCGTCGCGCGAAACGGTGAGCGCGCTGCAGGACCCGGTGGTGATTACCGCCTACTTCACCGAAGACCTGCCGCCGCCGTACTCGTCGAACGCCCGCCTGGTGCGCGACCTGCTGGAAGAGTACCGCTCGGCCTCCAAGGGCATGCTCTCCTTCGAGTTCACCGACCCGTCCAAGAGCGAGTCGGAAGCCGACAAGAAGACCAAGCGCGAGGTGAAGCGCGACATCTTCGGGCGCCAGTTCCGGGACCAGACCGAGCAGGAGAAGGCGCTCCAGGAAGAAGGCATTCAGGCCGTCACGGTGCGCGCCATCAGCGAAGACAAGGGCCAGGAGCAGAAGGCCTACATGGGCATGGTGCTCCGCTACAGCGGGAAGAAAGAGGTCATTCCGGTCATCGCTGACACCCGGGGCCTCGAATACAACATCACCACCATGATTCGCCGGCTCACGCGCGCGAAGACGCCCGTGATCGGCCTCATTCAGGGCCACGACGAACCGAAGTGGGAGGAGAACTTCCGCAAGCTCGACGCGGTGCTCTCACAGCTCTACGAAGTGCGCCAGGTCACCATCAACGGGGAGAAGATCGACGACGGCATCGACTCGCTCTTCGTGATCGGCCCCAAGAGCGCGTTCAAAGAGAACGAGCTGAAGGCGATTGATCAGTTCCTGATGCAGGGGAAGTCGGCTGCGTTCTTCCTCGATCAGACCCGGGTCGACCTCCGCTCGCTCCAGCAGGAGGAAATCGCGCACGGCCTCGGCCCCATGCTCGCCACCTACGGCATCTCGCTGGGCGACAAGCTGGTGGCCGACGTGCAGTCCGCGTCGGTCAACATGGAGGAGCGCCGCGGCCCGATGATTATCCAGATGCCGGTGCAGTACCCGTTCATGGTGCTGACCGGGGCCCTGGAAAAAGAGAGCCCGATTTCAGAAGGCCTGAAGAGCCTCACCCTGCCCTGGGTCACCCCGCTCATCGTGGCGCCCGCCGATGGGACCACCGCCACGGTGCTGGCCAAGTCGAGCGCCAAGAGCTGGCAGGAGAACAAGCCGTTCAACATCGACGCGCGACGCGACTGGCAGCACGAGACCATCACCTTCAACGGACCGCACACGCTCGCCGCCGAGGTGCACGGGAAGTTGAAGAGCCACTTCGCCGCCCAGGCGAACAGCTCGACCCCCGCCGCCGCGCCCCTGCTGGCCCAGGCCAGCAGCGATGCGAAGGTGATTGTGGTGGGCAGCGGCGCGTTCGCGATGGACGCGTTCTCGCAGCCGCCCAACCAGGCGTTCATTCTCAACATCTCGGACTGGATGATGTCGGACCCGTCGATTCTGAAGATGCGCAACCGCGGCATCTCTGAGGCGTCGCTCGAGACCGACCTCTCCGAGAGCACCCGCATGCTGGCCAAGTACGGCAACGCCCTCGGCGTGCCCCTGGCGCTGATTGCGTTTGGAATCATCCGATGGCGGATGCGAGAACAGCGCCGCGCCACGGTGACGGCGTAGTTCGAACACTCTTGGGGAGCACACCGACATGAAGAAACTCACGGGCTGGGCCGCTGGAATTTTCGTGGTGCTGGTCGTGGTGTACGCCGCGACGCGCGAGTCGAAGGTGAGCGTGGGCATCAAGCGCCTCGAGGTGGCCCCCATCGAGAAGTCGAAGATTGTCGGGTTCGAGCTCTCGGGGCAGGTGAACGCCACCCTGAAGAAGGAAGGCAACGACTGGTTCGTGCTGAACCAGGCGGGCAAGAAGTTCCCCGCCGATGAGATGTCGGTCTCGCAGTTTCTCGATGTGGCCGCGCTGGGCGTGACCGGCGATCTGGTCTCGGACCGCGCGGAGAAGCACACCGAAGAAGAGCTGGTCGGGCCCAAGGCCATCGAAGTGAAGCTGCTGGTGGAGGGGCAGAAGGACCCGGTCTCGCTCACCTTCGGAAAGTTCGCCGCCACGGGTGGCACCTACGTCAAGCGCACCGGCCAGAACGAATCATTCCTGACCAAGTCTTCCCTGCCCTATTCGGCGCGGCGAGACCTGCCCAACTGGCGCAAGCGCATCTTTGTTCCGGCGAAGCCCGAGGACCTGGTGAGCGTGACCTTGAAACCGAAGGGCGCGGCAGGGCTGACGCTGAAGAAGAGCGACGACGGGAAGTGGGCGTTCGACTCGAGCGTGGTGGTGCCCAAAGGGGTGCGCCTGGATGAGAGCACGCTGGCGCGCGTGCCCACCGACTTCGCCGGTCTGGGCGCGTCGGAGTTCGTCGACGACGGCGCCTCAGACGAGGCCCTGGGGTTCGCCGGCGAGCACGCCACCGCCACCGCCACCACCAAGGACGGCAAGACCATCACCCTGCACATCGGCCACGACAACCTGAACGCCAAAGACGGCGCGTTGGTCACCGCCAACGGGCCCGACGCGGGCGTGACGGCGTTCCCCTACACGGCCGTTCGCGTCGAGGGGACCGAGCAGCCGTACCTGATCGCCACGCCCTCGGCGGCCAACCTGCGCCGAACGCTGGACGATTTCCGCGACACGTCGCTCTTCAACTACGACGCATCGAAGGCGGTGAAGCTCACCGTCACGTCGGAGAAGTCCCGCGTGGTGCTCGAGAAGCAGAAGGGCGCGTGGAAGCTGGTCGAGCCCAAGAAGGTCCCGGACGGCATCGACTTCGACCTGGCCCAGGTCGACGCGCAGTTGGAGGCGTTCAAGGGCACCAAGGCCGCGCACTACGTGGCCGCGAAATCCGACGACAAGGTGACAGGCCTCAATGCGGGCTCGCCCACTGTGGAGGTCGTGCTCTCCGACAAGAGCCGCCACGTGGTCACCTTCGGCAAGAAGGCCCCCACCCAGCTGGCCGGCATGGACGAGTACTACGTGAAGGGCGCAGTTGACGGCGCGGTCTACGCCGCTGCCCAGTTCGTGCGCGACTCGTTCAGCCGCGGGGTGGAGATGTTCCGCAAGCCGCCGCCCATGCCGCAGGGCGGTGGCATTCAGGGGCTTGATCAGATTCCGCCGGAGATTCGCGAGAAGCTGCTCAAGAGCCTGAGTCAGCAGCAGCCGCGCCGCTGACGTTCGCTCGCCCCCGCTACGGCCAGACGATTCGGCCCGGCGCGCCGTTGGCGCCCTGCTCGGTGTGACAGGAGTTGCAGTCGCCCGACGTCTGCGCAGCGATCATGCTCCGAATCTGACCGTTGGCGATGACGCGCGCGGTGTACGGCTTCTTGATCGCCAGCTGCGACCAGAAGTTCCCGGCCCCATTGGGCGTGAGGTTGAACACGGCGCCGTCCGCGCCGATCAACTGCACCACCGCGCCGTTGCCCGGGCCCGCGCCACCGTTGCACGTGTCCTTCTCGTGGAAGCCTTTGTAGATGGTGCCGCCCACCGTGAGGATGGCCCGGCCTTCCAGCTGCAGGTGGCAGCTGATGCACGCCATGCCCGGGTTCATCAGCACGCTCTGGCGATTGCCCAGGGTCCAGTAGGTCCCGGTGGTGCAGGTGGTGGGGGCCAGGCCCCCGTCGGAGACTTCGGGAACGCCGGCGTCGCCGTTGAGGCAGGTCTCCGCGGGCATCCCGGCGTTCATCCACTTCACCAGCACGGCCACCTCGTCGGCGGTGGCGGGGGCGTTCGGCTGCGGCGGTATGGGGGTGACGGTGTCCTGCATGCGGAGAATGGAGCGCTGCAGCTGGTTTCGCAGCGGGTCGCCCAGCGACTGCGCCAGCAGGTCATTGCGCGACGCGAGTGACATGGGCACGCCTGCGGCAGGCGTGGGACCATGGCAGGCGCCGCAGCGACGCACGAGCACCGCGGAGACTTCGCAGTTGAGTCCGTCGAGACCGGTCACCACCCCGGCGGGCATGCCACTGTCCTGGTTGTTTCCCGCGGCAGGATCAGCGCCGCACCCGGTGGCCAGCGCGACAAGCAGCGCGGCCTCGAAGAAGCGTTTCATGGATGAACTCCGAGCAGCGAAGCGGTGCGGCCACACCGCCTCACCCCGTTCGAATACCGCCTGCGGGAGCGGCGGTCAAACGCCCCCGGCCCGTGCGCCCTACTTGGTGCTCTGCCAGAGCGG
>CAZFXD010000067.1:0-19994 GCA_964522795.1 uncultured Myxococcaceae bacterium
CTGCCAGCCGGCGTTGTTCTGCGCCCAGTCTCCGTCCGTCAGGTGCTTTCGGTAGTGGGCCTCGCCGCGCTGGTAGCTGATCAGCAGGTGCTTGGTGAGAAAGCTGGCCGCGATCATGCGCGCGCGGTTGTGCACGAAGCCCGTGGCGAGCAGTTGCCGCGCCGCCGCGTCGACCACCGGGTAGCCGGTACGGCCTTCCGCCCACGCGGTCCACGCCGCCGCGTCGTCTCGCCAGGGAAAGCCGGCGAACGCCGACTGGAAGGGCGTCTCCAACAGCTCCGGCCGGTCCCACAACGTGCTGTGGGCGAACTCACGCCAGACCAGCTCGTTGAGAAAGGCCTCGCGGTCTTTCTCGTGCCCCTTCAACCGTCCAACCTCGAACCACACCTGTCGGGGCGAGAGGGTGCCGAACTTGAGGTCAGCCGACAGGCGGCTGGTGCCGTCGAGGTCCATGCGGTTGCGGCGGGTGGCGTACGTGCCCACGCCCTCCGCGATGAAGGCCTGCAGCCGGCGCCGGGCGTGCGACTCGCCGCCGGCCAGCACCGCCGGGTTTCGCACGAGCCCGAGGGACTCCACGCTCGGCACGGTCCCGACCCGCGGACGCAGGTCGGCGGGCAGCGGCGGCAATCGGGCCGGCGCGGGCAGTGGCGGGTCGATGCGAGCGGTCTTGATGAACGCGCGCGCGAACTGGGTGAAGACCGAGTACGGCCGACCGGCTCCGGTGCGAAGTGTGCCCGGAGGGAGCAGCGTCTCCCCTTCGAAGAGCTCAAACCGCGCGCCCAGTGCGCCCTGGATTTTTGCGTCGCGCGTCCGGGCAAACGGCTCGCTCCAACGCTGGGCTACCACGCGGTCGGCACCCCAGGCCGCGGCCAGGCGAGGCACCACCTCGACGCTGCGCCCCGGCACCAGCACGAGCTCGGAGCCCAGCGCTCGAAGCGTGCTCGCCAGCTCGGAGAGGGCGTCGACCAGGAATTGCATGCGGTGCGGCAGCTCGCGCGCTCGCGCGGGGTCGAAGAAGTGCGGGTCGAGCACGAAGAGCGGAATGACGTCTCCGGCGCCCGCCGCGTGGGTCAGCGGAGCGTGATCGGCCACCCGGAGATCTTTGCCGCGAAACCAGACGATGGTGCGCATGCCTACGCGCCCGCGGCCGGCCGTTGGTGAAGTTCGCACGCGCCGTCCGTGCACCGCCCCGTGAGGCGCAGCCGGTTCTTCGCGAACGCGTGGTAGCCGAGCTCGAGCAGGTGGGAGACCCCGGGCCAGCGCGTCAACGCGACCAGGGGGCCGAAGCCGACGGAGGCGTAGAGTCGGCGAAACACCTCGACCCCTTCGATGATCGTTCCGTCGGGCAGTCGACCGTGAATCCGGTCCATCAGGGCCTGCCACGAGAGGCCAACCTCGGCCGCGTCGAAGGCCGGCGCCGCGATGTCGGTGAATTCGATCCGGCCCCGTCGATCGAGCCGTCGCAGCAGGGTGATCTCCCGCACGCACAGCGGGCAGTCGCCATCGAAGAAGACTTCGACCTCCGGTCCGTCCATTTCCGACTCCTGTCACCGGCTGAGGGCTGCCGGCCCACATGTGGGAAAACCCGAGTTGCTTCGTTGAGTTAACAGCCTCGCCCCGCCGTTCAACCCGATGTGGGCGCGCGTGTTTCAGCGTCGACACAGCTGGTTCAAAAATGCGCTGTCGCGCCCCGCCGCGGCCGCGTTTCGGGCCGAACAATTTCGGGCGTCTGGCCCGGCTTTCCGGTGGACGTTTCTTGCATTTCTGGCCGCTCAGTTGATGCCCCGCCGCCGTCCTTCAGGGTCCACACGTACCGACATCAGGTGAACGCATGAGCTCCCACGCCTCCAACGACCTCGCCGTTCAGCTCGCCGCCGAGCGCCGGCGCGAAGCGCAGCGCCGCCAGGACGAGGCCAATCGCCGCGCCATTGAAGCCGCGCGCCGGACCCAGCACAAAGTCGCCGCGCGCATGGCCAAAGAGTCGTTCGACACCCAGCCCAGCAAGCCGGTCGCGCTCGGCGCGCACAACGACCAGCCGACCTGGCCCGACGTCGGGGCGCACCCCAGCGTCCGCGGCGATCTCGCCCAGCAGCGGTTCAACCAGCGCGCTGGCGGCGCTCAGACCATGGACGTCGCCGAGGCCCGGGCGGCCCTGCGCAAGTTGACGCCGGCGACTCACCACGACGCGGCCCAGGACGCCGCGCGCGCGCACCGGCTGATGAGCCGGCTGGCGTCGGCCGCCGCCCGGCACAGCGCCGGCAAGCGCCCGTTGGGACACTGCCTCGGCGCGGTGCAGGACATCCTCAAGGCGGGCAATTTTCCCGGGGCGCAGGTGCCCCGGCTGCCCATGGCCCACGACTTCGCCGACTGGCTCAACCGAAGCCCGTCGCATCTGAAAGCGGCGGGTCTGACGCGCCTGAAGATCGACAACCCCTACGACGCTCCGGCGGGTGCGATCATCGTGGTGCGCGCGGGCACGCCGGGAACGCACCACCCGACGGCGGGTGACATCGTGATCTCCGGTGGCCACGGCCGGCTCTTCAACGACGGCGAGATGGGCTACGGCGGCCCCGGCAACTTCCCGCGCGGCAACAACTACGTGCTGGGCGTGTATGTGCCGTCTGGCGCGGCTGACGCGGAGAGCCCGGCCGACGGCTTCACCGCGCGCGACCTGACCCGCATTTCGCCGGGCCTCAGCGACGCCCGCGCCAAGAACATGACCTCGGTGCTGCGCGACGCACTGGAGGCCATCGGCGCCGACAGCCCCGAGAAGGCCGCGGCGTTCGTGGCCGCAATGACGGCGGGGACCCACCAGTTCGCCGACGCGGACGCGCTCGGCTTCATCGTGCGCAGCGCGAAGACCTGGCGCACCGAGCACCTGAACCGCGCGGCGTCCGACCTGCAGATGAACGACATCGCGGTGGCGCTGGGCATCGCCCCGGCCGAATCCGACGCGCTCGAAGTCGCGTTTCGTCGCTCGCTCCACGCGTTTCGAAACGGCGGTGACGCGTTCAAGGTGTCGGGCAGCCTGAGCGGCATCGAAGCCGGCGTGGTCACGCTGCAGCGCCCGAGCGGTTCGGGCGGTGGTGGGGCCTCCGAGGACCTCAGCGCCTCGGGCGGCGGCCAGAGCGGGAGCGCGGGCGGCGGGGTCCAGAGCGCGTTCAACGAGCTGCAGAAAGGCGTGCGGGCCTACGGCGTGGACGAGAGCTCGGACCTGCTGTGGTCGCTCTTCATGACGCTGGTGACGTTTGAAGCGGAGATCGAAGCCGCGCTCCAGGCAGACCCCGGGTTCGCGGCGTTCGCCAAGAGTGCTCCGGGGCTCAAGAACTGGCGCCACGGCGACAAGATTCCGCGCAACGCCATGGCGGCGTACATGGCGAAGTCTCGCGGCGAGGCGGAGCGTGCCGGGGCGCCGCCGCCGGCCTGGATGCAGGCGGCGGGGCTGCGCATGAACGACTTTCAGGACGAATCGGGTCGCCTGGCGCTCTTCGGCGCGGCGGCCACCACGCCGTCGGGCTCGTTTCCCCGCATGATCCGCGGCTGAAGGCGGCTACGGGTTGCGATAGCAGGTCGTGTCGGACTTCCAGTTGGTGAGCGTGCCCAACTGCACGACCTCGAAGTCGTTCGCGGTGATTGCGGCGAGCGCCTGCGAGTTGGTGATGCCGACGTCGGCCCACTTCGCCTTGGTGAACCGGTCGGACTGGAGCGTGAGCGGAATGTTGCCCCCGTCGGCCAGAAACATTCCGTACTTCTTCAGCGCGCGCACGAGCACCTTGCCGCCGGTCGAGGTGACCAGGTTCTCGTTGAAGCTCGCCTTCAGCCGCAGGCGAACGCCGTAGGGCGGCATGTTGGGCCCGCCCGCCGTCGGTCCCGTCGAGTGCGTGGCGGGCGGGGTGTAGATGCCATCGCGGATCTCCGGGTTGGGGAGCGTGAAGCGGAGCGCGTGGTTGACCGCGCCCGCTTTGACTTCGTCGGCGTTGGCGAGCATCGCGGTGATGGGGAAGCCGGCCGCGTCGGCCGAGCTGCAGCCCTTCCCCCGAAGGGTCGGTCCGTACGCCCGGGTGAGATCCCACACCGCGGTGCACCCGGCCCGGAACTGAGACTGGGCCGCGCCCGTGATGTTGGCGCGCCACATCTCGTAGAGCTTGCCCAGGTGCGGGGCGATCACCAGCAGGTGGCAGTCTCCGTTCTGGGTGCAGGCCAGGCCCGTCTCGCCTTCGATGGCGGCGCCGGCGGGCACGGGGAAGGGGACGTCGTCGCAGTCGCCCGCGTAGAAGTCGGCCGTCTTGGTGAAGGCCCGCATCGGCGTGGTGGCGTCGGCCCAGACCACCTCGAGGCTGGTGTCCGTGCGGAGCGTGGTGGTCCCGAAGCCGCCCGCCGCGACCAGCGCCGCCATGATGGTGTCCGACGCCGATGACTTGGGGAGCGCGGACACGTCTTCCGTCCACGGGTGCGCCTGGGAGAAGAGGGTGCTGCGGTCGTTGCTGGTTCCGCCGCCCGCGCCGCCATCGACGTTTCCACCGCCCGCGCTGCCGCCACCGGCTCCTGCTCCGCCACCCGCGCCGCCACCGGAGTTTCCACCGCCCGCACTTCCGCCACCAACCCCACCACCACCGCCCGAACCTCCGCCGACGCCCCCACCGCCTCCGCCGCCGTCTGAGCTGCCGGGGGGCGCAGCGGCGCACGCCGCGCAGGCCGCCGCGAGAATCAGCGCGAGGCGCTTCGAGGCAACTCGGTGGTCGACGACGAGGTGTGGCAAGCGGTTCTCCCCTCGCGCGTCAGGCGCGCGCACGCAGGGGAGTCTCGCCGTGTGGGCACTGAATGCAAAGCGGCTTGTCGGTCAGCCGGTCTGGTACACCCAGCGCACGAACTGGAGGGAGCCCCACACGTTCCAGGGGTAGCCAAAGGTGTCGATGCCCGAGTTGGTGAAGTAGCCGGAGTTGACCCCGATAATCAGCCCGCCGGACGCGATCAGCGGGCCCCCGGAGTCGCCCGGACACAGCGCGCTGGCGTTCGCGCCCAGGTACGGGCCGAACCCGGTCCACCGCCCGAAGATGAAGCGCTTGACGAACGTGCCTCCGCCGGTGGCTCGGTTGTCGCAGCCGTAGCCCACGTCGATCAGGCCGGTCTCGTTTGCCGGTCGCGCATTGGTGATGTCGCGCGGCACGGCGATGTTGCCGGGCACGTTCGCGTGCAGCTTGAGCAGGGCCACGTCGTTCCCACCGGTCGAGCCGGAGAACGCGTAGTAGGCGAGCACGATGTACGTGCCCACCGCCCCGCCGTTGGTGAAGCGAACCGAGCCGTACCAACTGTCTTTCGAGGAGATTCCGTAGCCCACGCAGTGCGCGGCGGTGAGCGCCACCCGAGGGGAGATGAGGGTGGCGGTGCAGGCACGGTTTCCGAACGTGAGCAGCCCGACCTCGGGAACGCCGGTGGTGGCCAGCCCGCCGACCAGTTGTTGTTCAGCCCCGGACAGGCCCACGTCTTCCTGGGCGTTTGTCCCCTGCGTCAACTCGGCGCTCCCGCACCCGGTCGTGACCTCGAGCGTGAAGATCAGCGCCCCCAACAGCCCAAGTCGCGACATGGCGAACCTCCCGGAAATCGTTTGCCCTGTCACTGCAAGCCCTCCGCCAGTTCGGCGCGGGTGCAGGTCGTTGATTCTGCGGGCCGACGTGAATGTCTGGGTGCGCGTTGTCTCACCTGCGCCGTTGGGTGAAGGCGACAGCGCCAGCCGCCTTGGCCCTGCGCGTGGCTCGAACTATGAGTCGGGTGTTGAGCCTCGACGACAAAACCTGGCCCGGCGGCCACACGCGCCATGTTCCGTTGGGCTCGCAGTTCACCATGCTGCGCGAGGGGCGGACGCGGTACGAGTTCGAAGGTCGGAACGACGCGCCGGTGGTGCTCCTGGTCCACGGGACGACCTACCCGATGGAGGTGTGGAACGAGCTGATGCCGGTGCTGGTCATCTCCGGCTTTCGCGTCTGTCGCTTCGATCTGTGGGGGCGCGGGCACTCCGACGCCGGGCCGGACAAGCTGACCGTGGCGGCCCATGTCGATCAGTGCGTCCAGCTGGAGCGGGACTTGAAGCTGCCCGCCCGCCTCCATCTGGTGGGGCTCTCCAGCGCCGACTTGATCCTCGCCGCACGGGCGCTCAGAGATCCGTCGTCGATCGCCAGCGTGACGTGGATCGCACCCACGGTGGCGGACCCGCAGGCGATGCCCTGGTGGCAGCGATCGCTGGGCGCGCTGCGTTGGCTGCGGAGGTTGTTTGAGCCCTTCGTCCGGCGTCGCAACACGGCCGACGTGCGCGACCATCAGCGGCTGCTCCGGCCCGACGCGTCCGTGCGCCTGCGCAACGCGTTCGCGGTCTCGCTGGAGTCGATGGAGGAGAGCCCGAGCTACCCCGGCGCCGTGCTCAGCCACCTGGGCAACCTCCCCACCCAGGCTGAGACGCAGGAGACGTTTCGCCGGTTCGGTCAGCTGAAGATTCCGACCACCGCCATTCACTTCCGCGACGAGCTGGAGGCGAACAAAGACGCGATGATCTTCCTCGCCCTGGCGGTGCCCCATGCGAAGTTGGTGCAACTGCCCGGCACGCACATGGCCCTGCTCGAGCAACCCGAGGCGGTGTGCGCTGAGGTGATCAAGGGACTGAGCGCGGTCGAATCAGGCGCCACCTCGTGAGCGCCCGCGCCCGCGCCATCATTCATCTCGACCTCGATGCGTTCTACGCCTCGGTGGAGCAGCGCGACCACCCCGCCTGGCGCGGCAAGCCGCTCATCGTCGGGGGCCACCCCACGCGCGGCGTGGTGCTCGCGGCGTCCTACGAGGTGCGCCCGTTCGGGGTCAGGAGCGCCATGCCCATGTCGCGCGCCGTGCGACAGGCGCCCAACGCCATCGTGGTGCCGCCGCGACCGCAGGCGTACGCCGAGGCCAGCGAGGCGGTGTTCGAGATTCTTGAGTCGGTCACTCCGCTGGTCGAGCCGCTCTCGCTCGACGAAGCCTTTCTCGACGTGACGGCGTCGCAGGCGCTCTTCGGGACGCCTTCGGCCATCGCCCGGAACCTGCGGGCGCGCATCAAAGCCGAGGTGGGGCTCAACGCCTCGGCTGGAATCTGCGAGGTGAAGTTCGCCGCCAAGGTCGCCACCGACATGGCCAAGCCCGACGGCCAGCTCGAGGTCGCTCCCGGAACCACCCGGGCCTTTCTCGCGCCGCTGCCCGTCTCGCGCCTGTGGGGCGTGGGGCCCAAGACCGAGCAGGTGCTGCTCGGGCTGGGGCTGCGCACGCTGGGGGCCGTGGCGGACAAGGAGGTGGCCTGGCTTGAAGAGAAGCTGGGCGCGCTCGGACCCCACCTGCACGATCTGGCCCAGGGCATCGACCCCCGCGCGGTGGAGCCAGAGCGGGGGCGGAAGAGCGTGGGCGTGCAGGACACGTTCACCGAAGACATCGCCGACAGAGAATCGCTCTGGCCGCACCTGCACGCGCAGGCGTGGCGGGTGGCCCGACGTACGCGCCGCGAGAACCTGCGGGGGCGGGTGGTGCACTTGAAGGTGCGCTTCTCGGACTTCACGTCCATCTCGCGGCAGACCACGCTGGCCCACCCCATCGACGATGGTCAGACCCTGTACCAGACGGCCCGCGCGCTCCTCGACGCGGTGGAGCTGCCGCGGCCGGTGCGGCTGACGGGCGTCTCGCTCAGCGACTTCGGGACCGACGCACCCCAGCTCTCGCTCTTCGAGGCCGAACCTCCGCCCGAAAAACAGCTGCGGCTCAACCGGGCCATCGACGCCATCGCCCAGCGATACGGCGTGAACGCGGTCCGTCCGGCCGACGTGGCCGACCTCGACGACAGCGATCGCGAAGCGCTCCACCCGGGCGCCAAGCCGCGCGACGCGTAGTCCCTTCAGGTGGTGAGCGAGTTGAGCGGAATGACCGGGGTCGGCGCCCACAGGCCGCGGAGCGCAAAGCCCACCTCGTCCGCGGTCACCTCTTGCATGCAGCGGTGATGCCCGAGCGGGCACGACTCCGTCCCGTGGTTCGAACACGGCATGCAGGTCAGCTCCGCTTTGCCGACGTGGACCGCTTCGGCGCGCGCTCCGGGCCAGGGGCCCCAGCGTTGCACCGAGGTGGGGCCGAAGATGGCCACCGAGGGAATTCCGAGGAGCGCGGCGAGGTGCACGGGCCCCGTGTCCACGCCGAGCAGCCAGTTGCAGCGGTTGAGGAGCGCCGCCGCCGTCGAGAGGGGGAGCTCGTGCGTGGGAATGATGGGGTGCTTGGGCAGCGCGCGCTCGATCTCCAGGTGCGCGGTGGTGGTCCCGACGGGCGTGAAGACCACCACCGCCACGGTCGGCGCCAGGCTTCCGATCACCCCGATGAAGCGATCGAGCGGCCACGCCTTCGAACCATGGGTGGCGAACGGGGCCAGACCCACGAGCTTCTTTCGCAACAGCCCCCCGCGGGCCAGCACTGCGTTGCCCGCGCTCACCCAGCGCTGCGGGGGCGTGAGGTGAACCACCCTGGGCTCCGCCTCCACGCCGATCTCCGACAGCAGGGCGTGGTAGCGAACCGTCTGGTGCGGTCCTTCAAAGACCGTGTCGCGACCGACCATGGAGCGAATCGCCTCGGCGGGAGTGCGCAACACGTAGGGCACGGTGCGAGCGCCGATGGCTCGGGCCAGCGCGATGCTCTTCAGCTTCCGCTGCAGGTCGAAGACCACGTCGGGGGTCTCGGCGCGCAGCTCGCGGCCGAGCGCGAACGCGGCGGTGACGCCCCCGTCCTTGCCAAAGCCCACCGCCCGGTCGACGCCGGGGAGTGCGCTCACCACCTCGACGAAGGCGGGACTGGTGACGAAGATGACGCGGTGGGTCTCGGCCAGCGTCTGCACGAAAGGCGCGGTGAGCAGCACATCGCCCAGGGCGCTGTAGCGAATGACGACCGCCACTTTTCGCGTCGGACCTGAGGTCACACGCGCACTCTACGGGAAAAAGCCCGCCTCGCGAGTCGGCTTTCACGCGCCCCGCTTGAACCGTGCGCTCGGGTGGGCGAGGGTGGAGGTCTGTTGAGCGACCTCCTCGAAGATCTCAATGCCCCGCAGCGGGACGCCGTGCTCCACGACCACGGACCGCTGTTGGTCCTGGCCGGCGCCGGGTCGGGCAAGACGCGGGTGATCGTTCGCCGCATCGCCTACCTGGTGCGCGAGCGCGGCGTGTTGCCGTGGCGAATCTTCGCGGTCACCTACACCAACAAGGCGGCCAAAGAGATGAAGGAGCGGCTGGTTCAGCTGCTGGGCCCCGAGGCGAACGAGCTGTTCGTGTCCACGTTTCACTCGGCCGCGGCCACGCTGCTGCGGCGCGAGGCCGACCGCATCGGCCTCAACCGGAACTTTGTCATCTACGACGACAGCGATCAGGTGACCCTGGCCAAGCGGGCGATGAAAGAGCTGGGCATCGAGTCCGGCACCGTGACGCCGCGCGAGGTGCTCTCACGCATCGACCAGGAAAAGAACCAGGGCCGCCTGCCCGACCAGATGAAGGTCTCGCAGTTCGACATTCGCGCTCGTCTCTACCACCGCATCTACACCAGGTATCAGGCGCTGCTCCGCGCAGCGAACGCGGTCGACTTCGGCGACCTGCTGCTGCTCCTGGTGAACGCGCTGACCGAGCACGAGGACCTGCGGAACAAGTACCGCGCCCGGTTTCAGCACGTGCTGGTGGACGAGTTTCAGGACACCAACCCCGTGCAGTACGCGCTGTTGAAGCTGCTCGCGCCCCCCGCGGCGAACGTGGTGGTGGTGGGCGACGACGATCAGTCGATCTACCGGTGGCGCGGCGCCGAGGTGGACAACATCCTCGGGTTCCCCAGGGAGTACCCGCTGGCGAAGGTGGTGAAGCTCGAGCAGAACTACCGATCCGATCAGACGATTCTCAAGGCGGCCAACGCGGTCATCTCCCAGAACCGGCGGCGCATGGAGAAGGAGCTCTTCTCCACCCGAGCGGTGGGGGAGCCCCTGGAGCTGGTGATCGCGCGCGACGAGCGAGGGGAAGCACAGGAGATCGCCCGCCGCATTCACGACCTCAAGTTCCAGGGCATCTGCGACTACGATCAGGTGGCCGTCTTCTATCGGACCAACGCCCAGAGCCGCGTGCTGGAAGAGACGCTCCGCCTGGCGCGGGTGCCCTACGCGGTGGTGTCGGGCCGGAGCTTCTACGATCGCACGGAAATTCGAGACGCCGCGTCGTACCTGCGGCTGATGGTGAACCCGAAGTCCGACGCCGACTTCCTGCGGGTGGTGAACACGCCGCCGCGGGGCATCGGCGACACCACCGTCGAGCGCTTGACCGAATACGCCGGCGGCGCCGGCCTGTCGCTCTTCGAGGCCATCGAGCACCCCGCGCGAATTGAGACGCTCAACAACGCCGCGCAGAAGAAGCTCGCCCAGTTCCGTGCGCTCCTCGACAACCTGGTGGAGGCCGGCCTCAAGTCGCCCAACGCCACCTCGGCCGCCTCGCACATGCTGCAGGCGACGGGGCTGCTTCGCGTCTATCAGGACCAGGGGACGGACGAAGCCGTGACCCGCGCCGAGAACTTGCAGGAACTCATCTCCGCCACGACCGAGTTCGACCAGCAGACCAACGTCTTGAGCTCGGCTCCGGGCGAAGAGGTGCAGGCCCCGCCCAGCCCCCTGCACGGGTTCTTGGAGCAGGTGAGCCTGGTCGGCGAGTCGGACGGAGAGGGCGCGGCGGGCAAGGTGTCGCTGATGACGATGCACGCGGCGAAGGGGCTGGAGTTTGACGCGGTGTTCATCGCCGGCATGGAGGAGGAGATGTTCCCCAGCCGCCGGGCCACCGCCCCCGACGCCGACGAGGACGACATGGCTGAGGAGCGGCGCCTTTGTTACGTCGGCTTCACCCGCGCGCGCCGCCGGCTCACGCTCTCGCTGGCGCAGTCGCGCATGGTCTTCGGTCAGCTCAACTTTCACGCCCCGTCGCGCTTTCTGGCCGAGGTGCCCCGCGCCTTGTTCGGGTTTGAAGAGCAGAAGTCGACCCGCCACGAGAAGGTGACGCGCGAGGTGGGCCGCAACGCGGACGGCGGCCGAGAGGTGGAGATCGATCGCAGCTACGATCAGAGTGGCGACTCCGGTGACGAGGGCGACGTGCGCGGCCGAAAAGTCCGGCACCCGCAGTTCGGGACCGGCGTGGTCGTGGAAGCGCGCGGCCGCGGCCCAGACGCCAAAGTGCTGGTGCGCTTTCCGGACCTCGGGGTGAAGACGGTCATCGCGCGCTTCCTGGTACCGATGTAGCGACAGGCCTGTAGCGGTGTGTGCAAGTGGCATGGCGTGGCCCCGTGTCGGCCCCGTACAATCACCCCATGTCATCGATTCAGGACGACGAGACGAGCGGCCCCAACGGCATTCCATCGACCGCGCGGCGTCAGACCGGCGCGCCGATGACGATCGCGGTGCCCAAGCTCGAGGTCACCGACGAGCTTCTGCGCGCGCTCCCCAAGACCGACCTGCATTGCCACCTCGATGGCAGCTTGCGGGTGAAGACAATTCTGGAGCTGGCCGAACAGCAGAAGGTGAAGTTGCCGTCGGACACCGAAGAGGGCCTCGCCAAGGCGATTCACCGGGGCGAGATCTGCAAGTCGCTCGAGGACTACCTGGTCGCCTTCGACGTCACGCTGTCGGTGATGCAGACCGAGGAGTCGTTGTTCCGCTCGGCCTATGAGCTGGCGATGGACGCGTCAGCCGAAGGCGTGCGCTACATCGAGGTCCGCTACGCGCCAGTGCTGCACCAGGAGCGCGGGCTGCGCTTGACCACCGTCGTCGACTCCGTGCTCGAAGGCCTGCGCACGGCCAAGCGCGAGACCGGCATCAAGTACGGGGTGATCGTCTGCGGCATCCGCCACATCAACCCCCAGACGTCGCTGCGGCTCGCCGAGCTGTGCGTGGCGTACAAGAACCGCGGCGTGATCGGGTTCGACCTCGCGGGCGCCGAGCTCAACTTCCCGGCCAAGGATCACAAGTCGGCCTTTCAGCTCATCTTGAAGAACAACGTGAATTGCACCGCCCACGCCGGCGAGGCGTACGGGCCCGAGTCCATCGCGCAGGCGATTCACTTCCTCGGTGCGCACCGCATTGGCCACGGGACGCGGCTGCGCGAAGACGGCGACCTGCTCAACTACATCAACGACCACCGCATTCCGCTCGAGGTCTGCTTGTCCTCAAACGTGCAGACGGGGGCCGTGGAGGACCTCAAGTCTCACCCGCTCAAGTTCTACCTGGACTACGGGCTGCGCGTGACCATCAACACCGACAACCGGTTGATTACGGACACCACGGTGACCAAGGAATTGATGCTGGCGCACCGCGAGGTGGGGTGCTCGCTGGAGGACCTCACCACCATCATCGTGTCGGGCTTCAAGAGCGCCTTTCTCCCGTTTCGCGAGAAGCAGGACATGTTGAAAGATGTCAACTTTGAGATCGACCAGACGCTGAAGGCGTTCGAGCGCCGACTGCAGTCCGTAAAACGCCCTGCTTGAATATCGAACGATTCCGCGAGGGCCTGGTGCGCTCGCGGAGTACGATCTTGCCGCACTCGTCGCAGTCCATTGGAGGCCACATGAACTCACGCCTGGGGTTGGTCCTGCTGTCCGCGTTGGTGGTGTCCGCCTGTCAGTGTGGCGGCAAGCCAGCCGGGGGCGGTGACGGCGGAGAGGACGGCGGTCTCAACGACGGCGGGAACGGAATTCTGCCCGATGGCGGCTTCAGCGGCACCGGGGTGGGCGCGTACGACGGCGGCGTGTGCATCTCGACGGGCGCGGCGTGCTCGACCGACGCGCCCTGTTGCTCGGGGACCTGTCAGGCCGGGCTCTGCACCGCCCCCCTGTTCTGCAAAGGGCCGGGCGAGGTGTGCGCCAACAACGTCGACTGCTGTCTCAACAGCTGTGTGAACGGGACATGCGGCTCCACCGCCTGCGGCGGTCTCGACACCGTGTGCACCAGCAACGCCGGTTGCTGCTCGCAGACGTGCACCCAGGGCAAGTGCGCGGTGCTCCCCGGCCAGTACTGCCGCGTAATCGGCGAGACGTGCACCTCGGGCGTCAGCTGTTGCTCAACCAACTGCAAGGGCGGCGTCTGCGTGCGGGCCTACTCGTGCCAGGCGAACGGCGACATCTGCACCAGCGCCGCGGACTGCTGCAGCGCGCTCTGCAGCGCCAGCGGCGGCAAGCCTGGCGTCTGCCAGCAGCCGAGCGGCACCGGTGGGTCGGGCAACTGTGTCCAGGGCGGCAACCCGTGCACGGGTGGGAGCAACTGTTGCTCGCGCACCTGTCTCGACCCCGGCAGTGGCGCCACCGTGTGTGAGCCGGCGGGCGGTTGCAAGATCACGGGCGAAGCGTGCCAGTCCACCATGATGTGCTGCGGTGGTGTGCCCAACGCGAGCGGCACCGGTGGCGACGTGAAGTGCGACGCCAACCGCTGCGACCAGGGGCAGTCGTGCAACGAACTGGGCACCATCTGCGGCGCCAGCGTCCCCACGGCCGACGGTGGCACGGTCGACGTCAACGCCTCTCAGAACTGCTGCGACGGAAAGAAGGACGTGTGCAAGGCCGACTCCGCGGGGCTCCCGCGCTGCTTCGGCGGGAAGAGCGCGCAATGTCCCACGGGCTACACGGGCCAGGCGCCGTGCTGCATCGCGGAAGGCAAGCAGTGCGCGTTCAAAGATCAGTGCTGCAACGGGCTCCCCTGCGTCCCGTCTGGCGACGCCGGGTACCTCTGCACCAAGTCCCAGTGCACGCCGCTGGGCGCGGCCTGCACCACGAACTCGCAGTGCTGCGCGGGGACGCTGTGCATCGCCGGCGCTGAGCTCTCCGGTTCGGTCTGCCAGAAGGTGCCTCCCACCGGGACGTTGTTGCCCGACGGTGGGGTGATCCTGCCCGACGGCGGGATCGGCGGCTTCTTGCCTGACGGCGGCAGCCTCTACAAACCCGACGGCGGCTCGAACACCGGCAGCGACGCCGGCATTGGGACCGTGTGCCTCGCCAACAGCTCCAACTGCACCTCGTCGGCTCAGTGCTGCTCCAACTCGTGCGTGGCGGGAACCTGCAAGGTGCCCAACGCGTGTCAGCCGGCGGGGGCGGTGTGCACTGCGTCCACCGACTGCTGCTCAGGCCTGGGCTGCCAGGGTGGAGTCTGCGCCGCCAGCCAGTGCGCGGGTGCGGGTCAGACGTGCGCCACCAACACCCCGTGCTGCACCGGCCTCAACTGCACGGACACCACGACCAATACGTTCTGCGGCGCGACCGGCTCGTGCGTGTGCAAGACGGGCCTGCAGTAACGGGCTGTCGCCGAAGCGTGGTGTGAAATTCGCCGGGCGCGCCTCGATTGGGCGCCCGGCTTCTTCATGCGCCGGAGTTTGCGGAGAGGCCGAGCAGAATGCGCCCGCCCGTCTCCGTAATCTCGTGTTGGAGCGCCTTCACCCGCGGTTCGCACCGGGCCAGCCAGCGCTCCAACAGCTCGCGCCGCTCGGGGAAGCGCTGCGCCTGACGCAGCAGCAGCTCCGAAATCGCCTCGTCCGCCAGAATTCGAGTCAGACGCTCGGCGTGCAGCATGGCCGTGGCGAAGTCTCGCTTCGGGTCCCACTGGCCAGCGATGGCGCTTCGCCAGCTCTTGAGCGGAATTTTTCGCAGCGTTTTCAGCTTGTCGCCCGCCGTCTGGCTGATGAGGAAGCGTTGGACCGCGAGCGAGCTCACCTGAATGGCCGCGACGCGCCGCTCCAGCTCGTCGCGTGCGGTGGTCGATCTCCACCGGGCGTCGGCGATTCGCTTCATGAAGGCGCCGGGCGATTTGATGATGCCGCCCAGGGTGTCCTTCATCGCCATCAACGACTGAATCTGGCTCGTGCCCTCGTAGATCGGCAGCACCAGCGCGTCGCGGAGCAGCTTCTCTGCGCCCGTCTCTCGCATGTACCCCATGCCGCCGTGGATCTGGACGTTCCGCCGGGCAATCTCCACCGCCTTCTCCGCGGCGAGGTACTTGAGCAGCGGAGTGAATCGGCGTGAGGTGGCGCGGTGCCTCGCCAGCTCTCGGGCTTGCTGGGTCCGCGCCGCCTCATCGGCCGGAGGCAGGTACTTCGCCAGAATGGCCAGCTTGTGCGACATCTCCTCGTGAAAGGCCGAAGCCACGGCGAGCGCGCGCAAGCCCTCGATGTCGGTGCGCATCTCGTCGAGCGCGTCGGCGATCATCTCATGCTGGTCAATCGTCTTGCCCATGGAGCGCCGCTCGGCGGCGTAGGAACGCGCCATGCGAAACGCGGCTTCGGCGAGCCCAATGCCCTCGAACCCCACGCCGATGCGCGCGTTGTTCATCAGCAGCAACATGGCGCGAAACCCTTCGCCGCGCCTTCCGATCAACTTCGCCGGAGCGCGATCGAACGACAACGCCGCAGTGACCGCGCCGTGCTGCCCCAGCTTCTCTTCGATGCGGTCGAGCGCCACCAGGCGCGTGCGCTTTCCGTCTGGGCCGTCCTCGTACGCTTTGACGAGGAACATGGAGAGGCCCTTGAGGCCGGCGAAGTCGTCTCCCGCGGCGGCTGCCGGCTCAGTGCGGGCGATGACCAGGTGGTACTTGGCGTGCCCCGAGGTGATGAAGATCTTCTCCCCCGAGACCAACCACTGGCCGGTCGAGTCCTGCTCGGCCCGGGTGGTGAGGGCGGCCATGTCGCTCCCGGCGTTGGGCTCGGTGATGTCCATGCAGCCCCACGAGGCGCCGCTGATGATGTCCGAGATCTCCTCCGCGAAGCGGGTGTGGGTGATGAAGCCCTGGGCGTCGACCTCGGTCGAGCCTTCTTCGAGGGAGTAGACCAGGAGCGCCATGGCGATGCCGCCGTGAAACGAGAAGTGGCTCATCACCGACACGTCGCCGCGGGCGAGCAACTCGCCTGCGAGGAAATAGAGCGTCAGCGGCGCGTTCATGCCCCCCAGCTCGCGCGGCAGGCAGAGCCGATGGAGCTCGAGCTCCTTGAACGCGGCAAAGATCTCGCTCATCGCCGCGCCCATCACCGCCTCGCCAGCCACCACGGTGTTGTCCTCGCGGTCGATGCGCAGCGCCTGGGGGCCGACCCGCTCCGCCGCGAGGGTGCCGAAGAGCGCCGCCATTTCCTGGTACGAGGCCCTGGCCGCGGCGGGTGATTCGAACCCCGCCGAAGGTCCGAAGGCGCGCTCGGTGACCGCGCTCAGGGCGTCCCAGTCGATGCCGCGCTCCACGTAGAAGCGAAGGTCGTCGTTGTCGGAAAGGTAGCTCGCCATGCGGGCACCGTAGCAAAGGCCGCGGCGGGCACCTTTGACTTCGCGCCTGCGGCCGCGCGCGCCGCCTGGCTACTTGATGCGCATGCCTTTGGGGATCACCACCAGCCCGCTCTCGGTGATGTGGAAACCGCGCTTGCGGTCATCTTCCGGGACCACCCCGATCTCGCTGTTGGGAGGGATGATCACGTTCTTGTCGATGATGGCGTTGCGCACCACGGAGTGACGGCCGATGTCCACGCCCTCGAACAGAATGGAGTCGGAGACCTCGGAGTAGGAGTTCACCCGCACCTTGGGGGAGAGGACGGACCGCGTCACCGTGCCGCCCGAGACGATGCAGCCTTCGCTCACCAGGCTGTCCATGGCGTGGCCCACGCGGTGGTTCTCGTGGTCCGCGAAGACGAACTTGGCCGGGGGCAGGTTGGGGTGGGCGGTCGAAATGGGCCAGTGCTGATTGTAGAGATTGAAAATCGGGTCCACCGCTACCAGGTCCATGTTCGCCTGGTAGTAGGCGTCGAGCGTGCCCACGTCTCGCCAGTACCCTCGCTCGCGCTCCGTCTGCCCTCGAATGACGTTGAGCTGGAAGTCATACGCGTAGACGCGCGCGCGTTGGTGCAGTTGGCTCAAGATCGACTTTCCGAAATCGTGCGCCGAACTGTCGATCTTGGCGTCCTCGGTCACCCCGCGCACCAGGGTGTCGGTGTTGAACAGGTAGTTCCCCATCGACGCCAGCGCCATGCGGGGATTCCCGGGCATGGCCGGAGGGTCCTTGGGCTTCTCCAGAAAACCTTTCACGCGCCCGTCGGGGTCCACGTCGATGATGCCGAAGTCGTGCGCCTCTTCAATCGGTACGGGAATGGCGGCGATGGTGCAGTCCGCGCGGCGGTCGCGGTGGAACTCCTCCATCTGCCGCACGTCCATTCGGTAGATATGATCGGCGCCGAACACGTAGACGAGGTCCGGGGCTTCGTCGTCGATCAGGTTCAGGTTCTGGAAGATCGCGTCGGCTGAGCCCTTGTACCAGTCGACGCCCGTGCGCATCTGCGCGGGCACCGTGTCGCAGAACTGGCCGAGGAAGGCGGTCAGTCGCCAGGCGCGGGAGAGGTGCTTGTTGAGCGAATCGCTCTTGTATTGCGTCAGCACCTTCAACTTGAAGACGTCTGAGTTGACGAAGTTGGAGAGGCAGAAGTCGATGATCCGGTAGCGCCCTCCGAACGGCACCGCCGGCTTGGCGCGATCGCGGGTCAGCGGCTCCAGGCGCGTTCCGGCACCGCCGGCCAGAATCATGGCGAGTGACTTGTTCATCAGGGGGCAGCGTAGGCCCCAAACGCGCTGAAGGAAACGCTGCTCGGACGCGCGAAGCGTTTTGGGTACGCTCGCTCGAATGTCCCCCGCGCTCACCCGTCGGCTGGTGCTCAAGAAGGGCGTGTTCGGGGGCGCGTTGCTCGCGATCGGCGCGGGAGGCACCCTCGCGCTCCGCGGTGGAGTGTCAAGGTCGCTCCCCCCGGAAGGGCTGCGAGCCGTCGGGCCACAGGGGTACGCCGTGCTGTGCGCCCTCGCCGAGCATCTCATCCCCCGGCACCCCGGGTTTCCCACCGCCGAGGAGATTCGGGTGGGGTTCAACAGCGATCGCATCATCGCCAGGGTCGATCCGACCGCGCGGGCCGAGCTGAATCAGCTCCTCGGGCTCTTCGAGAACGCGCTCGCCAATTTCCTCTTCGGGTTTCGCGTCACTCCGTTCACGGCGATGTCGTTCGATGATCAGGAGCGGGTGCTGGCCGAGTGGCGTGACAGTCGCCTGTTGCTTCGCCGCACGGGCATGAGGGCTCTTCGGGCGGTGGTGATGGCCGCGTACTACGGCGATCGAGCGACCTGGAGCGCCATCCACTACCCGGGGCCACCGACCGGCGTGCATGACCCCGCGGCGCCGGTCTGGAAGGGCGGGGACGCCCCTCGTCCGGACGGAAACGGTGTGTGGCACGACGAGGACACCCCGTGAGCGCCGGGCGCATCTACACCGGGCGGGACATCGCCGCGGACACCCGCGTGTCGTGCGACGTGGTGGTCGTCGGCTCCGGCTCGGGCGGGGCCTGGCTGGCTCACGAGTTGGCGTCGCAGGGGCGACGCGTGGTGATGCTGGAAGAGGGCGGGTACCACACGCGGGCCGAGTTCGACATGACCGAGGCTCGGGCCTTCCCCAACCTCTACCAGGACCTCGGGAATCGAACGACCGACGACCTCTCCATCAGCGTTCTCCAGGGACGTTCGGTCGGCGGCGGCACGACCGTGAATTGGTGTGCGAGCTTTCGCACCCCGCCCCGCATTCTGGAGCACTGGGCCCGCGTGCACGGCGTGCGAGGTCTCACCACCGAGGCGCTCACGCCGCACTGGGAGCACGTGGAAAAACGGCTCCACATCAAGGAGTGGCCGGAAGCGGCCATCAACAAGAACAACCGCGTGCTGTGGGAGGGGCTGGGAAAACTCGGCTACGAGCGCGGGCTGATCAAGCGCAACGTGCACAACTGCGCCAACCTCGGCTACTGCGGCGTGGGCTGCCCGCTCGACGCCAAGCAGTCGATGCTGGCCACGGTCATTCCGGACGCGGTCGAGAAAGGGCTCGACGTCTACGCCAATGCCTCGGTTCGGACCATCGAGTGGAGCGGCCGCCGGGCGTCGGCGGTGGTCGCCTCCATCAACGATCCCGAGACAGAGAAAGCCACCGGAAAGACGCTGCGCGTGGAAGCGCGGGTGGTCGCCGTGTGCGGAGGCGCGATTAACTCGCCTGCGCTCCTGTTGCGCTCGGGCTTCTCGGCCCCGGCGCTGGGCAGGTACACCTGGCTCCACCCCGTGGTGGTGACCTTGGCCGAATTCGAAGACGAGATTCAGCCCTACTCGGGAGCGCCCCAGTCGGTGTACTCGCATCAATTCAGCGACCGGGGCCCGGGAAGACTGGGCTTCTTTCTCGAGGTGCCTCCGGTGCACCCGATGCTCGCGTCGATCGTCGCCACCGGGACCGGAGCGCAGGTTCAAGACGTTCTGGGCCGCATTCGGCACATCAACGCCATGCTCGCCATTCATACCGATGGGCTGTTGGCGGAGGAGACCGGCGGTACCGTGTCGCTCAAGAAGGGGGCCTACACCCGCGTGGGCCTCAACTACGACTTCCTCCCGCAGCACTGGGAGGCCTTCCGGTTCGCCTGCCGGGAGATGGCGAAGATTCAGTTCGCCGCCGGGGCCAGACGGGTGCTCACGCTCCACGACGTGCCGGTGGAGATGAAGAGCGAGGCCGAGCTCGGCAAACTCGACGACGCCCCCTGGGAAAGACTGCGCCTGCGGGTGGTGACCGCCCACCAGATGGGCGGTTGCCGCATGGGGAGCGACGCCGCGTCGTCGGTGGTGGACAACACCTTCCGCCTCCACAGCATGGACAACGTGTTCGTGGTGGATGGGTCGGTGCTCCCCACCAGCCTTGGCGTCAACCCCCAGCAGACCATCTTCGCGCTCGCCCGCTACGCCGCGCCGGGTGTGTCCGAGGCGGTGCGATAGCGGCGGTGTAGGCGCGTTCCTTTCATCGCGCCTACAAATGCGTTTCGCGGACCCAACCCGTGCGCATAACATCTCAGGCTCCATGAAATCCCAGATGGGGAATAAGGAAAATCGGGTCACCAAGAAATCCAAGCTCCACGACCGCA
>CAZFXD010000068.1:0-19983 GCA_964522795.1 uncultured Myxococcaceae bacterium
GCAAGACGGTGATCGTGGTGAATGACGGGGTCGGCTTCTACACCTCGCGCATTCTCGCCCCGTACATGAACGAGGCGGCCTACCTGCTCAAAGAGGGGGCGGACATCGCGGAGCTCGATCGCGCGCTGGTCGACTTCGGGTTCCCGGTGGGGCCCATCACCCTGCTGGACGAGGTGGGCATCGACGTGGCCCAGAAGGTGGGCAAGATCATGCACGAGGCGTTCGGCGACCGGCTGCTCGCGCCCGACACCACCGACGCGCTGGTGAAGGACGGGCGCCTCGGCCGCAAAGCCAAGAAGGGCTTCTACACCTACGGCAGCAAGAAGAAGGAAGTCGACGTCAGCGTGTACGATCACCTGCCGCACGGCAAAGAGCGCGTTCGTCTGGACCGCGCGGAGATGGCGGAGCGGTGCGTGCTGCAGTTCGTCAACGAAGCGGTGCGCTGCTACGGCGAAGGCATTCTGCGCTCACCGCGCGACGGCGACATCGGCGCCATCTTCGGGCTGGGGTTCCCCCCGTTCCTCGGCGGCCCGTTCCGCTACTGCGAAGCCGAAGGCCTGGGCCGCATTCTGGAGCGCACCGAGCACTTCCAGGAGAAGCTGGGCCCCCGCTTCACGCCCGCGCCCGCGCTCCTCGAGTTGGTGAAGGCGGGAAAGAAGTTCTACAGCACCTGAGCCGGTTGACGCCGCCGTACTTGTGGGGCCCGCCCGCGAGACGGTAAGGGGCGGGCCATGAACGCTCGCGCGCGACTCGTCGGCGTCTGTTGCTCGCTCCTGGCTGCGGCAGCGTGCAGCGACGGCTCCCTCAAGTTTCCCAAGGGGTTTCTCTGGGCGGTGGCTGTCTCGCCGCATGAGAGCGAGGGCCGGAACACCAACAGCGACTGGCAGGTGTTCGAGGACATGGGGCGGGTTCAGCCGGCGGGCTGGGCGCAGAACGCATACGAGCTGTACGACACCGACGCGGCCAACGCGAAGTCGCTGGGCCTGAATGCCTTTCAGCTCGGCATCGAGTGGGCGCGCATCGTGCCCCGAAAACCGTCGGACCCGACCGCGCCCCTGACGCCGGCGGATATCGACGCCAAAGAAGTCGCCCACTACCACGCGGTGCTGGACTCGCTCATCTCTCGCGGCATCACCCCCATCGTGACGGTGACGCACTTCTCGCTGCCGAAGTGGGTCAACAACCCGGCCGCCTGGGACGACACCAACAACCGCGTGACCGACGACTCGCTGGGCGGGTGGATGTCAGAGGTCTCGGCGCAGGCCATGGCCCGGTACGCGGAGTTTCTGGTGCGCGAATACGGCAGCAAGGTGAAGTGGTGGATCACCATCGACGAGCCGCTGGTGGTGCTGATCGCCGGCTACATGGCGGACCAGTTTCCCCCCGGCATCTCCAACCTCTCGCTCACGGACAAGAAGTACACCGGCGGTCAGACGGCGATCGACGTGCTCAAGCACATGATCTCGTCGCACGCGCGCGCCTACCACGCGATGAAGGCCGTCAACGCCGACGTGAAGGTCTCCTTCGCGCACAACATGGTCGACTGGGAGCCGAAGTCGATCGCCAAGGCGAATGTGGACGCGGCCGGTCGCGTTCACTCGGTCTACAACTGGCTCTTTCTCGACGCGCTGGTGAAGGGAGACTTCGACACCAGCCTGATTGGCCAGGGCGTGATGGAGCACCACGACGAGTGGGCCAACACCATCGATTACATCGGGATGAACTACTACGACGCCGCGTGGGTGGTTGATTCGCCCGGGTTCTTCTCGCCGCTCGACGCCGTGCCGTGCAGCCCGGCGATTAAGGGCGCCATCGGCGACGACCTCTTTCTGGCGTACGGGTGCCCGGCGCATGGTCCGTCGGAGCCGCTGGGCATGACCAAGATGCTGGTGGCCGTGAAGGACCGCTACGGCCTGCCCATTCTGATTACCGAGAGCGGCTTCATCGACACCCCGGAGGGCAAGTCGCAGAAGGTGGTGGAGATTCTGAACGCGGTGCACGCGGGGATCGCGCAGGGGGCCAACGTCTTCGGCTACTGCTACTGGACGCTGAACTACGACTACGAATGGAACAGCGGGTGGGAAGAGGACATGGGGCTGTACACGTTCGGCGGCGCGAAGACGCTGTCCACGCTGCCCGACGGCGGGCTGGGGGGGCCGGTGTCGACGTCGGACTTCACCCGCGTTCCGCAGAAGCCCTTCGTGGACGTCTACCAGTCCATCGCCACCAGCAACTCGATTCCACGGAAGCTGCTCACCACCTACCTGCCCGACGCCGGCTCATGAAGCACGCCGCGGGGCTGGAGCTGTGGTGGAAGCCCACCGGCGTCTCCAGCTTCTCACTCGTGCAGACGGCGATGCAGGAGATCGCCGCCGCCAGGGCGCGGCTCAAGGTGTGCCACGGCGGAACCCTGGACCCCTTCGCCGACGGGTTGCTGGTGTTGCTGGCCGGGCCTGCCACCCACCTGTTCGAGCCCTTGCACGAACTGCCCAAGACGTACGAGGCGACCATCGCCTGGGGCGCCGAGACGGACAGCG
Organism: uncultured Myxococcaceae bacterium; assembly: GCA_964522795.1. GTDB lineage: Bacteria > Myxococcota > Myxococcia > Myxococcales > Myxococcaceae > CAZFXD01. The sequence continues at coordinate 2,538 of CAZFXD010000068.1, forward strand.
GCGACGGCGGAGGCCGGGTGATCGCCACCGGTGCGGTGGAGGCGCTCATGCCCGAGCGGATCGCCGCGGCCTCGCTGGCCATGCTGGGGTGGACGGAGCAGGTGCCGCCATCGCTCAGCGCCAAGAAGGTCGACGGAGAGCCGGCCTACCGCCGGGTCTGGAAGGGCGAAGAGGTCACCCTCGCGCCTTCGCGCGTGTTCCTCCATTCCGCGGAGTGGGTTTCACACGATCTCCCCCGTTCCAGCGTGGTGCGGCTCGTCTGCCGCGGGGGCTACTACGTTCGAGCGTTCGCCCGGGACCTGGCGCGCCGCCTCGACAGCCGGGCACACGTGGTGGCGCTGCGGCGAACCGCCATCGGGCCCTGGCGCCTCGAAGCGGGCGCGGCGCCACGCGCGCTCGTGGGGGTGGACTGCGTCCCGTGGATGGAGCGGCTCGCGCTGACGGACGCCGAGGTGGGGACGCTGCGCCAGCGACAGCAGCTGCCGACGACGCGCTTCGAGCGGGCGGGTTGGCAGGTGCCGGCCGGGTTTCCTCCGCCGCAGCGGCGGGTGGCGTTGGTGCACCAGTCGCGCGTGGTCGGGTTCGGTCTCGTCGATGACACACACCTGACGCTGGAACGCCCGCTCTCTCGGGGGTTTTGAGCGTCGAACTTCGTTGACGCGCCGCGATCGAGTGGCGAAGTTCGCCCGTCCATGTCGACCTCGCTCCGACGCGCCGTTGGCGGCATTCTGATCGTCGCGTTTTTCGGGGGCGCGTTCCTGTTCGATCGCCTGGACCGTCAGCGAAAGGCCGACGAGTCGGTCGCTGAGGCCCGCAAGGCCGCTGAAGGCGCAGCGCCGCGAGCGGCCGACGCGGTGACCTCGCTCGTCGATCGCGCCGCCGACGTGGCTCGGGACACAGCCAGGTCTCAGAGTCTGGGGACCGTCGTCACCGCCGCGAACAATGACTTCGAACCGCTGCAGTCGACCCTCAAAGATCTGCTCGTGAACGAGGAGGAGTTCGCGCAGTTCCGCAACGGAGCCAGTCGTCTACAGCTTCACGTGGGTGAGGAACTCGTCGCCTCCTCCGCCGATCCGCTCCCGAAAGAATCAGTGGCCTCCGTCCTGGCGCGGGCCCGCGTCGATGGTGAAGCGAAAGAGCTGCGCGTGCTCGAGAACCGGCTGGAGACCCTGGCGGCGGTGAAGTTGAAGAAAGCGTTCACCGTGCAAGCGCAGGCCATTCCGATCGTGCTGGTGTTGGCGCGCGTGGTGGACGACGCCGCGCTCGGCGCCTCCGTCGGCGGCCTCGGCCACGCGGTCGCGATCTCCAACGGCAACAGTGTGCTGGCGAAAGCTGGCCCGACTGACGAGCTCGGGATGCTGGCGAAGCGGGTCGGCACCGAGCGCGTGGGGACCTACGTGGGGGCCGACGGCTCCGCGGCGGTGCGCGAGCTGGGCTCGGGCCTGTGGCTGTGGGTGTTTCACCCCGTGGCCGCGGCGCCCGCGGGTGGCGCGGGAACGAGCTGGACGTGGCTGGTCTACCTCACCGCGGCCCTTCTCGCGCTCGGCACCGGGGCGCTCTTGTTCCCCCGAGGCGAGGAGGGGCGCGGCGCGCCTGCGACAACCGAGCTTCACCAGGCCCAGTTGATCGAACAGCAGGCTCAGTTGCTCCAGCGGCAGCAGCAGGAGTTCGAGCGCATCTCCCAGCGCATGACCTCGACGGGGGAGGAGCCCACGGTCTCCGTGGTGACCGACCCGAACGCCGACGCGTTCGCCGCCACCGCCCAGACCAACGTGCAGACGCGGTACCAGATCGTGGCCCCGCTCGGTGAAGGCGGCATGGCCCGCGTCTTCGTGGCCCAGACCAAAGGGGCCGAGGGCTTCAAGCGTCTGTTCGTCTTGAAGCGGCTCCGCCCGGAAATGTCGGACCACGCCGAGGTCGTGACGCAATTCATCGACGAAGCCCGGCTGGGCGCGTCGTTGGTGCACTCGAACATCGTCCCGGTCTTCGACTTCGGTCGCGACGCCGAGGGCTACTTCATGGCGCAGGAGTTCATCCTGGGCCGTGACGTGGACGGAGTCGTTCGAACGTCCGTGGCGAAGTTCGGGCGGACCCTCGACGTCGAGGTCATTCTCTACATCGCGCAGGAGGCCCTGAAGGCCCTGGGCTACGCGCACGCCAAGTCCGACGAGACGGGACGCCCGATGCGGCTCGTGCACCGCGATGTGTCTCCCAATAACCTGATGATCTCGGCCGACGGTGAGCTGAAGCTGCTCGATTTCGGCATCGTCAAGGCGGACAACAAGCTGACCAAGACCCAGGAAGGCATCGTGAAGGGCAACGTGTTCTTCATGTCACCCGAGCAGGCCCGTGGCCTTCCGGTGGACCTGCGCGCGGACCTCTTTTCCCTGGGGCTGGTGATCTACGCGGCGGCCGCGGCGACCCCGCTCTACACGGGCAAGACCAACTATGACCTGCTGCTCAAGGCGGGTGGGGGCCTGGGCGACGAAGATTGGGCGCGGGTCTCAGCCCTTCCCGAGCCCATCGCCACGCTGCTCAAGAAGGCGCTGCAGTTCGATCCCAACGAGCGCTTCCAGAACGCGGAGGAGTTCGCCGCCGCCATCCCCACCGCGAAGGTCGCCCCGGTCGCCCGCGTTCGCGCGCTGATGACCGAGTTGTTCTCCGCCGAGTTCGCCAATGACCGAAACCGGTTTTCCTCGCCGTCGTCGACCTGAGGGTCCCATGCATCGAATGGTTGGACTGTCGGTGTTCGTGCTCCTGGCCTCTTGTGGCGGGCGCGACGCCGTGCCGCTGTCGAAGTTCTGGACCGTGACCGAATTCGTCGCCAAGGCGGACTCCACCGCGGTGTTCGGGGAGTTCAAGCCCGGCGAGCTCGTCAACGCACCCGGCGCGCCGCTGGCGTTTCGCAGCGGCCCGTGGGAGTCGCCGCCCACCGTGCAGCGCGGCGACGCGCACGGCCTCACCATCTTCCCGGCGTTCTCGGAAGGTCAGGTGGCGGCGTACACGGTGACGGAGATCTGGGAGAACCACCCGCGGCCGTGGGTGCAGCCGGTCTACATCCCCGTCACGTCGCTGGAGCCGTTGAAGCGCGACTTTCCGGCCTTGCCGCCGACCATCTTCCCCGTCGGCATCAAGAGCAGCTTCTACACGCCGTTCTGGCGGGCGGTGTACTTCCAGGTCCCGCGCGACACGCCCGTCGACGCGTACACGTCGGTGGCCTCGGTGGTGAACGCGAAGCTGCCCATGCTCCAGGGCGCCCTGGTGACGTGCCCGATCGTTCCGCCGGACATGTTGTTGGGTCAGGCCGACGGCGCGGGAGATCCCGTGCGCCCGTTCACCTTTGACGTGTTGACGCGCCGGGGCGTGGCGTCGGCGTGGGTCAACGGTGACGCGGTGAAGTACGCCGACTTCGGGGCAGGGGCGTATGAGGTCGACGCTGAGGACCAGCCCATCGAGGCCGCGGCGTACTTCTTCGTCACCGAAGATCTCGAAGGCGTTCGGCACCCGCTGCCGCTGCCGGCGGTGCTTGGGCCGGGCGCGCTCAACCACGCGTTCTACCGCCGGTACGACGTGATCATCGACCGGTTCAACCGGGTGTTTGTTCCCAAAGGGCAGTCCGAGCTTCGCGCGCACCTCGAGGCGTTGGGCGCGTCGGCGCCAGAGATCTCCACCTCGCTGACGGTCGAGCTCTCCCGCCGCTACACCCTGGTGGTGACCGCCAGCGGCAGCGACACGTGCCTGAACCCGGCGATCGTCGACTCGCCGTTCCCGGGGACCTGCGCGCTCCTGGATTCGGAGGCGAACATCAAGAAGTTCGTCCCCGTGCGGCGGATCGTGCGCACCGAAGCGATCTTCACCGCGCCGGTGCTGCTCGCGGAGGGTCAGCTCCGATGAAGGCCTGGCTCCTGGTCGCCGCGGCGGTGTGCCGTGCTGCGAGCGCCGAAGAACCCGTCGTGCCCAAGATGGAGGTGCTGGAGCTCGAGCCCGCCGACGAGAACGGCGGCGAGGGCTACACCGCGCCGAAAGAAGTGGAGCACCAGACGCTGCGCTTCACGGGCTACCTCGACGTGGGGTTCGCCGCCGCGCGGGGAAATGGCTCGAGCTTCGCCCCGGGCGACTACTCGCTGCCGGCCGATTACGGCGTGGACCCGTTTGCGCCCGCGGTGAACTCTCGCGGCGAGGTGGCCGGGCTCGACAGCGGTGGCCGATTCACCAACGGGTTTCTCCCGCGGACGGTGGGCATCGGCAATCGCCCCTCGTTTCTGATCAACACGCTCTCGGCCGATCTTCGCTACACGCCGGTCGAGGCCCCGCTGTTCGTCTTCGCCCGGGTGCAGCTGCTCCCGCGCTTCGTGGGCGGCGGCGACGCGACGAGGGTGCTGCTCCAGCAGGCCTTCGGTCGGTTCTCGCCGTTCTCCACCGAAGAGTTCGCGGTGTTTCTGGGCAAGTTCGATTCGGTCTTCGGCATCGAATACCTCGACAATGAGGCCAACCTGCGCACGGGCATCACGCCTTCGCTGGTGGCGCGCTACACCACCGGACAGTCGGTGGGCCTGAAGGCGTTCTATCGGGTGCAGATCGCCCCCTTGTGGTCCGCGCTCTCCCTCAACGTGGCGGCCACCAACAGCGGCTCGCGCGTGGAAGAGCTGGTGGGGCCCGACAAGAGCCTGGTGGGCGTGCCGGTGGGAACGGCCCGGCTGGGCTACGAGCTGAACCTGCCCTGGGTTCAGGCCAAGGCCGGACTCTCGGGCCTGTACGGCCCCCGCAATGATCAGACCAGCCTCAACGTTCGCCAGATGGGCCTCGGCGTCGACTTCCGGATTCAGGCCTACGGCTTCACGCTCTCGGCGGAGCTCTTGCGCATCATCGAAGAAGCCGGCGTCACCGGCGGCAAAGTGACAGGGCAGGGGCTGGGGGAACTCGCCTCGGCCTTCTACGTCACCGGTGGCTATGTGCAGGGCGCCTACCGGTTTCCCTTCGAGGGCGAGGTGATCTCGCACTTCACGCTCTACGCGCGGTACGACCGTCGCCACGCCACCTTCCAGGGCTTCACCCCGGTCGACGTCGATCGCTTCACCGTGGGCGGGCGCCTCGATCTCTTCGACCGACTCGCGCTCAAAGCGGAGATGCTGTTCAACCGGGAGCTCGGCCTGACGCCGGCTTCGGACAACGACGTCTTCACCACGTCGGCGGTCTTCACGTTCTAGTTACCGTTCGAGGAGGTTCTGGTGTCGAGACTTTCACCCCGTTCCACGCTGCTCCTCGCCGCGTTGCTGGTGGCGCCGTCCGCGCCGGCTGCCGACAAGTCGGGCAAGGCGCCCGACGCCCCGAAGCCGGGGTGGCTGGGCGCTGAGCTGCCCCTCCCGCTCTCCGTGAAGACGCCTGAGGACCTGGCCTTCAAAGCGCAGGCCGAGCGTCAGTACCTGGTGTTCAACCTGCTCGCCGCAGGGAAGGTGGCGTGGGATCGCGGCGACTACGCCACCGCGGCCACCCAGTGGGAGGCGTTGTTGCGCCTGCCCAACCTGCCTGGCGACATCGACCTGGCCGTGCGGCCGCTGGCCACGCTGGCGAGGAGCAAAGCGGGTGGGGCGCCCAGCGAGCCGTTGCCCACCCCGCCACCGGCCTCGAGCGCCGGAGCGGGCTCGACGCCCGCTGAGTCGGGTGACGCCGTTCGCCGGGCGCTGGTGCAGGTGCAGGGCACCGTGAGCGGGGGCGGCCCCGTCGGTCCCGGCGGCACGGTGGTGTTTCTCCGCCGCGTCGACGGCCCCACGCCCCGGCCCAAACCCAGCCGCATTCGCGCCGTGGTTCAGAAAGACAAGCGGTTCATTCCGCACGTGATCGCCGTGCCGCAGGGGTCGACGGTCGAGTTCCGCAACGACGACGAGATCTTCCACAACGTATTCTCGCTCTCGAAGCCGAACGACTTCGATCTCGGCTTGTACAAGGGCGGCCTGGCGAAAGATCAGGAGTTCAATACGCCGGGCCCGGTCCAGCTGCTGTGCAACATTCACGCGTCGATGCAGGGCTGGGTCTACGTGGTGGACACGCCGTACTACGCGCAGGCCGACGGGACGGGGAAGTTCTCGATTCGCGGCGTGCCGCCGGGCCAGTACGCCCTGGAGGCGTGGCACGAGACGTCGGCGAAGAACGCGCGCGTCCTGGTGGCCGTCAAAGACGGCATGGAGTCGCTCAACGTCACGGTCGACGGCGACAAGGTCGCTCCCGCGTTCGTTCCGGACAAGTCGGGCAAGCCCCGTCAGCCGCAGCTCGGGTACTGAGGCGTGAGCTCCGAGCGAACGATTCTCGCGTTTGATCTCGGCACGTCGGGCGTGAAAGCCGCCGTGGTGTCCACGCGCGGCGCGATCGTCGATCGCGAGGTGATGCCGCTGTCGGTGCAGCTGACGCCCGACGGTGGGGCGGAGCAACACCCGCACGATTGGTGGCGCGCCATGGCGGCGGCCGCGCATCGCATCTGGGGCCGCGGGGTGGCCAAGGCCTCCTCGGTCGCGGGCATCGGTCTCTCCTCGCAGTGGGGTGGCACCGTGGCGGTGGGCGCCGACGGCGCGGTGCTCCGCCCGGCGATGATCTGGATGGACTCACGCGGCGCGGTCGACGTGGCCAGAATCGCCGGGGGGTTCCCCTCCATCGACGGCTACGGGGTGACCAAGGTCCTAAAGTGGATTCGCATCACCGGGGGCGCGCCGAGCCTGTCGGGCAAAGATCCGGTCGGCCACATCGCCTGGCTGCGCCGCCAGGAGCCGAAGACGTGGGAGTCGGCCCGCTACTTGTTGGAGCCGAAGGACTGGGTGAATTACCGACTCACCGGTCGCGCCGCGGCGTCGTTCGATTCGATCGCCGTTCACTGGGCCACCGACAATCGCCACATCAACGCCGTGAAGTACGACGATGGCCTGTTGCGGCTGTGCGAGATGGAGAAGGAGAAGCTCCCCGAGTTGATTCCCGCCGCGAGCGTGGTGGGGACGCTCACCGCCCAGAGCGCCGAAGAGCTGGGGCTCTCCACCGACGTGCAGGTGGTCTCCGGGGCGGGCGACATGCACATGGCGGCGATCGGGGCCGGGACGGTGGGCGACTTTCAGGCCCACCTCTGTCTGGGCACCTCGTCGTGGTTGCTCTCGCACGTGCCGTTCCAGAAGACCGATCTGGCGCACAACATGGGGGCGCTGCCGTCGGCCATTCCGGGGCGGTACCTGTTCTGCAACGAGCAGGAGAGCGCGGGGGTGGGGCTCAAGCTGCTGGTGGAGCAATGGTTCGGGGCCAGCAGCCCCGAGGCCTTCTCGTCGGCGCTCAACGCCGCGGCCGAGTCGGAGGCCGGGGCGCGCGGGCTGTTGTACCTGCCGTGGCTGCACGGCGAGCGATCGCCGGTGGACGACCGGCACGTGCGCGGAGGCTTCGTGGGGCTGGGGGTGGACCACGGGCGGGGCGACGCGGTGCGCGCCGTGCTCGAAGGCGTCGCGCTCAACGGTCGCTGGTTGCTCAAGTACCTGGAGCCGAACGTGGGCCGAACGCTCGACTCCGTGGCGGTGGTCGGCGGCGGTGCGCGCTCGGAGCTCTGGTGTCAGATCCACGCCGACGTGTTCGGGCGGCAGATTCGTCAGGTCGACGAACCCCAGATGGCCAACGCCCGGGGAGCGGCGATGCAGGCGGCGGTGGGCCTGGGGCTCCTGGGGTGGGACCAGGTGACGAGCTGCGTGCCCGTGCGCCGCGTGTATGAGCCGAACCCGCAGCGAAAGGCGCTCTACGACGATCGGTTCGAGCAGTTCCAGCTGGAGTTCAAGCACCGCCGCGCCATGGGCCGTCGCTTCGGAGCCGCAAGGAGTTCTCGATGAAGATCCCCAAAGAAGTGGAACGGCTGATGGGCCGAATCCCGCCCTCGGTGGCGCGCACCATCGAGCCGTTTCTCGAGCGCGCGCCCATCGTGGGGGCCTACGTCAAAGCCGAGAAGCGGAAGGTGGCCGACGAGCTTCGCGGCCAGGTGCGCAAACATCGCCCCAAAGCGCTGGCGGCTGACGAGCTGCCCGAGTCGGGGCTCTCGCACAGCCTGGTCTTGGAGGAGCTGAAGAAGATCGCCACCAAGGAGACGCCGGTCTGGAAGGACGGCTTCGTGTCCGGCGGCGTGTACCACGGCGACGCGGCGCACCTGGCGTTTCTCTCCGACGTCTACGCCCTCTACTCGCAGGCCAACCCGCTCCACGCCGACATCTGGCCCAGCGTGGTGAGGTTCGAAGCCGACATCGTGGCCATGACCGCGCAGCTGTTGGGCGGGGGCGCGCGCTCGCCGGATGACGAAGGCGCCATCGGCGGCACGCTCTCGTCCGGGGGGACGGAGAGCATCATGCTGGCGGTGAAGTCGTATCGGGACTTCGCGCGCGCGAAGCGGCGCGTGCGGCGGCCGAACATCGTGGTGCCGGCGTCGGCGCACCCGGCTTTCGACAAGGCCGGCCACACGCTCGGCGTGCTGGTCAAGCGCGTGCCGGTCGACGCGGACGGCCGCGCCAACGTGCGGAAGATGACCGCCGCGGTGAACCGCTCGACCATCGCCATGGTGGGCTCGGCGCCGTCGTTCCCCCACGGGGTGATCGACCCCATTGAAGAACTGTCGGAGTTCGCCCGGAAGAAGCGCATCGGGTTCCACACCGACGCCTGCCTGGGCGGCTTCATTCTTCCGTTCGCGAAAGAGGCGGGTCGCCTCGTGCCGCGCTTCGATTTCTCGCTGCCCGGGGTGACGTCGATGTCGGCGGACACCCACAAGTTCGGCTACGCCGCCAAGGGGACCTCGGTCGTGCTCTACCGCGGTCGGGAGCTCCGCCGGCACCAGTACTTCACCTCGCCGGACTGGTCGGGCGGGCTGTACGTGACTCCGGGGTTCGCCGGCAGCCGTCCCGGGGCGCTGGTGGCGATGGCCTGGGCCACCATGATCACCATGGGGCGTCGCGGGTACGTGGAGGCCACGCGCGCCGTGCTCGACGCCGGAGCGCGGGTGAAGGACGCCATCGCCCGCATTCCCGAGTTGAAGGTCATCGGCAACCCGCTGTGGGTGGTGGCGTTCACCTCGGACACCATCGACATCTATCGGGTGCTGGACGAGATGACCGCGCGCGGCTGGAGCCTGAACGGGCTGCAGAAGCCTCCGGCCATCCACCTGTGCGTGACGCTTCGCCACGCCGAAGCGGGGGTCACCGAGCGCTTCGAGAACGATCTCCGCGCGGCGGTGGAGGCGGTGCGCAGCGCGCCGGCCACGAAGGGCGGCATGGCGCCGGTCTATGGGCTCGCGTCCTCGCTCCCGTTCAAGGGCGTGGTGGGCGATCTGCTCTCGTCGTACGTGGACGCGCTCTACGACGCCTGAAACTGGCGGTGGAACTCGTAGAACCACACCAGGCAGATGCCGTCCGCCACGTGCCAGAAGGCGTGACCGGTGAAGACGTGGTTGTCCGGGTCGCACCAGACCTTCCAGTAGTCCATGTTCCACACGAAGTACGAGAAGAGGAACAGGCCGCCCAGGGCGGCGAAGTAGCCATAGCGGACGCGGCCGCGATCGCGAAGGAACAGCTTCAGCTCGAGCGCCACGGACGCCACGATCTGCGCGATGAAGAGCGGAATGCCGCTGGCGCCCGACACCAGCAAGATGGCCACCGAGCCTCCCCAGACCGCCGCGAGAATTCCCAGCGTGGCCCGGCCGCTGGTGCCCCACAGGCGGCGGGCGTTGAAGGCGATGAACAGCGCGCTGAAGACGTACATCGCCGCGAGATCGAGCACCTCGCCTGCGCGGGTGGCGCTGGCGTGAAACGCGAAGGAGCCGAGGCCGATCAACAGCGAGGCCAGGGTGACGATGGCCAGGGCGCCGTGTCGCGTGCGGTACTTCGCGAACAGGTAGGCCGCGACGCCGAAGTAGATCAGGTTGGACCAGGTGTTGGAGGGCTCGGCGATCCACCCGCAGAGGCGGTTCTCGCAGAAAGCGATGGTGGGCGGAGCGAACCCATCCCAGGGACAGACGAGCGCGCTCATCCGCGCCTGGTCGCCTTCGCCCGCCGGGGGGCCGAGGCCTTCTTCTTCGCGCGGGCGGGCTTCGCCTGGGCCTGCGCCGCCTTGACCAGCTGGTAGGCCTTGTGTGCCCACGTTCGCGTCGCCTCGTCGTCGTCGTTGAACGACTCGGGGGCGATGAGCCAGTGGCTCATGGGCTTGCTCTTCTTCGTCGGGCTCCAGCCCTCGGCGCCCAGGGCCGCGAACTGCCGGCTGGTGGCGTCGTCGGGGAGCTTGAAGATCAGCCGGTCGTCCCACTCCAGCGCGAACACCTTGCCGAAGACGAAGAAGCCTTCGCTGCCGAACATCCGCTTGCGCGTGACGCCGTCGAGTCCCTCGGTGGCGCGTTCAAGGAGCTCTGTCAGGTGGGCGGAGAGCGACGTCGTCATGACGGCCCGAACCTAGACCGAATTTGCGCCGACATAATCTCGTTTGGTCTGGTCTTTCCGCCCCGGTCGTTGTCGCTCCGCGGCCTCGACGAACACCCCAGCGCGACCCGAGACGCTCTCGACGCGAGAGCGGTCGGCCGCAGCGCCTGCGTCAGGTGCGGAGGTTCAGAGGGGCGCGAGGCCAGTGGAGTCGCCGAAGCTGGCCACGGGCGCGCCAACGGCGTCGAGCATGGTGCGGTACACATTGGCCATCGGCATCTCGGTGGCGAATCGAACGTGCGAGCCGGGGTGGATCTTTCCACCGCCGCGGCCTCCCACGATGAGCGGCAGGTTCACGTGGTCGTGCCGGTTGCCGTCGGAGATCTCGCTCGACATGAACATCACGGTGTTGTCGAGCACGCTCCCGTCGGGCTCGCTCAGGGCCTTCAGCTTCTGCATCAGGTAGGCGAACTGCGACGCGTGCCAGGCGTCGATCTGGGTCAGCTTGCCCAGCTTGGTGGCATCGCCGTCGTGGTGTGAGAGCGGGTGGTGGGTGTCGGCGATGTTCAGCCAGGGGAACGCGTAGTCGTTTCGATCGCCGCCCGCTTTGATCATCAGCGTGGCCACGCGGGTCATGTCGCACTGAAAGGCGAGCGCGATCAGGTCCAGCATCGCTTTGGTGTAGGCGGGAATGTCCGCTGACGTGACTGTCGGTTTGGCGGGGAAGCTGCACACCCCGGAGCCGGTGCTGAGCGCCTGGACCTGGCGCTCCACCTCGCGCACGGCGGTGAGGTACTCGTCGACCTTCTGCTTGTCGGTGGCGCCGAGCCTGGAGTTCAGGTCGGCCGCGTCGGCCTGCACCGCGTCCATCACGCTGGTGCGGTACTTCTTGCGGCGATCGGCCGCCGTGCTGGCGCCCGTGGTTCCCCTGGCCGCGAACAGCTTGTCGAACACCACCTGCGGGCTGACCTCGCGCGCCGCGGGCGTCATCGGAGAGACCCAGGAGATGTTGTACATGTACGTGCAGCTGTAGCCCTGACAGTCGCCCGTGGCGCCCTGCATGCTCGGCGGCCCCAGCTCGAGCGAGGGGATCAAGGTGTACTTCTTGAGGGCGTTGGCGGCGATCTGATCGACCGAGATTCCGCCGCCGAGGCCGCCGCCGGCGAGCGGCGGGGCGCAGGTGAGGAACGCGCCGGTGCCCGCGGGGTGCTCGCCCGCCGTGCTGGCCTTGGCGGGCCGGTTGGCGACGTTCGAGAGCACCAGCAGGTCGCTCTGCACCGGCGCCAACGGAGCGAGGCCCGCCGGGAGCGTGTAGGCGCTGCCCGTCGTCTTGGGGAACCAGGTGTCGTTGTTCACCCCGCACGCGATGAACATGGAGACCAGTCGCCGCGGAGGCGGGGCGCCGGCGATCTGCGCGCGGGCGACCGACGGCATCATCTGTTCCAGCAGCGGCAGGCCGATGCACGCACCCGCGCCGCGCAGGAACCGGCGGCGATCAATTTCCCAACGCTTCATGGCGTGACTCCCGTCAGCGGTTGTCGCGAGGTGAAGGTCTCACTCCGGGCCAACTCCAGCACGAGGTCGGCCAGGTGTCCTCCTGAACTGACCACCGCATCGCTCAGGTGGCTGAGCGCGCAGCGATCTTCAGGTCTCACCCCGCGCCCCATGGCGTAGGTGAAGAGCTTCTCCGCCATGCAGTTGGGGAAGCGGGGGTCGTTCTTGAGCAGGAGCGAGAGCTCTCGGGCGCCGTTGAACTTCGAGCCGTCGGGGAGCGCGCCGGTGGAGTCGATGGGCGCGCCGCGATCGAGCGTTCGCCATGCCCCCACCGCGTCGTAGTTCTCCAGCCCGAACCCGAGCGGGTCCATCAGGTTGTGACAGCTCGCGCACACCGCGACTTTTCGATGCGCCTCGAGTTGCTGCCGGAGCGTGTCGGTCGGGTTGACCGGCGGGGCGAGCGCCTCCACGTTGGGCGGTGGAGGCGGCGGGGCCGCGCACATCAGGGTCGCCAGCACCATGGCTCCACGCCGGGTGGGGGACGTGCGGTTGGGCTGCGAGGTGAGCGCGAGAATGCCGGCCTGGGTGAGCAGGCCCCCGCGCTGCGTGTTGGGCAGCTGCACCCGCTGCATGCCCGCGCCGGTCACCGCGGGGAGGCCGTAGTGTTTGGCCAGGTCGGCGTTGACGAACGTGAAGTCCGACACCAACAGCTCGCGCAGGTCGCGGTTCTCGGTCAGCCAGCTCGAGAAGAAGTTCGACGACTCCGCGGCCATGGCGTTCTTCAGGCTGGGCGTCACCAGCGGGAAGAGCGTGGGGTCGGGGGCCAGCTCGGGCACGGTCTCGATGCCCAGCCATTGGCCCGCGAAGTTGTCGGTCAGCGCCCGAGCCCGCGGATCGTTGAGCATGCGGCGAATCTGGGCTTCCAGCGTGGCCGGGGTGTGGAGCGTGTGGTTGTCCGCGAGCTGCATCAGCTGCGCGTCGGGCATCGAGCTCCACAGAAAGTACGACAGGCGGCTGGCCAGTTCGTGATCGGTGAGCGGGTGCGCGGTGGTGGCGGTGTCGAGCTCGACGCGGAAGAGAAAGCGAGGCGACAAGAGCACGCCCTGCAGGGCCAGCTTGATGCCCGCTTCCACCGTGTCTCCGTCGGAGATGGCGACCTGGACCAGGGCCACGAAACGGTCGACTTCTCCGGCCGCCAGCGGGCGTCGCCAGGCGCGCCGCGCGAAGTCGCTGATGATGTTCTTGGTGCAGGTGTCGGCGCCGTTGCCCGGTGCGCAGAGCTTGAGCACCTTGACCTGCGCCGTGGCGTCACGGGTCCACGCGTCGGCCACCAGCTTCTCGGCTGCGGCCTCGTATTTTTCGAAGAGCGCCGGCGCCACCGTCAGGACCGCCGCGTTATTGGCGAAGCCGAAGCTGGTGTTGTCGGCGGGGAAGGCGTTCGCCGGCGCCGTGGTGTCCCCCAACAGGTCCCGAACCGTGTTGTTGTACTCGACCCGGTTGAGCCGGTGGAGCACCGACGGGAGCGGCAGGTGAGACTCCGTGCACATCGGCGGCGGCATGGACGGATCGGTGGGCACCGTGGGGTTCGACGGGTCCATCGGGTTGGAGGCCACGGGCGGCGCCGACGGATTCCACGAGCTGGAGGTTGGGTCGCTGGGCGAGGTCGGCGTCCACATGCCCGACGGAGGCCGCGCGCCGCCGGCGCGGGGGTCGGTGATGGCCCCCTCGCAGCCCGCAGCGCCGGCGAGGAGCATCAAGGCGACGAGGTAGGTGTGTGTGTTTTCAGTGGCAGGCACGTGCTCTCTTGAGCAACGCCCGTGCCTCAACCCGGGTGAGTGGATACCGGCAGATGCCGTTCCACTCTGGAAACAGGGTGTCAAAGCAGGCCGACACCTGGCCACGCGAGCTTCCACCCCTGAGGGCGAGGGCCAGGTGGGACCACCCGGGCGGGAGGGGGAACGTGCCGCTTTCGCCGACGCTCCACGATGGTACAAGCCGCCCGTTCTTCTGTTCTCAAAGGACCGCCGATGACCGATCTGACCCTGCACGTCGATGCGAACTTCCACAGCCCCTGGGCCATGAGCGCCTTCGTGGCCCTGGAAGAGAAGGGGTTGCCGTACACGCTCAAGTCAGTGGCTTTGAACAAGAAGGAGACGTTCGCGGCCGGCTACAACGCGAGGACGCAGCGCGTGCCGGCACTTCAACACGGTGACTTCTGGCTGGCGGAGTCGAACGCCATCGCCGAGTACCTGGCCGAGACCTTTCCCTTTCCCCGCCACCCGCGCCTCTACCCGGAGGACCTGAAGGAGCGCGCCGTGTGTCGGGAGATTCAAGGGTGGCTGCGCTCCGGGTTGCAGACCCTGCGTGAAGAGCGCCCCACCACGTCGCTCTGGTTCGCCCGCATCAAAGCGCCGCTCTCGGCCACCGCCCAGGCCGTCGCCGATCGCTTCGTGGCTGCGGTGACGCCGCTCATCGCCCCCTCGAGGACGACGCTGTTCGGGGCGTGGTGCATCGCTGACGCAGACCTGGCGCTCATGCTCCAGCGGCTCAACCTGAATGGGACGGAGCTCCCCGCGCCCCTCAAGCACTACGCGGAGGTCAACTGGGAGCGGCCCTCGCTTCAGAAATGGCACGCGCTTCCCCGCGGCAAGACGCCCCTCTAGCCGCGCAGGCGCGCTTGGAGCCGGTTCGCGAACTCTGCTACGACTCCGCGCGGCCGGCAGCCCGAGGGGAAGTCCGTGATCGATATCAGGCGCGTCATCGTGGTGCTGACGCTCGTCGGCCTTGGGGCCTGCCTTAAACCGCCTGATGAACCCGACTGCCTCGCGGACGGCCGCTGCGAGTGCACGGTCACGTCCCAGTGCCCCACGGGCCGTTGGTGTGTCGATGGGCGCTGCATCAATCCGCCCGACGCCGGGCGCCTGCGCGTGCTGGGCGAGCCGTGTGAGAAAGACTCGCAGTGTGAGGCCAGCATCTGTCTGCCGCGGGGCCCCGGAAACGGCGGCGTGTGCTCGAGGCCGTGCGCCAGGGACGGTGGCGCGGAGGCGTGCGATCGGGGCTGGGAGTGCAAGTCGCTCGGCCGGGCCCGCGTGTGCGTGCCGCCGTACCGCTCGCTCTGCCTTGCGTGCAGCAGCGATCAGAACTGCAACGCCGCCGGCGATCTCTGCCTCGCGCTCGACGGCGGGTCCTTCTGCGGTCAGGAGTGCAACGGCGAGAGCTGTCCTTCGGGCTCGAGCTGCCGAACGGTCAGCCGAACCGACGGCGGCACCTCCAAGCAGTGCGTCCCCAACGGCGACACCTGTGCGTGCACGCCCGCCACGGTGGGTCTGAAGCGCGCGTGCAAGTCCACCAACGCCGTGGCCACGTGTTTTGGAGATCAGACCTGCCGCATCGACGGAGGCTTCTCGGACTGCGACGCGCGCGCGGCCTCCGCCGAGGTGTGCGACGGCGTGGACAACGACTGCGACGGCCTCACCGACAGCGCTGACGACAGCCTCGACGTGTCGGCTTTCCCGGAAGCGCCGATCTGCCACCAGGGCGCCTGCTCGGGGCGGCTGTTGTGCGGGCGCCTCCCCGACGCCGGCGTGGACGCCGGAGTGAGCTTCTACTGCTCCGGGGCCCAGCCCGAAGCCGAGCGCTGCAACGGCAACGACGACGACTGCGATGGAACGGTCGACGAGGACTTCATCGATTCGCTGGGCCGCTACGTCGCCCCGACCGCGTGCGGGAGCTGCGCCAACGACTGCACCCAATCGGTGAAAGGGCTGCGGCAGAGCCCTGACGGGGGCGCGGCGTCCGGCAGCGTGGCCTGCGAGCTCAAAGCCGGGGGGCCCACCTGCGTGCCCAGGGCGTGCGCTCCGGGGTTCTTCCTCTCTCCGCCGGGGGCCCCGCAGACGTGTGAGCCGGCCATCTCCCGCCAGTGCCAGCCGTGCACCGTCGACGGTGACTGTCACGTGGCGTCGGATCGCTGCGTCGCCGTGGCCAACGACCCCGGCCTGTTCTGCGCCCAGGCCTGCGGCGCCGACGCTCCGTACCCCGGCTGCACCGGCGCGGTGGGCGAGCGCGGGTGTTGCCCCATCGGGCACACCTGCCGGCAGGTCAACAACCAGCCGCTGTGCGTGCCCAACGCCGACACCTGCCAGTGCGCCGCGGTGAGCGACGGGTTGGTGCGCGCGTGCTTGAAGACCGCGGGCCTGTCGGTCTGCGTGGGCTCGCAGACGTGTCGCGCGGACGCGGGCTTCGACGTCTGCGACGCCACCGCCACTTCGGCCGAGCTGTGCGACGGCCTGGACAACGACTGCTCCGGGCAGGCCGATGAGCCGTTTCTCAACACGCGGGGCACGGGCACCTACGACAGCGATGAACACTGCGGTGATTGCACCACCAACTGCATTGCGCGCTACAGCCCGAAAGTGCAGCACGCCATCGGCGCGTGTTTTCCCCGCAGCTCCAACCCCAAACCGGGCTGCGCCATTCGCACCTGCACCACCGAGACCGTGCCCCTGGGCGCCTCGTGCCGTGCCGACAGCGACTGTTCGGGAATGACCGGCGGCACCTGCGACGGGGTGCTGGGCACCTGCCAGAAGACCTGCGTGGTCGCCGGGGACTGTGCCTTGGGGGAGACGTGCGTGCAGGGGCGCTGCGGCACCGCGTGCAGCACCTCGACGGCGTGTCAGGCGAAGTTCGGCCCCTCGGCCTCCTGCGGCGACGCGGGCATGTGCGGCACCACGGCGGTGTTTCACGACGTCGACCACGAAGACACCAACGGCTGCGAGTGCGCCGAGGTGGCCGGGGTGGTCGACGAGCCCGACACGTCGCCCAGATGGCCGACGGCGGGGTTGCGGTACGTCGATCGCAACTGCGATGGCGTCGACGGCACAAGCGCGACCGCGCTCTTCGTGTCGGCGTCGGCATCGGCAGGCGGGGACGGCTCGAGGAGCCGACCATTCCAGACCATTCGCGAGGCGATGGGCGCGCTGGGCGGGGGGGCGACGACCACCATCCTGGTCGCCCAGGGGAGCTACTTCGAACAGGTGGTGCTGAAGAACGGGGCGTCGATGTACGGCGGGTACAGCGGCGACTTCACCAAGCGGGACGTGGTGCTCTACCCCACGCTGATCGAGGCGCCGGAGCCGGCGTCGGGAAGTCCGCTGGGGAGCCTCAACGCGGAGAATTTGACCACCCGCACCGTGGTGGCCGGCTTCGTGGTGCGCGGCTACGACGTGGTCTCCCGGCCCGCGGTGGGCGCGGCCCCCGCCAATTCAATCGCGGTGTACGCACGAAACGCGCCTGCGCTCGAACTGCGAAACAACCACCTGGTCGGAGGTCGCGGCGGCGATGCGCTGCCGGCGACCAGCGGCGCAGCCGGGGCGGGCGGACTGCCCGGGGCCAACGGGCAACCCGCCAAGGAGTGCAACTCGCCCAACTGCACCAGCGAAACGCAGGGCGGCGGCTCGGGCGGGCTCAACACGGCCTGCAACATGGCGTCGGGCACCGCCGGCGCAGGCGCGGACCCCAATCGCAACCCACAGTCATTCACCTCGCCG
>CAZFXD010000069.1:0-19856 GCA_964522795.1 uncultured Myxococcaceae bacterium
GTCGGTGATATATTTGCGGGCCATGTTGGGGGGAACTTTTCCGCGTCGAAATCCTGGTAGGGCCAACCGCTTGGCGGCTTTTCCGAATGCTCGGTCGTAGGCCGAGTTCACAGTTTTTTGGTCCAGGACAACTTCCAACGTACGTTCGAAAACAGAGTCTTCGGAGACCTTAACTTGCATGCATTCCTCCATCGATATGTTGAATGCGCCGACAAAAGGGCGCTACAAAACCCAGCGTTCAGGCCGTCCTCGCGCAAGAGAGCTCGAACGAAAATGAAATAGGGCTGCCGTAGAGACAGCCCTATTCCTGAACACCGGGGTCGGTGCTGTAGGCCGCAGCCTACTGCTTATTGGAGCGGGAAAAGAGATTCGAACTCTCGACCCTCGCCTTGGCAAGGCGATGCTCTACCGCTGAGCTATTCCCGCAGTGCTGCGACAGCGCGCGCTTCGTACCCTCCCCGGCTCGCACAGGTCAAGAACGAGTTGTGGGTTCGTGAAGGCGGCGCGCGACGCCCCCGGTCAGTAGTTCACGGTGATTCCGGCGGCCACGCACGCCTGAATATTGGTCGCTTTGCTGGGCCGGTTGAACACGGGCTTATTGATGACCACGTTGGTCACGAGGCACGAAAAGCTGGGCCCGGTGGACAGGAGCCAATACGAGCCCGAGGGCCCGACCGTCGGGGTCTCCACGCGGTAGTCGTCGACGAACTTGCTGCCCGTGGGTTCGATATTGAAGATCCACAAGCCCGCGTTGGAGAAGCTCCCTCCGTTCACCCGCACCACGGTGGACCCCACGTTCGACACCGCGTTGCGGCCCACGCACGAAACGGTGAGCGCGTTGACGGTGACGTGGTGGCTCGCGCCAGCGATGTAGACACCGTCGCCCGGCATGTTGCTGAACTTTCCCCCGTCGACGGTCACGTACGACGAGCCGCCCGAGATCTGCAACGCGTGCTGGTGCTCGACCGGAGCGCTGTACGCGCACGACGTCCACGCGCCGGTGATCACCGGTTTGATCAGGTGCACGTTCGTCACCCCGTGCAGGAGCAGCACGAAGATGCTCCCCGAGCCGGGCGCCGCGGTGCGCTTGAGCTCCCCGGCGCCGGTCCACTCGATGGTCTTGTCGCTCACGCCGGTGAGGTCGACGATGCCGTTGATGACCAGCGGCTGATCAATGATGACTTTGCTGTTGGCCTTCACAGCGTTGACGAGCGCCGCCGTGTCATCGCCCCCCGAGGGCCGGACGTACTGGGTGCCTCCCGTCCCCGCATCGGGCCGCGAGCCTGCGTCTGGTGGCCGCCCGGCGTCCCCCACCATGCCGCTGTCTGGCCTGGCGCCTCCATCGCGAGGTTGGCCTGCGTCGGTCGTCGCCCCACCATCGGTCGGGCCACCGGCGTCACCAGCCGCCCCAGCGTCCGACGGGCCGGCGTCCTCCGAGGCGTCAGGCCGCGCCCCACCGTCCTCCAACGCCGCATCAAACTCAGCCCCGCACGACACCACGGTGGCGGAGACGACTCCGAGAAGGAATTGATGGGGGCGCTTCATGGGGCACAGGGATTATCGGCCCGGGGCGCCCGACAGTTCCGGCGCCGCCAGCACACATAACCAGCCGTATTTACGCAACAAATACGACACGACCGACGCCGCCCGGCGCCGCGTTCAGAAGCCCGCGCAGGCTGTCGCTACTTCCGGCACCACGCCCGGGCGGCGTAGCTGACCACCACGTCGGCCCCGGCGCGGCGAATCGACATCAGCGACTCCTCCAGCGCGCGGTCGAAATCAATCAGCCCCGCGTCCCCGGCCGCCCGCATCATCGCGTACTCGCCAGACACCTGGTACGCGAACAGCGGCACATCGGTCGCCTCGCGCGCGTCGCGAATCAAGTCCAGGTTGGACATGGCCGGCTTCACCAGCAGCGCATCCGCGCCCTCCTCCACGTCTGCCAGCAGCTCGCGCCGCGCCCCGCGTCGATCGCTCGCCGGCATCTGGTAGCTCTTCCGGTCCCCGAACGACGGCGCCGAGTGCGCCGCCTCGCGGAACGGCCCGTAGAACGCCGAGGCCATCTTGATCGCGTAGGAGAGAATCATCGTCCGCTCGAGCGAGCTCTCGTCCAGCGCCTTGCGAATGGCCCCGATGCGCCCGTCCATCATGTCCGACGGGCACACGAAGTCGACGCCCCACTTCCCGAGCAGCACCGACATGTTCGCCAGCACCGCCACGCTCTCGTCGTTCTGAATCTCCCCGTCCTTCACCAGGCCGCAGTGCCCGTGCGTGGTGTACGCGCACAAACACACGTCGGCGAACAGCGGCAGCTCGGGCACCGCGCTCTTGATCTCCGAGATGCTCACCTTGAGCGGCTCGAGTTGCTTCTCCAGCCCCTGCCCGTCGTCGCGCTTCTGCTCCGGCACTCCGAACAACATCACCCCGCCCACGCCTCCCTTTGCGAGCATCGTCACTTCCTCGCGCAGCATGTCGGGGCTCACCTGCCACAAGCCGATGCCCGGCCGCGTCTCCGTCTTGATGCCCTTCCCCGGCACGACGAAGTACGGCTGCACCAGATCGCCCGGCCCCACCGACGTCTCGGCGAAGAGCGAGCGCAGCTGCGGCGTGCGGCGAATGCGGCGGTGGCGAACAGGAAGGTTGAGTTTCATGGCGTCTGCTCCTTGATTGAAAGAATCGTCTCCACCGCTGAATTCTTCGCCTGCACCGCGTCGCTCCACCCCGCGGGCTTCGACCGCTCCCACGCGCGGGCCGTCGACGCGCCCCAACACACCACCCGCTCCGGCGCCGGCCATTCGGCCTCCCGCGCGCCCGAAAAGGCTTCTACCGCCGAGGGGCTCGCGAACACCACGCTCCACGGCCCTCCCACCACGCGCGCGAACGACTGCGCCAACCCCTCCGGCCGACGCGTCTCGTACACCACGCGCCGCTCCACCGGCCCGACGCGCGCGAGCCAATTCACCGCGGCCTGCTGCTCCTCCGACTCCAGCCCCGCGTCGCTCGTGGGGTAGCGAATATTCCACGCGGGTTTTCCCGCCGACTCCCACGCCTCAAACACCGCGCGCCCCAGCGCCGCCGCGCCGCCCGTCGCCTCGATGTCGACCTTCACGCCCTCCGCCCGCAGCGCCGCCGCCGTCGTCGGAGCCACCGCCGCCACGCGCACGTTCTCCCCTCGAGGAAGCCCCTGCGCTGCGCGGCGACTGGTGAGCACCACCACGGGCACGCCGGGGTGCGCAGGCCACCGGGGCCACGGGAGCGGCACACACTCGATGCACGGCACCAGCGCCGTCTTCACACCGGCCCGCGCGAGCGCTTCTGCGTCCGCCGCCGCGTCGGCCGCCTCTCGCGTCAACACCCAGGTGGTGAGCTTCGAAGCCATCTCAACCGCATTGAGTGCACACTTTGCGCGTCCTGGGAGGGCCGGATGACAAAGTGATGACACAAGTCAAGGCGCCAAAACCGAGACTGCTTCTCATGAAATCGCGCGAACGTTTCCTCGCAGCACTGAAGGGCGAAACCGTTGATCGCCCGCCGGTCTGGTTGATGCGCCAGGCCGGTCGATACCTCCCCGACTACCGCGCCGTGCGCAAGGAACACAGCTTCTGGGACGTGTGCAAGTCTCCCGAGCTCTCCACCCGAGTCGCGCTGGAGCCGATGAACCGCTTCAAGCTCGACGCGGCCATCGTCTTCTCGGACATCCTCACCATTCCCGACGCGCTCGGGCTGGACGTCACCTTCGGGCCTGGCGAAGGCCCCCGCATCGGGAAGACCCTGAAGACCGCGGCGGACCTGGCGGCGTGGAAGACCGACGGCGTGATGCAGCGCCTGGCCTTCATGCCCGAGGCGGTGCGTCACCTGCGCGAGGCGCTCAAAGATCGCGCCGGCATCTTCGGGTTCGCCGGAGCACCCTTCACGCTCTTCTCGTACATCACCGAAGGCAGCGGCAGCGACGACTTCATTCCCGCGCGCGTCATGCTGCACAAAGAGCCGGCGCTGGCGCAGAAGGCGCTCGCCACGCTGGCCGACGTCACGGCGGAATACCTCGCCGCGCAGCACAAGGCCGGCGCCGACGCGGTGCAGATCTTCGACACCTGGGGCGGCCTGCTCTCGGGCGAGGAGTACGCGAAGTTCTGCGTGCCGGCGATTCGCCGCATCACCGAGCCGCTCGCGAAGCTGGGCGTGCCCGTGCTGATCTACGCCCGCGGCGGCCAGCACCTGCTCCCCGTGCTGGGAGAGACCGGCGCGCAGGGCTTCAGCCTCGACTGGCGCGTGGACTGGAAGGACGCTCGCGCCCGCTACCCCAAACACATCCTGCAGGGGAACGTGGACCCCCTCATTCTCCTCGCCGGCGCCGAGGCCACCCGCGAAGCGACCCGCAACCTGCTGCGCACGATGCGCGCCACCAGCGGCTCGAAGCTCTCCATCTTCAACCTGGGGCACGGCATTCACAAAGACACGCCGCCCGAGACGGTGGAGGCCCTCGTCGACGAGGTGGTCCGCGATGGCTGACGTCACCGAGGTCGCGGTCATCGGAGGGGGCCTTGGAGGTCTCGCCGCCGCCCTCGAGCTGCGCGCCCAGGGGCACGCCGTCATCGTCCTCGAGCAGAGCGACACGCTGGGCGGCAAGGCCGGGACGCGCACCACCCCGTACGGAGATTTCCCCACGGGCCCGACGAGCTTCAACGGCCGCCACCCGGCGTTCTGGAGGTTGTTGCGCCTGCTCGGCATCGAAGACTCCGCGGTGCGGTTGTCGCCGCGCTCTGCCGCGCGCTTCATCGTGCGCAACGGCAAGCTGGAGGCCATTCATCCCAACCCGCTCTCGGTGCTCACCACCGGCGCGCTCTCGTTCTCGGACAAGTTCGCGCTCGCCAGAGACTTCCTCTCCTCCTCGCGCGGCGGGACAGGCGCCGACGAGTCGCTCGACGCCTTCCTCGAGCGCCGCTTCGGCCGCGAGCTGGTCGATCACTTCTTCGCCGCCGTGTTGACCGGTGTCTTCGCGGGCGATCTCACCAGGCTCTCCGCCACCACCTGCATGCCCTCGCTGGTCACGGCCGAGAAGGAGTACGGCAGCATCTTGCGCGGCGCGCTGCAGGCGCTGCGTCACCCGGAAGACGGCACCCGCCCGGGGCTCTACAGCTTCCGCGAAGGCTTCGCGCTCCTCGGGCAGACCGCCGCCGCCCAGCTCACCGCGCGCACCGGCGTCACCGTCACCGCGCTGCGCCGGCTCCCGCACGGCGTGGGCATCAGCGCGCAGGGCCCCCACGGCCCGTTCGAGCTGGTGGCCAACGAAGTGGTGATCGCCACGGAGGCGTTCACCGCCGCGCCGCTGCTCGAGTCGCTCTCCCCCGAGGCGTCGGCCCTCCTCCGCACCTTCCCCTACGCGCCCGTCACGCTCCTCCAGTGGGCGGAGCGGTTCCCCGGCGAGTCCCGGCTCCCGCAGGGCTTCGGCTACCTCGTCGCCCCCATCGAGCAACACTTCGCCATGGGCACGCTCTTCGTGGGCGATCTCCTCGGCGACGGCGTGCGCCGCTTCTCCACCTTCATCGGCGGCGCCCTGCAGCCCGACCGCGCCGCCCTGTCGGACGAGCAGCTCTGCACGGACTACGGCGCGGAGCTCACCGGCATCACCGGCGGCACCTTCGGCCAGCTGGCGGGCGTGGTGCGCTGGCCGCGCGCCGTCTTCCAGCCTCCCGTCGGCCACCCCACGCAGTTGGAGAAGCTCCAGGGGCACCTGGCTCAGCTCCCCGTCGCGCTCGCCGGCAGCTACCTGGGCGGGGCGGCGATGAAAGACGCCTTGATGAGCGGGTTCGCGGCTGCTGAAACCATCGCCCGACGGTGGCCCCACAAGGCTCCCGCCGCAGCGAAGACTGAGGTGCGCGCATGAATGCTCCGGCCATTCCCATCGCCGTCGTCGGCGCCACCTGGCGCACCGCGCCCACCACCGTTCGCGCCGAGCTGGCCTCGCTCGCCGAAGAAGAAGAGGCGCTGCTCGCGCTTCGCCAGGGCGGGTACGTGGGCGGCATCGCCTGCATCTCCACCTGCAGCCGCACCGAGTGGGTCGTCTCCGCCGATCAGCCCGAGTGGGCGGCGAACCTCCTTCGCGGCGCGCTCCATTCCCGCATTCCCTCGCTGCAGCCCGAGCACCTCCACGTGCGGTCGGGCGCCGCCGCGGGGCACTACATCTTCCGCGTCGCCGCCGGCCTCGACTCCGTGGCCCAGGGCGAGGGCGCGGTGGGCCGCCAGGTGCTGGCCGCGTTCGAGAAGGCGCATGACGCCGGCCTCACCGACGGGCGCCTGCGCAAGGTGTGGAAGCACGCCGAGCGGCTGATTCACGGGCGCCGCGACGTGGGCGGCGGCAGCGACACCCGCGGCGTTCAGACGTTGGTGCGGGCCGAGCTGCACGAGAAGGGCGCGCGCAAGGTGGCCGTGATGGGCCGGGGAGAGTTCGGCCAGGCGATGCAGCGCTCGCTGATCGGCGCGGGTGAGTTCGAGGTCTCCACCTGGAGCCGGGCCACGGCCGAAGATCTGTTCGCCCGCATGAACTCCCTCGACGCGCTGGTGGTGTGCACCGGCGCAGCGCACGCGTGGCTCAACCTGCCGCCGCGCAAGACGCCCGGGCTGTGCATCGACGCCGGCTCGCCGGCGCAGGTCCGCGGCGCCGACGGGTGGACGCTGGTGGGCCTGGACGATCTCCTCGCCCGCCCTGAGCTGCAGCTCTCGGAGGAGGAGCGCGAGAAGCTCGAGCGGATGATGCTGGAGGCAGCGAACCGCCTCTCGGCTTCCTTCGCCGCCAACAGCAACTCCCGCGTGCTGGCCGCCATCGACGCCGAGAAGACCGCGTTCCTGCGCGAACAGCTCCCGGTGCTCCTCGAAGGCCTGCCGCCGGAGACGGTGAAGAAGGTGCAGAAAGCCGTGGGCGCCTTCACCCACGCCATTCTTCAGAAGACCCGGGAGCTCGCGCCATGAGGACCTACACCGTCGGCACCCGCGGCAGCGCGCTCGCGCTCTGGCAGACCCGCCACGTGACGTCGCTGCTCAAGGCGCACGCCCCCCACATCGCCGAGCGCGTCATCACCACCCGCGGCGACGTCAACCTGACCGAGCGGCTCCAGGGCTCGCTGGAGAAGGGCTTCTTCACCGAGGAGCTGGAGGCCGCGCTCCACCAGAAGGAGATCGACTGGGCCGTGCACAGCTTGAAGGACCTGCCCACGCGAAACCCCAAGGGCCTGGCCATCGGCGCCGTGCTGCCGCGCGCGCCGTCGGGCGATCTCCTGCTCGTGCGCGAAGAGGCCTACCAGGAGCGCTCGCCCAACACCCTGCCCCTCATCGCCGGCGCTCGCATCGGGTCCAGCTCGCTCCGGCGCGAGGCGCTGATTGATCACTTCGCCGACTTCGCCCGCTCCACCCCGCTGCGGGGCAACGTGCCCACCCGGGTGGAGAAGCTGCGCCAGGGGCAGTTCGACGCCGTGCTCCTCGCCGAGGCGGGCGTGACGCGCCTGGGGCTGGACCTTTCGGGCCTGCGCGTCTTCCGCCTCAACCCCCGGCGCTGGGTGTGCGCGCCAGGCCAGGGCGCGGTGGCCGTGCAGTGCCGCGACGACGACGCGGAGATCCTGGCCCTGCTCAAGCACCTCGACCACCCCGCCACCCGCCACGCCACCAGCCTCGAGCGCGACTTCCTCCGCATTCTGGAGGGGGGCTGCACCACCCCGTTCGGCGCGTTCGTAGACGAGGGCCGGGCCTTTCTGGCGCAGCAAACAGACAAGGGGTTTCGCTCGGGCTCGTGCGAGATTCCCCAGACTTCACCGCAGCCGGCGTGGCTGCAGCAGCAACTCGACGCGCTGGCGTCCAACACCTCGGAGGAGAAATCAAATGAGTGGCTCACCCGGCGCGTCTGAAACCCTCTTCGCCCGTGCGCGCAAGCTGATGCCGGGCGGCGTCTCCAGCCCCGTGCGCGCGTTCGGCCACGTGGGCGGCACGCCCCGCTACATGACGCGCGCCGAAGGGGCGTGGATGCACGACGAGGACGGCCGCAAGTACCTCGACTTCTGCATGGCCTGGGGACCGTTGATTCTGGGGCACGCGCACCCTGCCGTGGTGGACGCGGTGGTCCGCGCCGCGAAAGACGGGCTGGCCTTCGGCACCCCACACCGCGATGAGGTCAAGCTGGCCGAGCTGATTCTCGAGGCGTACGCGCCGTTCGATCGCATTCGCTTCGTCGTCTCCGGCACCGAGGCGGTGATGACCGCCATGCGGCTCGCCCGCGCGCACACCGGCCGCAAGCTGACCCTGAAGTTCTCTGGCTGCTACCACGGCCACGCCGACGCGATGTTGGTGAAGGCCGGCAGCGGCGTCGCCACCCTCGGCATGGCGGACAGCGAAGGCGTCAACGCCGCGGTCGCGGCTGACACGCTCGTGGCTCCGCTGGGCGACGTGGCCGCGCTCGACGCCATCTTCGCGAAGCACGGCAAAGAGATCGCCGCCGTGTTCATCGAGCCGCTCCCCGCCAACAACGGCCTGCTCGTTCAGACGAAGGCGTACCTCGAGAAACTGCGCGAGGTGACCACCAGGCACGGCGCGCTGCTGGTGTTCGACGAGGTCATCTCGGGCTTCCGCCTCGGGTACCACGGCTACGGAAAGGTCTGCGGCGTGCAGCCCGACCTCGTGACGCTCGGGAAGATCATCGGCGGCGGGTTGCCGGTGGGCGCGGTGTGCGGCGCGGGCGCGATCATCGACCGGCTGGCCCCGGCCGGGCGCGTGTACCAGGCGGGCACCATGTCCGGAAACCCGGTGGCGCTGGCCGCGGGCGTGGCGTGTCTCTCCGAGCTGCGCACGGGCACGCCCTACCAGCGCATCGCGGCGGCGGGTGAGGCGATGGACCGTGCGTTCAAGGCGTTGAAGTCGCCGTCCTTCCGCCTGGTGCGGGTGGGCAGCGTCTTCTGGCCCTACTTCGACCTCGCGGGCCCCGTGCCCACCCAGGCCGAGCAGATCTCAGAAACCGCCATCAAGGGCTTCCGCTCGCGATATCAAGCGTGGCTCGAGCGCGGCCTGTACGTGCCGCCCTCGGCGTACGAAGTCGGGTTCCTCTGCTCGGCCCACACCCCCGAGCACGCCACGCAGCTCGTCGAGGCCTTCGCCGCGTCATGACCTGGAACACCGTCAAACAGTGGTTCGTCCGCAACCTCGACGTGCTCACGTTTGGCGGAGCTGTGTTCGCGGTGATGCCGCTGATGGCGTGGTGGTCGGTGCTGGTGCGCCGGAACATCTTCGCCATGGACACCTTGATGCGCGTCCACGCCGAGATGGTGCCCGACGCCGCCACGAGGGCGCTGAAGCTGGCCGAGGTGGACCGCACCACCGAGCGGTACCTCTTCATGATCACCGGAGAGACCGCCACCGCCGTCTTTCTCTTCGTGGTGATGATGCTGGGCCTGTTCACCGTGGCCCGGCAGCGGGCCGCGGAAAATCGCCGCATGCGCACCATGCTGCAGCTCACCTCGCACCAGCTGAAGACCCCGCTGGCAGGCGTTCGCATGCTGTTGCAGAGCCTCGACTCCGGCGTGGTGCCAGAAGATCAGAAGCACGCCATGTTCGAGCGGGGCATCTCCGAGTGCGATCGCCTGGAGCACCTGGTGGAGACCATTCTGGCCTATCAACGCTCCGTGGCCCGGAAGCAGGCGAAGCTGGAAGCGATGCCCACCGCGCACCTGGTGGGGGAGATTCTCAACCACCGCCAGCAGACCTCGGGACACGCCGAAGCCACCTGGGCGAAACGTGAGGCGGTGAGCGTGACGTGTGACCCTGACGGCGTGCGGGTGGTGCTGGAGAACCTCCTCGACATCGCCCGCAAGTACGGCGGCGACAAGGTCGAGCTGCACGAGGCGGTGGTGGGCAACCGCTGGCGGCTCGAGGTGCGCGACCAGGGTCAGGGGTTCGAGCCCTCGCACGCCGAGCGCCTCTTCGAGCCGTTCGAGCGTGAGCCGGGCAGCGGCGCGGCACACGGCAGCGGGCTGGGCCTGTACATCGCCCGCCAGCTCGCCCGGAAGATGAACGGGAGCCTCACCGCCTCCAGCCCCGGCACCGGTCAGGGCAGCACCTTCGTGTTCGAACTGCCGCTCGCGCGCTCGGCGCCTCGTGCCGCGGCGGAGGAGGTGGCCCGTGGCTGACCGGGTGCTCCTCATCGAAGACGAACCGCTCGTGCGCGACCTGGTCGTGATGAACCTGAAGCACGCGGGGTACGAAGTCACCACCGCCGGCACCTTCAAGGACGGAGAGAAGGCGCTGGCCGCGGGGGGCGTCGACCTCGCGGTGGTGGACGTGATGCTCCCCGGCGGCGAAGGCTTCGTGCTGGTGCGCCAGGCGCGCGACGCGGGGCTCTCCATTCCCATCTTGATGCTCACGGCGCGCTCCGAGGTGCAGGCGCGGGTGCGCGGGCTGGACTGTGGCGCCGACGACTACCTGACCAAGCCGTTCGACGTGCAGGAGCTGCTGGCCCGGCTCCGCTCGCTCCTCCGCCGCTCCTCGGGCAAGGTGGCCAACGCCCCGCGCGAGCTGCAGCTGGGCAAGTTCTGGATCCGCTTCGACACCGGCCGGGCGCTCACCAATGAGGGCGAAGTCACCCTCTCCGACAAAGAGCTGCGCCTGATGGAGCTGTTCGCCAAGAGCGACGACCGGGTGCTCTCGCGCGCCGACATCCTCGAAGAGGTCTGGGGCATGGACGCGTTTCCCACGGACCGAACCATCGACAACTTCGTGCTCCGGCTCCGCCGCCTGTTCGAGGTGAACCCCGAAGAGCCGACGCACATTCTCACCGTCCGCGGCCGCGGCTACCTGTTCAAACGCCAATGAACGCGCCCGTCGCCAACCCCGTGGGAGTGGCCGCGCCGAGGAAGAAGCGTGGCGTGGTGCTGATCAACGTGGGCACGCCCGAAGAGCCGACCCCCAGGGCGGTCCGAAAGTACCTGGCGGAGTTTCTGGGGGACCCCAAGGTCATCGACCTGCCGGCCATCTTCCGCTGGCTGCTGCTCAACCTCATCATCCTCCCCTTTCGCCCGAAGAAGAGCGCGCACGCCTACCAGCAGATCTGGACGCCCGAGGGCTCACCGCTGCTCCTCAACTCCCAGGCGCAGACGCGGGAGCTGGCGAAGCACCTCCCGGGGACCCCGGTGGAGCTGGCCATGCGCTATGGGACGCCGTCGATTCGCGCCGCCTTCGCGGTGCTGCGGGCCCAGGGCATCACCGACGTCACCGTGGTGCCGCTCTACCCGCAGTACGCCGAGGCCACCACCGGCACCACCGAGCTCGCGGTGGCGAAGTACTCCGACGACATGAACGTCTCCTTCGTGGAGCCCTTCTTCGCCCAGCCGGGGTTTCTCGAGGCCTACGCGCGCCGGGTGAAAGACGCGGTGAAGGCCATCGACGCCCTGCACGTGCTCTTCAGCTACCACGGGCTGCCGGTGCGCCAGGTGAAGCGGCAGTGCACGCAGGCGTGCGCGGGGCTTCAAGGCCAACCCGAGGTTTGCCCGCCCGAAGGCCAGCCGCACGGCCAGTGCTACCGCTCGCAGTGCTACACGACGTCCGACGGCATCGCGAAGGCGGCCGGTCTCACGGCGTACTCCACCTCGTTCCAGTCCCGGCTCAAGGGCGCGGCGTGGCTCAGCCCCTTCACCGATGAGACCCTCGCTGCGCTGGCCAGGTCGGGCGTGACCCGAGTCGCCATCGCCTGCCCCTCGTTCGTGGCCGACTGCCTGGAGACGCTGGAAGAGATCGGCATTCGGGCCCGCGACACCTTCAAGGCGGCGGGCGGCGTGGAGCTGAAGGTCGTGCCCGCGCTCAACGACGACCCCCAGTTCATCGAAACCCTGACCGAGATTGTTCGACGGACCGAAGCCCGTCCCACGCTGCCTCGAGGTGCCGCATGACAACCACCGAACTGTTGGCGAAGTACGACGTGCCGGGCCCGCGGTAC
Organism: uncultured Myxococcaceae bacterium; assembly: GCA_964522795.1. Lineage (GTDB taxonomy): Bacteria > Myxococcota > Myxococcia > Myxococcales > Myxococcaceae > CAZFXD01. The sequence goes on from CAZFXD010000069.1 coordinate 11,966, forward strand.
ACCAGCTACCCCACGGTTCCGTACTGGACCGAGGCCCCCACCGGCGCCCAGTGGATGGAGCACCTCGAGCGCGCGGTGGCGCGGAGCAAGGCGGCCAACGAGGGCGCGTCGCTCTACGTGCACGTGCCGTTCTGCCGCAGCATGTGCCACTACTGCGGCTGCAACACGTTCATTACCCGCGACAAGTCGGTGAGCGATCCGTACATCGACAACATCCTCGCCGAGTGGAGCCTGTACACCGCGCGCGTGGGCCGGGTGCGGCTGGACGAGGTGCACATCGGCGGCGGCACCCCCACCTTCCTCTCGGCGTCGCAGCTGGATCGCATGCTCACCGGCGTATTGGGCGCGGCCAGCATTCCCGACGACGCGGAGCTGTCGATCGAGGTCGACCCGCGAGTCACGACGAGAGATCAGCTCGAGGTGTTGGCGAAGCTCGGCTTCACCCGCATCTCGCTGGGGATTCAGGACTTCGACCCCGTGGTGCAGGCGTCGGTCAATCGCCACCAGACGGTGGAGGAAGTACGCAAGGTGACCGAAGACGCGCGCGCGCTGGGCTTCGACAGCGTGAACTTCGACCTCATCTACGGCCTGCCCAAGCAGACCAACAAGAGCATCGTCGACACCATGAAGGCGGTGATGGCCCTGCGGCCCGAGCGCATCGCGTTCTACGGCTACGCGCACATTCCGTGGCTGAAGACGGTGATGCGAAAGTTCCAGGACTCCGACGTGCCCGCGGGCCCGGAGAAGCGCTCCCTCTACGAGACCGGCCGCGCCGAGTTGGCCCGCGCGGGGTACGTGGAGATCGGGCTCGATCACTTCGGCCTCGAGGGCGACGGGCTCCTGCGCGCGGCCAAGCAGGGCAAGCTCCACCGGAACTTCATGGGCTACACCGAGCGCAGCACGATGCCGATCTTCGGGCTGGGCGTTTCGTCCATCGGCGACACGTGGACGGCCTACGCCCAGAACGAGAAGACGGTGCCCGAGTGGGCGGCGAAGATCGCCAAGGGTGAACTGCCCATCGCGCGCGGCCACATTCTCGACTCGGAGGACCTGGTGCTGCGCCGCCACATCCTCGACGTGATGACCCGCTTCGAGGCCGACTGGCAGAAGGACAGCACGCCCTACCTGAAGGAGATGCCCTCCCGGCTGTCCGAGCTGCGCAAGGACGGCCTGCTCGACTTCACCGACTCCGGCATCAAGGTGACCGAAGCGGGCCGCCCGTTCGTGCGGAACATCTGCATGGCCCTCGACGCACGGTTGGCCCGGCAGGCGCCCGGCCGGCAGATCTTCAGCCGCACGGTCTAGCGTCAGCGCATCAACCCGCCGTGGCCGATGCCGTCCGGGAAATACGCGGGCGGGGCCACGCCTTCAGGCATCGTGCTGCGCCCGGCTGCCAGGCGCGAGACGAGCAGCGAGAAGAGCCCTTCGTGCTTGAGCACCTGCCCTGCGCCCGCCGCCGCATAGGGGCCCGGCTGGAAACCGGCCGACTCAAAGCTCTGCACCAGGGCCGCGTCTTTGGAGATCACGTGCACCGGCGTGTTGGCTGATTTGTCCCACGGCTCGCAGAACATCTTCGGCTGATGGTCTCCCACCACCAGGAACACCGCGTCGTCCGTCGGGTCGGACTCGATCAGGTCCATCAGCACCCGCCACTCATACGCCACGTTCCGGAAGTAGGCCTTGCGGATGTCGGCGCCAATCTCCTCGGCGTGCGCGATTTCCGGCCTCGGCTGCCCCGGCGTGTCCCACCCAGACTCCGGCCGCCCCAGCACCCGCCAATCAGCGACGAAGGGGAGCGGCGTGGGCCAGTTGTAGTGTGTGGAGACCGACATGAAGAACATGAAGTACGGCGGCGTGGCCTTCGCCAGCACGCGCTCCTTGAAGAACCCGACGGAGTATTGGTCCGGCACGGTCCCGAAGCCCCAGCTCACGCCGTGGTACTCGAGGTCGTTTCCGCCGATGACCGTGCGGTGCCCGTAGAGATCGAATCGATTCAACCCCACCCGCTCGATCAGCGCCGGCTGCAGGGCGAGGGTTTCGTACCCCTGCTCGCGAAAGAAGCTGGTGATGGTGGGAATGTGCGCGCCCACGTTCTGCAGGAAGTTGTACGTGTGGTGGCGGTCGATGCGCATGCCCGTCTCCACCGTGGCGATGCTGAACCACGAGAGCCCACCCCGCACCGGCGCCTCGCTGTACGCCGACGCCGCGTGAAACCCCTTCGCCCCCAGCTGCTCCCCCACCCGCGCCATCAACGACTGATAGGCCGGTGCGAAGTCACACGCGTTGAGCACCTCACCGTAGGCCTCGACCATCAACAGGTACACGTTGGGGCGGCGGGTGAGCTTCACTTGATTCATCACGTCGTACCGGCGGTCCGCGGGCGTGGAGGCCAACGCCCCCTGGTCCGCCAGCCGGTCCATCGAGGCGGCCACGTTGTCGAACACACGGCGGAAGTGCAGCCGCACCACCGGATCATCCCGCTCCACCCCGAACCAGATGACCGAGCCCGCGCACCACCCCATGCACGCCACCGACAGCAACCCCCGCGCCGCGGAGGTCCCCTGTGAGACCCAGCGTTCGAAGGCGCCGAAGAAGCGCCAGAGGAGCACCAGCAGCACCAGGCTCCCCACCGCGACGGCCGCCACCAGCCGCAGGATCTCGGAGGACGCCCCATCTTCGAGGAAATGGAGGAGGTTCAAGAGGAGCCGCCAGTCCTCCACCAGCGCCGGCGGTCGATGCGTGAACTGCTCGAAGGCGTATTGGTACGAAAGAAAGACGGCCAGAAAGGCGTACAGGGCCACGCAGCAGAGCCGCACTACCGTGCGCAACCGCGTTCCGGCCGCCAGCGTCGTCACCCCCAGCATCAGCACGAACTCGAACGAGACGCGGAAGATGTCCAGGTTCGCGCGGCGGATGAAGAGCGCCTTCAGGTATTCCACCACGCTGCGGAGGTCGAACCCATACGCCCCGTGCGGGTGCTCTTTGGGAAAGAACGGCCAGAACGACGGGCGCGTGTCCTGAAACAGGTAGCCCGGAAGGAACAGCGCCAGGTTGAAGAACACGAGGCCGATGAAGAGCCACCGGCTCCGAGGCACCTCACGCCGAGGCCCGAGCGCCATGCGCCGACGCTACGCGGCCGAGCCCGAAGTGTTTCCGGGGCCTGAGAGGGTCTTGAAGAACGCGCGGAAATACCCGCCCGCGCTCAGCACGGAGAAGAACGTCGAGAGGTAGACGAAGATCTTCCCCACCAGGTTGCAGTCCACCGGGTACGTGGCGAACCCGAAGTTGATGTCGTGGGTGTAGTGCGTGCAGAGCAGAATCAGCCCCACCACCTGCAGCGACGTCTTCCACTTGCCTTCTTGCCCGGCGGAGATGACCAGGCCTTCACTGGCGGCGATCTGCCGCAGCCCGCTCACCATCAGCTCGCGGGAGAGCAGCACAATCACCACCCACGCCGGCACTCGCCCCAGCCGCGTCATCATCACCAGCGCCGCCGAGACCATCAGCTTATCGGCGAGAGGGTCGAGCAGCTTCCCCGTCACCGTAATCATGTTCCACCGGCGCGCGATGAAGCCGTCGATCACATCGGTCGCCGCGGCCAGCCCGAAGACCAGCGCCGCCCACATCGACGAGAGCGGGTCCGCGTCGTAGGTAAGCCACACGAACAGGGGAATGACGGCGATTCGCCCCATCGAGAGCACGTTGGGGAGGTTCCACAGCTCTTTGATCAGAATGGAGTTCTTGCGGCGGTACTTTCGCTCGGCGCGCGCGGCGCGCCTGGCTTCGCGCTGCTCGTGCTTGGCCTTCTTTCGCGCCGCCTTGTCCGCGTCCACCTGTGGCTACCCCGGCGCCATCAACAACGCGCCACCTTCGCCTGAGAGCTCCACCGCGCCCTGCCCGCCAAACGCGAGCAGCCGCGGCGAGGCTCGCCCGTGCCACCCTAAAAGGCGCGCCAGCGGCACCACGATCGGCTTCTGGCCGGGAATGGCCATCGACTTCAGCGTCGTGTCCACCTTGAGCAGCACGCAGCCCGTGCCCGCCAGGTGCACCACGTCGAACGACGACGCGCCGCCCGACAGCCGAGCGTTCTCGTACGAGACCGTCTCCTCGAACGCCCAAACGTGATCTTCCTTGAAGTACGCGCCTTCGTCCGAAAGCTCGAGCGCCACGAAGCGGCCTTTGCCCGGCTCCAGGTACAGCACGCCCTGGCCGCTGATGCGCTGCATCTGAATCGGACCTTCGCCGAACGGCACGTTGGTCGCGCGCCCACGGGAGCGCCGGAACTCGGGCTTCACGTCAATCTCGCCCACCACCGCCACCAGGCCCGACAGACGGGCCATCATCTCGCCCTTCACCCGGAGCGCCACGCCGTCGGCCCCGAGGTGGAATGGCCCGTCGCCGTCCGTCTCGGTGAGCGCCAGCTGTGGACCCGCCTCGTGCAGGCGCGCCGTCTCCATCGGCATGAAGCCCGGGTCCAGGGCCACGCGGTGCAACGGCTCGGGGACGACCACCGGAGCCGAAGCCCCGGACGACACTGCGCCCGGTCGCTTCATGCCCGCGTCGGGCGGTGTCGGGCGCTCGGACGGCACCTCGTCGTCGTCGGCGTCGTCGGCCATGGAGACTTCGATGTTGATCTGCGGGCTCGGCCGGGGCTCGGGGATGAAGGGCTCGGACGGCGGCGGGACGGCGGCGCGCGGCGGCGCCGCTTCCATGGGCGCGGTCGGCACCGGTGCTGCGGCGATCGCCGGCGCTTCTTCCTCCACGGCGCCGGGACCTTCGGCGAACGCCGCGGACAACGCGTCGTCGTCGGGCTCCGTCGCCACGGCAGCAGGAGCCGGCGAGACCGGATCGCTCGACGACATCTGGAGCTGCGCCACCACCGCCTGCACGGCCTGGGTGGCCACCGCCGCCACGGTCGCGCTCAGCGCGTCGGCCATGGGCAGAGGCTCGGTCATCACCTGCTCGGGCTGCGCGAACTGGGAAGACTCCGCCACACCGCCAAAGTCAGTCTCGGCATCGGCCACCGGCATGGGCGCGGCCATCGCTGCGTCTTCCGTGGGCTGCGCGTACGAGCCATCGGCGGCGGCGTACGCGTCAGCGTCGGCTGGAGCGCCCTCGGCCGCGTACCCGTCGTTGGTCGCGCCGTAACCCTCGGCGGCCGCGTAGGCCTCAGCCGACGCGACGGTGCCGTCCGCCGCGGGAGCGTACGACTCCGTGTAGGCCGCGCCGTACGTCTCGGCCGGAGCTCCGTCGACCGTCGCGCTCTGGGCATCGGTCGGCTCGGCGGCTTCGGACCGAGACCACGCGGCCTGCTGCATCTCGGCCGCGGCGGTCGCGCCGTCGTCGGTGAATTGCACCTCGTCCTCGGGTGAGGAGGCCTCCACGGCGGGAACCGGCGCTGACGCACCGCCCGCCGGCTGACCGGGGAGCTGCTCGCCCCAGTTGCTGGACAGAAACTCGGCTGGCGTGGGCGCGGGCGCCGCGGCCACGGCGGGCTCGGACGTTCCTGTGACGTCGACGTCGACATACGCAGCGTCGCTCGCCACGGACGCGTCCACCACCACGCTCGGCAGCGACTCACCCCCACCGTCGGCGGCCGCCGCGGGCACCACTTCAACCGCGACCTCGGCCACCACCACCGGCATGGCCTCCACCGACGCGCTGGGCGGCGGGGGAGCCCCGGTGTCCTCCACGTGAATGTCGGTGTACGCCTCGACGCGCTCGACCGGTCGCACCGTGGGGTGCGGGTCAGGCATGGGCGGCCGGGGCGCGCTCGGCGCCGGCCCCACGATGGGCACCGTGGCGGGCGCAGGCGCCGCCGCGTCCATCGCGCGCTGCATCTTCTCGGCCATGGCGTCCGAGCCGGCCGCACGGAAGTGATCGCGCGCCGACTCGTAATAGCCGAGCTGCGCCAGCGACAGGCCGAGGTAGTTGTGCGCCTTCTTGTGCTCCGGCTGCAGGTCAGTGGCGGTCTCGAACTCCCGCACCGCCCGCTCCAGCTCGTTGGTCTTGAGGAAGACGAGGCCCAGGTTCACCCGCAGCGTGGCGTCGACCGGATTGTCGTTCACCAGCTTCTCGTAGACCGCCGCGGCTTCGGGAAAGCGCCCCAGCTTGAAGTAGGCCAGGCCGAGCAGGTTCTGCGCCTTCTCGTTCTGCGGCTGCAGCGAGTAGGCCACCTCGAGGTGGGCCCGTGCTTCCTCCACGCGCCCGGCCGCCAGCAGCTCGCCGCCCGCGTAGAGCGACTCGAAGAAATGGTCGTCAGGAGCCTGCGTCGCTCCGGGCACGGCGGTGGTCATGGGCGTTCGTTACCTCTTGGCCGGCTTCTGCTGCTCATCTGCCTGGCGTTTGTACTCGAAATACAGGGCGAGCACCTTCCTCACGTACGCCTGTGTTTCCGGGTAGGGAGGGACCTCACCCTTGTACTTGCGCACCGCATCGGGCCCTGCGTTGTAGGCCGCGACCATCTTCACCATGTCACCGTCGAACTCGTTGGCCAGCACGCGCAGGTACCGCACGCCACCTTCGATGTTCTGCTTCACGTCGAAGATGTCCTTCACGTACATCGTCTCGGCGGTCTTGGGCATCAACTGCATCAACCCCGAGGCCCCCACGTGGGAGACGGCTGTGGGGTCGAAGTTCGACTCCACGTGCATCACCGCGCGAACCAGGTGCACCGGCATGCGGTACCGCAGCGCGGCGTCCGTAATCAGGTCGTCAAAACGCGACATCGCCGCTGAGCCTTCGGAGCTGGGCTTGGGCGACGGCGGCGGAGCGGGCGTGGGCCGGGAATCCGCGTCGCCGCGGCGCGCGCGCGACCGGGCCTGCCCCCCGGGCACGTTGGTGTAGACGATGGTCCCATCGGGTTCGATGTACTTGTAGATGCCGCCCGCTGAGGCCTGCACCGACACGCACATCACCCCGAACAGCAGAAGCCGCATACGCCGCTTCATGGTAGCCCTACCCCCTCCCTCTGCTCAATTTCCCGCGGGGCTTTGTGCAACCTGCTGCGCTAGTTTGCGCGCATGTCGCACACCTTCGACTTCCTGGTCATTGGCGGGGGCGTCGCCGGCCTCTCCTTCGCGCTCGAGGCCAGCAAACACGGCACGGTGGCGGTGCTGACCAAGCGGAACCGCGACGAGTGCAACACCACCTACGCCCAGGGTGGCATCGCCTCGGTCCTGGCCAGCGACGACTCGTACGAGCAGCACATCGAAGACACCCTGGTGGCCGGCGCCGGCCTCTGTCACCGGGACGCCGTGGAGGTGACGGTGCGGGAAGGCCCGGAGCGCCTCCGCGCCCTCATCGACCTCGGCGCCACCTTCAACCGCAAGGCGTCGGGCGACTTCGACCTCACCCGTGAAGGCGGGCACTCCCGCCGCCGCATCGTCCACGCCGGAGACATCACCGGGCGCGAGGTGGAGCGCACCCTGCTCGCGGCCTGCGACGACACCAGCCGCATCTCGTTCTTCCCCGACACCGCGGCGATTGATCTGGTGGTGGACCGCGCCGGCTCCGGCCGCTGCCTGGGCGCGTACGCGCTCACGCCCTCAGGCCAGGTCGAGACGTTTCGCGGCAAGGTGACGGTGCTCGCCACGGGCGGCGCGGGGAAGGTGTACCTGTACACGACCAACCCCGACGTCGCGACCGGCGACGGCGTGGCCATGGCGTACCGAGCGGGTGCGCAAATCGCGAACATGGAGTTCTACCAGTTTCACCCGACCTGCCTGTTTCACCCCGAAGCGAAGAACTTTCTCATCAGTGAGGCCCTGCGCGGCGAGGGTGGCCTGCTGCGCCTGCGGTCGACCGGCGAGCGGTTCATGAAGCGCTATCACGCGTCAGCCGAACTGGCGCCGCGCGACGTCGTGGCCCGCGCCATCGATGCCGAGATGAA
>CAZFXD010000070.1:0-19674 GCA_964522795.1 uncultured Myxococcaceae bacterium
GGCGGCGGCCGGGGGAGGTGCGGCGGCCGCGGCGGGCGGGCTGACCGCTGGCGGTGGAACGGCAGGGGCCGCGGCAGGCATCTTCGGGGGAGGCACGCGCACGGCCGCGAACGACGCGAGCTCGACGCAGTAGCAGACGTAGGCCGTGCGCACGATGTGGTCGGCGTCACCGGGCATGGCCGCGCACAGCTGCGCCAGCGATTTGACGCCGTCGAAGTGCGAGTACGCGCGCGCTTCTTGAGGCGTCAGCTTGAGGTCGGTAATCTGAATCTTGCTGGTCCCCTTCATGATGGGGAGGTCCATCTCGTTGGCGAGGCGACGCCGGAATTCAGCGGCGGGCAATTTCCGAACCTGCTCCAGGAGCACGCCCCACTTGTTGCCCATGGGCATGGATTTTCCCGGCGGCGGGTCACCCGGGGTGAAGGTGAACTTTCCCTGCTCGGCCGACAGCGCCCGCAGGAGAATGCCACCGGAGCGCTGCATGATGGCCGGAAGCGCACTCGAAGGGTTGAGCACGCCCAGCGCGAACAGCGCCGGCAGCAGGTCGCCACCAAAGCGCGCCTTCTCCGCCTCGGCTTTCTGAATCTGGTCTTTCGAGGCCAGCATGTTCTTCTCGAGGAACGCAGGCAGGGAATCGTCGCGATGGGTCGACTCGACGATTTCGGGAGCGCCCTTCTTGAAGTGAATCTCCACCGTGCGATCCGCAAGCGTGAAGACGAACCGCCCCGTCGCGTCCGTCGAAGCCGCCAGGTAGTAGAGCGAAATAGGCGATACCGACTTGAGCTCACCCTCGGCGGGAAGCGTCTCGGGCACCTCGCCGAAGACGGGCGCATGGGGCGCGGGCGCGGAGGGACGCGGGCCGGCCGGCGCCCCGGGCGGGCTCATGCGCGGCGGCGGGAGCTCACCCTCGCCCCACATCTCCTTGGGAAAGATGTCGCGCACACCGGGAATCATTCCCGGCCAGACGAAGTTCACCCCATCGACCGACACGAGCAGCTTCCCGCGGTAGGCGCCGGTGCCCAGCACCATTCCCAGGGTGGTGATGTCGATGGGCCCCATGTGCTTGCCCTGCTCGTTCCGCACGAAGACCTGACTCGGGGTGTCGCTCATGGAAGCCGCCGACACTAGCGCAACCTGTTCGAAAACCGTGACAGCTTCGACGTCGCGGTTGCCTCGTGCGCCGCGCTCGACCATGAGGCGGCGGGGGAGACTCGAACATGGCGCGTTGGTCACAGCTGGCGGCGGTGGTGGTGGTGGCGCCGACCCTGGGGTGCATCTCCATGGGCGCGGCCCAGCTCGCCGACACCGTCGGTGATGGTCGGACGCAGGTCGCGGGTGAAGCCGGGTTCTACGGAATGCTCGCCACCGGGGGCGCGTCGGCCGTTCCGTTCGTCGGGTACCCCGATGTCGGCTTGACCGTCAGGCACGGAATGACCGACTGGATTGACCTGGGCGGCTCGCTCAGCACGTCGGGCGTCGGGGTGAACGCGAAGTTCCTGCTCACCGACCCCTCGAGCCGGACCCTGGCCATCTCCATCGCGCCCGAGGCGCACCTCATGGTCGCGTTCGCCGGCGTGGCGCTGGGCGTGACCAGTGCATCGCTCCCGATTCTGTTCGGCTTGAAGACCAGCGGGGGCGACCAGTTCGTGTTCGGGCCACGGCTGTACAACCTGCTCTTCTTCGGCGGCGGGTTCGGTGCCATCGACCTCGTCGCGCTGGGCGGGAACATCGGCTACGCGTTTCGCATCGGTGACGATTTCGCCTTGATGCCCCAGGCCGACCTGCTCGCCGCGGTGGCGGGCGGCGCACCGGGCACGAGCGGGGTGGTGAGCTTCCTCGGAGCTCGAGCCGGCGCCTTCCTCTTCACCGTCAAGCTCGGGTTCCTCTGGGGCCTGCGCCCCGTGGAACCCGTGGAGTCGCCCGGAGTTCCGCCCGAGCTCGACAAGGCCGAGTGGAAAGACGGCGCGCCCTCGGGACCGCCGCCCTCCGCCCCGCAGCAGTAACGGGTCAAACGACCAGCGTCTCGCGGTGCTCTCCGAAGACTTCGCGGAGCGCGTTGGAGATTTCCCCCAGGGTCGCTTCGGCTTTCACCGCCTCGAACATGAGCGGAATCAGGTTGTCGGTTCCACCCGCGGCCCGCTTGAGCGCGCTCACCGTCCGTTGCACCGCTTCGTTGGAGCGGGTCTTCCGAAGCTCCGCCAGCGACGTCCTCTGGGCGGCTTCGACGGCCGCGTCGACTTTGAGCAGGCCTTCAGGCCGCGACTCTTCAACCACGAATTCGTTCACGCCCACGGTCACCGCCGCTTTGGTTTCCAGTCGGCGCTGCGCCTCGTAGGCGGCGTTCTGAATTTCGCTCTGGGGGAACCCCTTCTCAATCGCGCGCAACATGCCACCCGCGTCGTCGATGCGGGCGATGAGCGCGACGGCCCGGGCTTCAATTTCGTCCGTGAGTTGCTCGAGGTGAAAGGAGCCGCCGAGCGGGTCAATCGCGTCGGCCACGCCGGTCTCGTAGGCGATGATCTGCTGCGTGCGCAGCGCCAGGCGCGCGGCGTCTTGCGACGGGAGCGCGAGCGCCTCGTCCCAGGAGTTGGTGTGGAGCGACTGGCAGCCGCCCAGCACGGCCGCGAGGCCCTGAAGGGAGACACGAACCACGTTGTTGAGTGGCTGCTGCGCGGTGAGCGTGGACCCGGCCGTCTGGGCGTGGAACCGGAGCATCATCGACCTGGGGTCTTTGGCGCCGAACCGCTCCTTCATGATTCTGGCCCACAGCCGGCGCGCGGCGCGGAACTTGGCGACCTCCTCGAGGAAGTCGTTGTGCACGTTGAAGAAGAATGAGAGCCGTGGCGCGAACTCATCCACGCCGAGGCCCGCCTTGAGCGCGGCCTCGACGTAGGCGATGCCGTCGGCGAGGGTGAAGGCGACCTCCTGCACGGCCGTCGAGCCCGCTTCGCGAATGTGGTACCCGGAAATGGAGATGGGGTTCCACTGCGGCAGGTGCGTGCGGGTGAAGGCGAACACGTCGGTCACCAGGCGCATGCTGGGAGCCGGCGGGTAGATGTACGTCCCGCGCGCGATGTACTCCTTCAGAATGTCGTTCTGAATCGTGCCCGACAGCGCGCTCAACGGAACGCCTCGACGTTCGGCCACCGCCGCGTACAAGCAGAGCAGAATCGGCCCGGTGGCGTTGATGGTCATCGAGGTCGAAATCTTCTCGAGCGGGAGGCCCTTGAGCAGCACCTCCATGTCGCGCACCGAGCCGATGCTCACGCCTACCTTGCCCACCTCGCCCGCGGCGCGGGGGCTGTCGGCGTCGTGCCCCATCTGCGTGGGGAGATCGAACGCCACCGACAGACCCGTCTGCCCCGACTTGAGCAGGTAGTGGTAGCGCTCGTTCGCATCGGTGGCCGAGCCAAACCCGGCGTACTGCCGCATGGTCCAGAACCGGCCCCGGTACATGGTGGGCTGCACACCGCGCGTAAACGGAAACTCGCCCGGCATTCCCAGCGCCGCCTCGTAGGGCGGCGCCGCGGCTGACGGCCCGGACACCGGCTCTCGCACGATGTCGCTGGAGGTGACGAAGCGCGGAGCGCGCTCAGGGTTCTTCTTCTTCGCGCTCGCGTAGGGCCCCGACAGCCAGCGCTGGTAGAGGTTGTCCCAGCCGCTCATGCGTTCGACGCAGGGGTCGCCTGGCTCCAGGTGCGAATGGGGCGCAACAGCCCCGACCCCCAATCGGTGCCCTCCACCGCGAACTCGGCCCGCGACGGCGCCGCGCCATCATCCACCGAGGCCACGATGCTGTAGGAGCCCTCGCCGAGCCCGACGCGATTGAGCGAGAGCGAAACGCGCCCCGGCCCCTGCTGCAATTCTCCGGGGGTGAAGGTGTCGCCGAAGAGCACGAGGCCGTCTTTCTCGATGCCGACCCGGAACGCCGGGGCGTGGGTCGCCGCGTTCTCGTATGAAAGTTCGATGGTGACGGCGTCTTCCGGCGAGACGCGCGTGGCCGGCGCGAGGTCCTTGTTGAGGATGCGAAGCCGCGTCACCTGGCAGGGGCCCTTGTACTCGGGCGCCTTCGGGGCGGCCACCGCCGGGAGCTCGAGGCCGGGGGAATCGAGCGGCGACGAGCCACCAGAGCGCGCGTCGGCTTCGGCCTGGGCCACGGCGGCGCGGTAGGACTCGACCACGTGCCCCGGCTCGCCGATGAGTCGGATTCGACCGCCGTCAATCCACGCGGCGCAATCGCACCACTGGCGAACGAGGCCGAGGTCGTGCGTCACCAGCACGATGGTCTTCCCGGCCTTCTTGAACTCCAACATCTTGTTCATCGACTTGCGCTGAAAGTGGTCGTCACCCACGGACAGAATTTCGTCCACGATCAGAATCTCGGGGTCGACGTGCGTGGCCACGGCGAACGCCAGGCGCATGAACATTCCGCTGGAGTAGGTGCGAATCGGTTCGTCGATGTAGTCGCCCAGCTCGGCGAACTGAATAATCTCATTCACCCGATCTTTCAGGTCGGCGCGGCTCATGCCGAGGATGATGCCGTTGATAAAGATGTTCTCGCGGCCGGTGAAGTCAGGGTGGAACCCAGCGCCCAGTTCGAGCAGCGCGGAGATGCGCCCGTTCACCTTCACTTCGCCCGAGCTCGTCGAATAGATGCCGGTGATCAGCTTGAGCAGCGTGCTCTTGCCCGAGCCATTTCGCCCGATGATGCCGTAGGTCGCGCCCGCCGGAATTTCGAGTGAGAGGGGCTTCAACACCTCGATGTGCGTGGCGGGAGGGTCTTCCTTGCGGCGCCCGGTGAGCAGCGCGATGAACTCCGTCTTGAGCGTGGTGTACTCGCGGCGCACCACGCGCTTCTTGAACGACTTGCTCACGTTCTTGAGGGCGATGGCGACCGGCATCACACCAACTCCGCGAATTCTTCCCGCCGGCTCTCAAACACCAGGCTGGCGCCCCACAACAGGACCAGCGACACCAGCGCCAACGACAAGAGCGGCCCGGCCTCGGGCGCGCGGTGGTCGTACAGCACGTCGCGGTAGGCCACCATCACGCTCGCCAGCGGGTTCCCGTACATCAACCAGGCGCGCCATTTTTCTGGGACGGTCTCCACCTTCCACAAGACCGGGGTGAGGAAGAACAACATCTGAATGATGTTCTGCACCACGTACTGGAGGTCGCGGAACGCCACGTTCAACGCAGAGAGCAGGTAGGTCAGCGCGAGGGTGAAGAACGTCTGCAGCGCCATCACCGGAATCAGGAGCACGAAGTGCCAGGTGGGCACGTCGCCGAACAACATGCCCAGCGCGATGAGCAGCGGCAGCGAGAGCACGAAGTTGGCCAGGTTGGTGGCCACCACCGTGGCCGGCAGCACCTGAGCCGGAAAGCGCACTTTGGTCAGCAGGTCTTTGCGGTCGCTGATGGACGAGGTGCCGCCGCTCACCGAGGAGGCGAAGTAGATCCACGGCAACAGGCCGGCGAAGAGAAAGTACGGGTAGCGAGGCCCGCCCTGGTTCAAGACCACGCCGAAGACGAAGACGTAGACGAGCATGTTCAGCGTCGGGTTCAAGAAGGTCCACAAGAACCCGAGCACCGACGCCCGGTAGCGCGCCTTGAGCTCGCGGGCGGTCAAACTCCAAAGGAGCGCCCGGTACTGGTAGAGCTCCTTCAGGTTTCGAATCATGCCGCTTTGAGCGCCTGCTGCAGCTTCGACACGACCTCTTCCTGCTGCGCCTAGGTGAGCTCCGGGTAAATCGGCAGCGAGAGCATTTCGTCGGCGGCTTTTTCGGCCACGGGGAAATCGCCCTTCTTGTGCCCATGAGACGCGAACGCGCCCTGGAGGTGAATGGGAACCGGGTAGTGCACGCCGGCGCCCACGCCGTTGGCGTTGAGCCACTTCATCACCGCGTCGCGGCGTGGCACCCGCACCGCGTAGATGTGGAAGATGTGCTCGTTGCCGGCGAGGGTCCTGGGCAGGGCCACGTCGCGCACGTCTTTGAGCATGGCGTCGTAGCGACCCGCGCAGGCGCGGCGGGCTTCGTTGTACCCGGCAAGTCGCTTCAACTTCGCGCGCAGCACCACTGCCTGCAGGGTGTCGAGGCGGCTGTTAAAGCCCAGCTCGGGGTGGTGGTACTTCACCTCGCTGCCGTAGTTCCGCAGCGAGCGAATCTTCCTGGCCACCGCGTCGTCGTTGGTGGTGACCGCGCCGGCGTCTCCGTAGGCCCCCAGGTTCTTCCCCGGGTAGAAGCTGGTGCCCGCGCCGTAGCCCAAGGTGCCGGCGGTCTTCCCGTTCCGCTTCGCGCCCTGCGCCTGCGCCGCATCTTCCAGCACGAGCAGGTTGTGCGCCTGGGCGAAGGCCTGCACCTTCTCCATGTCGGCGCACTGGCCAAACAGGTGCACCGGGAAGATCGCTTTGGTCTTCTTGGTCACGGCCTTCTCGCAGCTGCCGAGGTCGATCAGGTCGTACGCGTCGCAGTCGACGAACTTCACGCGAGCGCCGGCGCGCGCCACCCCGAGGGCGGTGGCGATGAAGGAGTTGGTAGGAACGAGGACTTCATCGTTCGGTCCCAGGCCCGCGGCGCGGACCAGCAGCTCGAGCGCGTCGGTTCCGTTCGCCACGCCGATGCAGTGTTTGACGCCCAACCACGCGGCGTACTCGCTCTCGAAGTCCTTCACGTCGGAACCGAGAATGAACGCGGTGTTGGAGAGCACCCGCTTCATGCCCACGTCCACCTCTTCAGCGATGGGCAGGTAGTTCGCCTTCAAATCGACCAGAGGAATCATCAGGTCACCTTCTCCTCACGACCGCCGTTCTTAAGAGAGCGGCCCATGGCTTCGAGTGTCTTCACCACCTGCGTGGCCATCACCCCGTCGGTGAGCGGCTTCTTCTTGTCCTTGATGCACTCCACGAAGTGCTCGCACTCATTCTTGAGCGGCTCGCCCATGGCGACCTTGGGGATGGTGATGTCGCCGTCACGCACCGACGCGCGGAACGACGCGAAGGTGTCGATCACCCCGCCCACTTTCTGATCGGACACGCCTTTGTCGTACATGCGCAGCGGCTCGCCGAGGTTCAGGTCGTCAAACGTGAGCATCCGGCGATCGCCCACCACGGTGATGTCGCGCGCCTTGCGCGGGTTGAGCCAGGACGCGTGTAGGTGCACCATCACGTCGTTCGGGTAGCGAAGCGTCGCGAACACCACGTCTTCCACGCCCTTGTTGATGTAGGCGCTGCCCATGGCGGAGACGGCGGTCGCGCCCGAGCCCAGCCAATAATCGACGATGGAGATGTCATGCGACGCGAGGTCCCACGCGGCGTTGACGTCGAGGCGAATGGGGCCCAGGTTGGTGCGCTCCATCGACACGTAATACACGCGGCCCAGGTCGCCCGCGTCGAGCATCGACTTCACCCGGCGCACCGCCGGGTTGAAGAGGAAGACGTGCCCCACCATCAGCACCTTGCCGAGCTTGTTGGCGAGCGCGGTCAGTTCTTCCGCGTCACTCGTCTTGTCAGCAATCGGCTTCTCTACCAGCACGTGCTTGCCGGCTTCGAGGGCGCGCTTGACGATGACGTGGTGCGTACTCGTCGGCGTCGACACCACCACCCCGTCCACACTGGGGTCCGAGAGCGCGGTCTCGATGTGGGTGGTCATCTCGATGTCGGGGAATTTCTGCGTGAGCGCCTTGAGCCGCTCTTCCCGCGTGTCCACCACGTAGCGAACGCGGCTCTGGACATCGTTGTGAAAGTTGCGAATGAGGTTCGGGCCCCAATGGCCCGCCCCGATGACGGCGATGCGGAGCATGGGGCCTTCCTAGGCACGCTTGAAAATGCGCGCCAGCGGGTTTTTCGCGCGCGCAAAAATTTCGCCCGGGCCCCCGGGAGCTCAACTGTTCAAACCTGGTCCGCTCGGGCATGATCAGCCGGACCGTGCTCAAGAGCCGAGGCCCAGTTCCAGCAGACCGCGAGGGTCGCAAGCACCGGGCGGTGTCGCGAAACAACCTTCGCGCCATTCGCAGGTTCATTCACAAGCAGGTCCCCGGCTTCCAGGTGCAGGGGCCCGCGGTGTCCCAGACGACCGAGTCCAGGAACGCGCGCATGGCCGCCCTCGACTGGATGGCCGAGACCATCACCCGGGCGTCGAGCGGCGACGTCCTTCCAGACGGTATCTGCCTCACCTTGACGGCGCCGGTGGCCGTGGCATCCACCGAGGCGCGCCAGATCAGGAAGCAACTGGAGACGCGGCTGTCGGGAAGCGAGCTGGAGCCACGGGTGAAGTTGGAGATTCTCAGTCCGTCGGTGACGCAGCTTCACATCTGGGCCGTGATCCGGAACGGCCCCGCCGATGAGTTCAGCAACGGCTAGGGCTTCGGTGTTTGTCCGGTGAAGCTCTCGAGCATGCGCTTGCGTTGACGGTACGACTCGGCCTCGGCGTTCAGCCCGGCCCGCGTCAGCCGCTCAATCACGCGCTCGAGCAACTGCACCGCAACGTCGAGCTCACCCGAACACTCACGATGGTGCGCGATGGCGGCGAGGCGATTGTCCGGGCCCCCGGGCAGGCGCTCCAGGGCGTCGGCGATGCGTCGATGAAGCTCGCGGCGGTCCGAATCAGGAATCACCGAGTAGGCGATGCGGCGCGTCTCTTCGTCGCGGAACCGGTACGAGTGCGGGGGCGAATTCTCGGCCGCGACGATGCGCTGTTGGGCCAAGCCGGCCACCGCTGACTGCACGATCTCCGGGGCCAGCTCAGGCGCCGCGCGCTCAACCAGTGGAACCTCGAAGGTGCTCCCCACGGCGGTAGCGATGCGCAGCACGTGGCGCTCCAACTCTGACAACCCGTCGAGGCGCGCCAGCGCCACCTGCGCCCAGTTCGGTGGCACGAGGCCATCGAGCGCTTCGAGGTCCACCCCGGCGGTGCGCACTTCGCCGTCTTCCACGGTGAGCAACCAGCGGTCAGCCAGAAATCGGACCGTGTCGATGACGTACTCCGGGTTTCCCTTGGAGCGCTGATAGAGAAAGTCCGCCAACCTGGGGTCGACCCGTTGCGCCCCCATGTCGTGCGCGGTGATCACCGCCGAGTCGTCGCGGTTGAGCGGAGCCAGCTCGATTTCCAGATCGAGCTGGGTCCGCAGGTCGGCGAGGAGAGGGTCGTTTCGATACGTGACGATGAACAGCGCGGCCCGTTCGTGCGACACGCGCGCCAGGCGGCGCACCAACTCCAGGGTCAGCGTGTCGGCGCGCTGCACATCTTCCAGCATGTAGAGCATCTTCTTGTCGGCCGTGCGGTGCGAGACGAACCGCACAATCGCGTCGAGCACCCGCTCGCGCGAGCGCAAGTCGGAGAAGTCGAGCAGCGTTTCGTCAAACCCATCGGGCCGAATGATGGGCTGCAGCAGTGCGAAC
Source organism: uncultured Myxococcaceae bacterium (assembly GCA_964522795.1). GTDB lineage: Bacteria > Myxococcota > Myxococcia > Myxococcales > Myxococcaceae > CAZFXD01. The sequence continues at coordinate 9,398 of CAZFXD010000070.1, forward strand.
AGCTCGGCGTCGGCCGGCGTGGTCCCAAACTCGCCGATGCGCTCGCGAATGCGAACCGCGCGCTCGGTATCGCTCACGCCATCGGTCAGGCCGAGGAAGACGTTGAAGAACTCCCGCGCGGCCGCCAGCGGGGTCCCGCGGTAGGCCTCCACGCAGCGCCCCACCAGCGCCGTGCCACCTGCTTCAATCCAGCGGTCGACCACGTTGGCCATCAGGTGGCTCTTGCCGGTGCCCGCTTCACCGGTGATGCCGATGGTGGTGCCCTGCCCGCGGAGCGCGTTCTCGGTAATGGACTTGAGGCGTTCTTCTTCACGGCTGCGCCCCAGGCACAGCCGCCGCCTGGTGCGACGAACCGCGTAATGGGCCCGCCCGCCGGCGGCGCTGTGAACGCGCACCAGCCGGACCGTCTGAGACTTGCCCTTGAGTGAGACCGGCGCATCCCCGCACTCCGAGGTCTCGAAGCGGTCGGCCACCGGCTCGAGGGCGGAGTAGGTGCAGATGATTTCGCCTGGCCGTCCGCGGTCGACGGCGCGCGCCGCCACGTTGACGGTGTCACCGATGGCCGTGAGATCGTGCTTGGACGCGCTGCCCACGGCCCCGAAGAACACCTCGCCCGCGTGCACGCCGAATCGAATGTTGATGTTTTCTCCGTCGGCGCGGTGGAACGCCCGTGTCCGCGCGTGCGCTTCCAGGCAGGCGAGAATGGCGCGCTCCGCGTCGTTGTCGCTGGGCCGGTAGATGCCGAACAGCACCATCAGACGGTGCCCGCGGGGCGTGGTGGTGCACTTCAGCACCACGCCGTCGTGCTTCTGGAACGCGCGCAAGAGCGAAAGCCCCACCACGGAGCCGAGCCGGAAGTTGGCGCCGTCGATCCCCACCATGTCTTCCACGTCGGCGAACACCACAACCGCGCGCCGGACCTCTGGTTCGATGCGCCACCCATCGGGCACGCTCCGCAACCGGCGCGCGAGCGGCTCGGCCACGAACGGCTCCAGGAGCGCGATCTTTCGAGCCACATCGGTCTTGATGCGGTCGCCGAGACGAATGATGGGCAGCGGCTCGAATGAAGAATCCACCGACTCCACGCGCCACAGCCCGGGCTTGAGCTCGGTCGCGTCGACGTTCTCACCCCACAGCGCGTGGGTGGCCGCGTCGGCCACGCACTCGCCACGGGCCGCCTGCGGCTGGAGCGCGATGGCCCCGTGCATCGCCTGCCCGGAAATGACCGTCAGGCGCCGCGCCAGGTCGCCCACGGTGCCGGTCCCCACCGCGCCGGTGGACAAGCCGATGCGCACGCTCACCGACTGCACCTCGTCGCCGATCTTGATCTGCGCCTCGTCGTTGACGATCTCGAGAATGCTCAGCGCGGCGCTCGCGGCGCACACGGCGTGTCGCGCTTCCGGAAAGAGCACGGCCATCGCGTCGCCGGCAAACTCGAGCACCCGGCCGCCGAAGGGGAAGAGGGCCTCGAACTGGACGCGGGTGAAGAGCCGGTCAAGGAGCTTCTTCAGCTCGGACATCGAGCCGCCGGCCTCGTTGGCGATGCGCTCGCAGAGGCTGGTGAACCCGGCGAGGTCCGCGAAGAGGACGGTGGCGTTCATTCGCTGCGGGCCGAGAGACGATTCGGTGGGGTTCTCCAGCACGCGCTCCACCACGTGAAACGGGACCGCCCGACACAGCGCCGCCAGGTAGGTTTCGGAGTTGATGTCCGCCGGGCCCGTCACGGCGCGACGGTATCAGACGGGTCGCCACCGCGCGCGATCAACTCCCCGCACTTTCTGTCTCACCCCGTGAGCGCGGTGAAGTAGGAGTGATGAGGTGAATCGCATTCGCCCCCTGCTGTTCCCCGCGCTCATCTGCGTGGCGGGCCTGGTGATGGCACACCACCAGATGGTGCTGTCGGGCTTCGCGGTGATGCAGAACGACCTGGGCGACACCCGCTTCTGCAACTACCTGCTCGAGCACGCCTACCGCTGGGCCACGTTCGACCCGGTGCACGGCGACCTGTGGAGCCCGCCCTACTTCTACCCCACGCAGAACACGCTCGCCTGGGCCGAGAACATGCTGGGCGCGGTGCCGTTCTACGCGGTGTGGCGACTGCTGGGGTTCGAGGTCGACTCGGCGTTCCAGGCGTGGATTCTGACCGTCGGCGCGATGAACTTCGTGGCCGCGTTCTTCTTCTTTCGGCGCTGTCTGTCGCTGGGGCCCTGGTCATCATCCTTCGCGGCGGCGCTGTTCGCCTTCGCGGGGATTCGCATCAACCAGACGATGCACTACCAACTGTTCCCCCACGCCTTCACCTTCTGGGCGTTCCACGCGGCCTACCGCCTGCTCAAGAACGAACCTGAGCTGACGGAGCGACAGCGGGTGTTCTGGGTCGCAGCATTTTTCGGGGCCACCACGGCGCAGATCTACGTCGGCATCTATCTCGGCTGGTTCCTCGTCTTCGCGCTGGGCATGGGCGTGCTCTTCGCGCTCCCGTTCGCTGCGTATCGGCGCGAGCTGATTCGCGTGGTCAAACAGAACCCGTTCAGCATCGCCTTGTCGGCGCTGGTCTCAGCCGCGGCGCTGCTGCCTCTGGCCTGGAGGTACCTGGAGACGGCGAAGCAGTTCGGCGGGAGGCCGTTCGAGGAGGCGCTGACCATGATCCCGCGCCCCCACGTGTGGCTGCACCTTGGCCCGTACAGCTGGCTCTACGGGTGGATGGCCAAGCTCTCCATCTTCGGCGGAATCCCCATGGAGCACGAGCAGCGCATCGGGTTTGGGCTCGTCGCCACCGCGCTGGCGGCTGCGGGGCTCTGGCTGGGGCGCAAGGACCGCGTGCTTCGATTTCTGGGCGCCGCGCTCGTGGTGCTGCTGCTCGCCAGCACGCTCTACGGTTCCTTCACGCCGTGGAAGTTCATCTACGACTTCTTCCCTGGAGCCAAAGCCATTCGCGGCGTCTCGCGCGTCGGCCTGCTCTACCTGTGTGGGGTCGCCGTCTTCGTCGCGGTGGCGCTCAACCGCCTGGAGTCGATGAAGGGGGCGGTGCGGTTCATCGCACTCCCGCTGGGCCTGCTGGTGGTGCTGGAGCAGGGAGAGACCACGCCGGTCTTCAGCAAGGCCGACAACCGGCGCGACATTCACGCGGTCGCCTCGCAAATCGGCCCCCAGTGCAAGGCGTTCCTCTTGAGCCCGATGCAGGGCTACGCGCCGTATTGGAAGTACCAGCTGGACGCGATGATGGCCCAGCTCGAGCGCGGGCTGCCGACCTTGAACGGCTACTCAGGCCAGAACCCACCCGGGTGGGAATTGACGGACACCAACATTCACTCCGACGCTGACGCCAAGCGGGTCCAGGAGGCGGCCGGCCGGTGGATTGAAGCCAACAAGCTCGACGTGGCCTCCACCTGCTGGGTGCAGGTCGGGTTTCAAGAAGGCCCCTACCAGGCGGTCTTCGTCTCGCAGCGTCCACCGCCGAGCCCGATGAAGGCAGGGAGCTCGACGCAGGTCGAAGTGGTGATTCGAAACACCGGGACCATGACCTGGCCGGCGAACGTGGGGCTGCGCCTGGGCTCCCAGAATCCCCCCGACAGCACCACCTGGGGCCTGCGGCGCGCGGAATTTCCGGCGCCGGTCGAACCGGGGAAAGAGGCCGTGTTCAGGTTCGACGTGGTGGCGCCCGCCACCCCCGGCACGTACGACTTTCAGTGGCGCATGGTGCACGACGGCGTGCGGTGGTTTGGAGATCAGACGCCGGCGGTGCAGGTCCAGGTGACGGACGCGGCGAACTGAGGGCCCACCCGCCTACGACTTCGCGGCGCGTGTCGACTTCTTCGCCCGCGGCGCACGAGGCGCCGGCGAGCGCGAGGGTGGCGCTTGTTTGAGGCGCTCGATTTCCTCGTGCAGCCGGTTCACCTCGGACGACAGCTGGGCGTACGCATCGCGCACGTGGCCGTTGAACACCCGCTGACGGCCAAAGGCTTCGTTGATGAACATCTGAAAGCCTTTGCGAAAGCCCCACTTGAGCAGCACGACCGCGCGGCCGGTGACACCTCCGCGGTGGGTCTCCAGCGGCAAGCCCACGGTCGGGTCGGCGTGCTCGGTCAGCGCTTCGACGTTGAACGCGGCGGGGTCGACCCGGGGCTCCAGGCCCTCGAATCGGACGGTCGCGTCTTTGGGGTCGACCAGCCCTCGGCGCACGAGATTGGCCTCGAGGGTGGTGAGGAGCGCTTCAGGAGAAAAGTCCCGGCCGAGGAGCTTCATGCGTTGTCCCTCATAATCGCTTCCAGCTCCTCGCGGTACGCCCGCATCACCTGGGCCCACCGAAAGCGACGGGCGTACTTGAGGGCGCGCTCGGAGAATGCGACTCGCGCTTCGGCAATTCGGCGGACAGCGTCAGCGAAGGAATCGTCGTCGTCGTACACCACCCCGCCTCCGCTGCGTTGAATGTGCCCGGCCACCACTTCGCAGTCAGCGCGGCCGATGACCGGCGTGCCCACCGCGAACGCCTCGAGCGTCACCAGCGAGAGGCTCTCGAGCTTCGAGGGCACCACCACCGCCAGCGCGCCGGCCATGGCGTCGAACTTCTCGTGGTCGGCGATGCGGCCCAGGCGATGAATGCGCGGCCCCCTGGCGACGTAGGGCCCATCGCCTACCAGCACGAGAGGAGCGAGGTCGGGGTCCTGCTCCGCGAGCGCGTTGTGGGTGTCGACCAGGTCGGGGATGCCCTTGCCTTCTTCTTGCCGGCTGACCGAGACGAGGTAGTCGCCTTCGAGGTGGGTGGCCTTGCGAAAGCGCTCCGGCCGCGGCGTGGGGACGTCGACCCCGACGCCCACCACGCGTCCCCGCGCGGCGCCAGGGTAGCGATCTTGAATCAGCTTCAGTTCTTCGACCGTGTTGACGAGGAGCGCGCGCGGTCGCCGGAAGACGTCAGCGTACGTCTGAAACGTGAACGGCGGCTCGTCGTGCGCGGTGGGCACGAGCAGCGCTTTCTTCGCCACCGAGGGAAGGCCCCACACCGTCGGCGTGTAGAGGTAGGTGAAGAAGATGTACGCGTCGAACTCTCTGTCGCCGGTGGCGATGGCGTCGAGCAGCGCGGGGTTGGCGGGGCCCTGCTCGGCGATCCAATTTTCTTCCGCCACCAGGTCGTTGGCGCGCTCGAACATCGGCCTCGAGAGACGGTTGAAGGCCCGCATCTCGCGAGTCGCCTCCGAGGCGTACCGTTTCACGGTGAGCGGGCCGTCGCGCACCGTGCCCTCGGGGTACTCATTTTCCCAGGTGAGATGATCTTTGGCGCACGTGCTGAGCACGGTCACCTCGAAGTCGGCGGCCAGGCGCAGCGCCACCTGCCGCGCGTGCGACTCGGCGCCGCCCACAAGCTCCTCACCGTAGCGCTGCACCACCACCGCCACGCGCTTCCCGCGCGCGCGCTTGCGAACGCGGCGCGGCACCACCTTCTCCAGCGCAACCCCCATGGCCTGCTCGGTGGCGTCGATGGAGAACTCCGCCGCGCGCGCCCGCTGGCCCTTGAGAATCTGCGCCCGCAGACCGCTGTCGGTGGAGAGCGCCGAGGCGAGCTCTGCCAGCAGGGCAAAGCGCTTTTCGGTGAACGCCACTCCGGCCCCGCCCATGACCTCCGGCACCGCCGCGGCGGCGAACGCGATGACCGGCGTCTCGGTGGCGAAGGCCTCGATTACCGGAACCCCGAAGCCCTCGTGCTCACTCATGGACACGAACAGGTCGGCGGCCTGGTAGGTGGCCACCAGCTCGGCGTGGTTGAGGCGCCCCAGAAAGAACACGCGCCCGATTTCCTTCGCGCGGGCCTTGAGCGCTTTGACGTCGCGGTGGCCCTCCGCCATCGCCCCCACGATGACCAGGCGGGCTTCGGGGTGAATTCGCCTCAGCTCCGCGAAGAGCGAGAGCACGTCGTCCATGCGCTTGTGCGGAACCACCCGGCTCACCGAGAGCAGCATGGGCCGCCGCCCCGAGAGCGTGTTCTGCATCTTGGCGTCAGCCAGCTCGAGCTCGAAGCGCTCGGGTTCAATGAACAGCGGCACGGTGTGAACGTTCTGGTGTCCGGCCGCGCGGAGCTCGTCTGAGTTGAAGTTGGAGACGCCGATGGACACGTCGCACGCGGGCGCAAGCGCGGAGATCTGCGCTCGCCCGGCCACGAGCGACTCGTGGAGCAGCGTGCCCTCGTAGAACCGGGCGGGCGTGATGTTGTGGAAGACGACGCCGCGCCGACAGGGGAGGTGCATCATCGCGCTCGAGAGTGGCGAGGCGATGCCATGGTGGTACAGCACGAGGTCGCCGCGCCGGGGCCGCAGCGCGCTCGCCGGCTTCACCAGGCGACGCCAGGCGGGGGCGACTTCAGCGGCGTAGAGTTCACCGTGATGCCCGAGGCGGCGAAGAACCTTGCGAAAACTCACCGCGGCTTGCCCCATGGCGTCGAACGGGGTGAAGCACGGGATGAGTTGGTGCACCGCCATCGCGGCCGGGCTTACCGACTCAACGTGGCGCGAGCAAGAACGGGGTCAACTACTCGAGGGCGGTGCGCAGCGCGCGCGCGGTGGCGTCGTCGACGCGCAGAAACGCGGCCGCCATGCCGTCGGGCGTCACTCGAGCCACGCGACAGAACGCGTCAACCAGCTGGGAGTTCTTCGACGGCGAGAACTGCACGTGAATGGTCGCGTTCTGGGTGGCGGGCCTGGTGGTGCGAATGAACAGGCCGCCTTCGGACAGGTCGGTGGCGTAGTCGAGCTCGGGGGCGGCATCAGTCTGCGACTGGTGCTGCACGAGCAGGCGCACGGGAACACGGGGAGAGGAACGACGTTCAGCGCTCATGGGGAGGCGCAGATTGTCGAAGAGGCGAGATCAGCGCAAGGCCACCCCCCGACGCGTCGCTCGCATGTAGCGCGGCGAGGTGACCACGGGGTAAGTCGCTCCCCCACCCCATGGCCGCTCTGCGCGTCGCGTTCGATGGAAGTCTGTTCGACGAGCGAGTGACAGGCATCGCCCGGTACGGTCGCGAGCTGGTGAGGGGACTCGAGGGCCTCGGGCTTTCGGTCGAAGCCTGGGGCGCGAGGAAGAGTGGCGCCGTGCGGCGCTCGGGCGCGTCGCGCACGCTGTGGGCGCTGACCGAGCTCCCCGCGCAGCTGCGCCAACACCGACCGACGATTTTCCACGCCATCGGAAACTTCAACCTCCCCTTGACCCGCGTGGCGGGCACGCACCTGGTGCTGACGGTGCACGACCTGATCCCGGTCGACGCGCGCGAATACGTGAGCCTGCCCTTCTCACTTCAATTCCGGGCCTGGCTGGCGCGCAGCGTGGACGTGGCGGATGCCATCGTGTGCGTGAGCGAGGCCACGCGGGCCGCGTTGGTGGCGCGTCACCCTCGCGCCGCGGGCAAATGCCACGTGGTTCACCTGGGCGTTGATCACGTCGATCGCTTCTCGCGGCCCGACGCGACCACCGAGGCCTGGCTCGACACGCAGGCGCTGCCCGCCGGGTTCGCGCTCTACGCCGGCGCCCTGGAGCAGCGGAAGAACGTCTCGCTCGTGCTCGACGCGATGGAGCTGGCCCGCGCGGCGCAGCGGCCATTCACGCTCGTGCTGGCGGGGCAGGCGTGGCACGGCGGCGCGGCCATCGAGTCACGGGTCGCGAAGCTGCGCGCGCAAGGTCACGACATTCGACACCTGGGCTACCTGGAGGACGCGGCGTTCTACGCGCTGATCAAGCGCGCCAGCGCGTTCGTCTTTCCGTCCCTCGCTGAAGGGTTCGGGTTGCCCCCCCTGGAGGCGATGCGCCTGGGAGCGCCCACGGTGATCTCCAATATTCCCGCGCTGGTCGAGGTGTGCGGGCCAGGAGCCCTGGTGGTCGGCTCGGACGACGCGGCGTCGCTGGAGCGCGCCTGCCATCAACTCCTCACCTCGACGGACGAACGGCGCACCTGGTCCACGCGGGGAAGGGAGCGCGCCGCACCCTTCACCTGGGAGCGCGCCGCTCGGGAGACGCTGGCGGTCTACCAGGGGCTTCCGGGCTGAAGTTGTGCGAGGCGTCGCGCTTTTCTGACCGTTCCACGACGGGCGAGTTGCTCAGCGACCCGCGTCGGTCGGGCCTCCAGCGCCAACCACGGCGGTCGACTTCACCACGCGGACATCGCCCCCGCTGGTGCGCACCCACACATCACCCTCGCGAAACTCAAGCGCCTCCACCGCGCCGCCCACGATGGGGGCCACGAGCAGCGGCTCCCAGGCGTTGGGGTTGACGAGGACCAGCACGCCCAGACGCCCGCCGATGGCGAGCGTGCCGTCGTCGGGCGAGGTGGCGAGGGCCGACACCTCCGCCACCAGATGCTCGGCCACCGGCGCGCATTGGCGCGTGGCGATACCGCACGCCGACAACCCGATTCCACCGCCGCCCGCGAAGAGCGTCTGGCCGCTCTGGCTCCAGGCCACCGCCCGCACGGGCCCCTTGAAGATCTCCAGGCTCACCTCCACCTCGCCCGAGGCGGCGTTCACAATCTCCACCGAGCCGTTCTCCTGCCCGACGGCGAGGCGCTGCCCGTCGGGGGAAAAGGCGAGCGCTGTGGCCGGGCCCTTTCCTTCCGCGACCTGTTTGTCGAAGCGCGTGGCGAACAACCTCCAGGTGCCGTGCTGGAGATCGGCCACGTGCTCGTCATCGGGCGCGATGGCCACGTCATGCGCGGTGGTGCCGACGGCGGCGCGGACTGCGGCGCCGGCGAGGTTGCGCGCCGGGTCATGCAGCGCGGGAAGTTGCAGGCACGGCGTGCGGCTCAGAGGAGAGCGCGCGCCGCGATGGCTTTCCCCGCAACGGCGGTTGGCGGGCTCGGGAGCCGTGTGGGTGAGGCGCCGGACATCACCCGTGCCGGTCCTCACAATCACTCCGCCCTCGGAGGACACCAGCACGTCCAGCGGGTGCAGGGCGCGCTGTTCCTCGGCACCTTCGGGGTAGAGCGGCTTGAGGCCACCGACGTGCAGCCAGCCGTTGGAGAGACCGACCCAGGTCTCACCGCCCCTCCCGATGGCGAGGCTGGCAATCTCACGCGCGAACGGCTGGGCCCCCTCGGCGCCTACGGTGTACAGCGACGCGCCCACCGCGAAGACCACGCGGCCCGCACCGGTGGCGGCGACAGGGGCTTCGCGCTCGCCAAAGCGGGGCGTCGGCTTCGCCAGCTCCAGCCGCGGCCACACGCGAACCGGGGTGACGGTGCCGGGCGAATTTCCCGCCAGCACCCACACGCTCTCCGCGTCGCCCACCAACTGGAGTGCGGAACCCGCCTTCGTGGTCACCTCCGTGGGTGTGGCCCCCTCCATCCGAAACAAGCGCCCAGCGCGGGTGCTGGCGAACACACCCCTGGGAGCCAGCGCCAGTTGGGCGATGGGCGCGCCGAGATTCCACTCGGCGCTGGGCCGAAAGCCATCGGACTGCAACAGGCGCACGAGGCCGTCTTCTCCGCCCAGCGCCACGGCGTCCTTCAGCGCGGCGACGGCGGTCACCTCCACGCCGGGAGCCCAGGGAATCGACCCTCGCGATTCACCGCCGTCGAGGCTGACGATGTCCACCCCGCCGCGGCGCGCGCAGAGCACGACGTCGCCCGAAACAGCGAGCGCGTTGGGTGGCGAGGCGAGTCGAATCGACCACGCCTCGGCGTAGCCCGGCGAGTCGGCCAGCACCGCCTGCACGCCACGCGAAATCGGGTCCTGAAGCTCGACCCCCTTTTCCGAAAAGCGTCCGGCCGCGCCGAGATTTCCATCGGCGAGCGCGCGGGCGGCCATCGCCCCCCACGTGGCTCCGTCGTCCGAGGTGGAGGGCGTCCTGGCCGGTGGGGGGGGCGGGGAGGAAGCGGGCGCGCCACGCAGGGCGACAAACACCACCGCCAGCAGCGCGAGGAGCGCGAGAATCCACCCGACGCGATGAAGGAGGCGCACGCGGCGTCAGCATAGGACGGTCAGGACCCGAGCACCGAAAACCTCGTCGGGGTGCGCCGTGCGCTGCTTCTTGGGCGCCCCATTTCGGCTGCTACTGGCCAGAGGCCGAAATACAGTTGCGCCGGCCAGAGCAGCGTGCGACCAACGCCGTCATTGTTCGTCTTGACTGAAGGAGAGCCTCACCATGACCACCCCACCGACCAAGCATCAGGCGCTCACCCAATGGGTGTCCGAGATGGAGAAGCTCTGCCGGCCTGATCAGCTCTATTGGTGTGACGGTTCGGAAGACGAGAAGAAGCGCCTGACCGAGCTCGCGGTGTCCAAGGGCTTTCTCACGCCGCT
>CAZFXD010000071.1:0-5298 GCA_964522795.1 uncultured Myxococcaceae bacterium
GCATGCTGACGACGGTCATTCTGTTCGCCGCGCTGGCCCAATCCCCTGCGCCGCTGAAGACAGTGGCCATCGTTCCCTGGGGCGAGGTGAACCCGGCGCTCATCAGCGCGGCGAAAGAGGCCATCGAAGCGCACGTCAACGTGGCCGTCCGGGTGGACCCACCGCGCGAACTTCCGACCACTGCGTATCGCAAGGCTCGAAACCGCTACCGCGCCGAGCTGCTCCTCGCCGCGCTGGAGGAGAAGCCGCCCGAGGGCGCCTGGAAGGTCGTTTCTCTCACCGAGAAAGCCATCTCCACCACCAAGGGCCCCGTCGAAGACTGGGGCATCGCGGGGCTCGGCACCATCGGCGGGCTGAGCTGCGTGGTGAGCTCGTACCTCGAGACCCGGCACTCGCGCACGTTTGAGCTCGCGGTCACGCGGTTCAAGAAGTCCGTGGTGCACGAACTGGGTCACACGCTGGGGCTGCCGCACTGCCCGCGCGACCGCTGTGTGATGGCCGACGCGAAGGGCAAAGCCATCGCGGCGTCGGACGCGACCGACGGCAACTTCTGCTCGCAGTGCGCCATCATGCTGCCGCGCGGCCTGGTGAAGCCGCGGGCCGAGTCTTCGCCGCGCTAGAGCTCAGCGACCGACGCCATCACCTTGTCCCGCAGCGATTCCCGGACGCGAATCAGCCGATCGTGCTGTGCCCGCGGGCGGCCGTTCGTGTACTCCACGTCAGGTTGACTCAGGTTCCCGTCGACCAGCTCCGGGTCAAACGTGACCTCTGCGTGTCCGTGAACTCCGTTTCCCGGTGGGGCACTGGAGCGCTGTGCCCACGCCGCTGCGTTCACGACCAACAACGCCGCACACAAAACACGAACCATCACGACCTCCGCGGAAGAGATCTCCGAATCCTACGCGAGCGGCTGGGCGCGCCGGAATGGGGGGCCCGGGGCGGTTGGGCGCGTCGCGTGAAATCAGGGTGATGGCGGGGCTTCAGGCGCCGGTTGCGCCGTCAAGGCCTCCAGCGACACCCGAATGCGCCGGCACGCGTCTTCGTCTTCCTGGCGATCCTTCAGCTTCGGCAGGTCGTCGCAGAGTCGGGCGTACTTCTTCAGCACCGGCGGGCAGCCGTCCACACCGGTGACCGACAGCTCGTCGTCGCAGTGCTCGCGGAGCAGGTCGGCCACGGTGGAGTTCGCCTGCGACGGGGTGACCTTGCCCTTCAGGTCCTCGATCTCCGGAATCTTCATCAACACCTCGCGAATCGGCTGCCGAACGGCGCGAAAGTCTTCCATCGATTCGCAGGCCTGCGTGGCGCGACCCAACACCTTGTCCACGTAGACGCGGAACACCGCGCGCGTCTCCACCGGGTCATTCACCAGCGCGTGGCGGCGCGTGACGCGGTCGATGGTGCGGGCCGCGCGCTCGAGCGCCTTGCAGTCGCGCGACTGCGAGAGAGCCCCCAGAATCGCCACCACCGAGGCGCGGTGCTGGGCGTCCAACCCGTCGGCGGTGTTGCTCCGCAGCTCCTGGGCCAGCTTCTCTTCCAACATCAGCGTGGCCTTGCGGTTGAACGCCTTGTCGTCGACGAACTCCTCCAGCAGCGCGTACCCCACCAGCCGCTTGTCCTGGTTGGAGGGGTCGGTGGCGAGGATGCTGGTCTCGAAGAACGCCCGGTACTTGTCCGCGGTGGCCGCCCGCTCGAACTCCTTGCTCCAGCGCGCCTGCTCGGCGGCCGAGCGCTCCACCTGCTCCTTCTTGTTGGCGTAGCTCTGGTACGCGTTCACGAAGAACCCGGCGAGGGCGATGTAGCCCACCATCGCCTGCGACGCGGCGACGAGACGCGTGCGCGACTGGCGGTTGGTCCGAAGCGCGATGACCTCTTCGGCCAGCTTGAGCCGCTGCAGCTCGTCGGCCGTGCTGGCGGCGGCGAGCCGGCCGGCTTCGTCGGACGGCGGGGTGGGGGACACGGGTTCGTTCGCCATGAGGCGCTCCTAGCCCAATCTCGTGCGCCCGCGGCAGCGCTCTCGACACCCGGCGCGGCCTCGCCGGGAGCACGGTCGAACAGCGCCCGTTCTCAAGGCGGCCGATGCTATCGTCCGCGGCTTCGCGGTCGCCGCAGCGTGGGAGGATGACTCGTGACGCCAGTCGAAATTATTCAGCCGCGTGGCCCGGTGGTGGAGGAGCGCCTCCCCGAACCCTGCGTGGTGGTCATCTTCGGAGCGTCGGGCGACCTCACCAAGCGCAAGCTGGTGCCCGCGCTCTACACGCTGGCGAGCGAGCGCCGCCTGCCCCCCGGCTTCTCCATCGTGGGGTTCGCTCGCAGCCCCATGTCCGATGACGCGTTTCGGGAGGCCGCCAGAGACGGGTGCGACAAGTTCGCGCGACGCCGGCCGGTCGACGCCTCGCTGTGGCAAACGTTCGCCCAGGGTCTGTTCTATCAGGCCGGCGACTATGCGGACCCGGCGGCCTACAAGGCCCTGAAGGCGAAGCTCGAGGCCATCGATCGGGAGCGCGGCGTTCGGTGCAACCGAATCTTCTACCTCTCCACGCCCCCCTCGGCGTTCTCCGTGGCGATCCAGCACCTCGGCGAGGCGGGGCTGGTGAACAAGCTGGGGGAGAACCCGCAGACCCGCGTCATCATCGAGAAGCCGTTCGGAACTGACCTGGAGAGCGCGAGGGCGTTGAACCGCGAGTGCCTGCAGGTGTTGGACGAGTCGCAGATCTACCGAATCGATCACTACCTCGGAAAAGAGACTGTCCAGAACCTGATGGTCCTGCGCTTCGCCAACACCTTCTTCGAGCCGCTCTGGAACAGCCGCTTCGTCGACCACGTGCAGATTACCGGCGCGGAGGCCATCGGCATCGAGGGCCGCGGCAGCTACTTCGAACAGGCCGGCATGCTGCGCGACATGGTGCAGAACCACCTGTTCCAGGTGCTCTCGCTCATCGCGATGGAGCCCCCGGTCAGCCTGCAGGCCGACGACCTGCGAGATGAGAAGGTGAAAGTGCTGAAGGCCCTCCGGCGCATTCCGGACGGGGAGATGGACCAGCACGTGGTGCGCGGCCAGTACGCCGACGGCCTGGTGGCGGGGAAGCGGGTGGCGGCCTACCGGCGCGAGCCCGGCGTCTCTGCTGACTCGACCACCGAGACGTTCGTGGCCATGAAGGTGTTCATCGACAACTGGCGCTGGGCGGGCGTGCCCTTCTACCTCCGCGCCGGAAAAGCGATGCCCAAGCGCGCCACCGAGGTGGCGCTCGTCTTCCGCGAAGTCCCGCACAACCTCTTCGGAGAGAAGAAGCTGGCGCAGAACGAACCGAACGTGCTGTCGATTCGCATTCAGCCCAACGAAGGCGTCTCGCTCCGCTTCGGCCTCAAGGCCCCGGGGGGATCGATGGAAATCCTCCCCGTGAACATGGACTTTCTCTACGGGAGCCTGGTCGGTCGCGAACCGCCCGAAGCGTATGAGCGCCTGCTGCTCGACTGCATGCTGGGCGACGCCGCGCTCTTCACGCGCAACGACGAGGTGGAGACGTCGTGGCGCTGGATCTCGCGCATTCACTCGGCCTGGGCCCGCTCGAAGGCGACGTCGATTCCTCTTTACGTGGCGGGCTCCTGGGGCCCCGACGAAGCCAACAAGCTGCTGGCCGCGGCACATCATGAATGGCGGGTGCCGTGAACCCTGGCAGGTCGGGGTGGAGGGCGGGGGCGTGATGAAATCGGACAAGCGAATCGAACAGGTGATTGGCGCGACGCCAGACGCGGTCGCGGCCGACGTGCGGATCCGCCTCGAGACGATGGCGGCCTCGAGCATCTCCGCGCGAGGGCGCTTCAGCCTGGCGCTGACGGGGGGGTCGGCGGCGGAGAAGATCTACCCGGCGCTCGCCTTCGCGCGCGCAGATTGGTCTCGCGTCGATTTGTTCTTCGGCGACGAGCGCATGGTGCCGCTCGACCACGCCGACTCGAACTGCGCCACGGCCGTGCGAACCTTCGTCAACAAGGTGGCGGTACCAGCCTCGCGGGTGCACCGCGTGAATACGGGGCTGGCCACGACCGACGAAGCGGCCCGCGCCTACGCAGCCGACCTCACCTCGACCCTCGGGGTGCCGCCTGCGCTCGACGTCATTCACCTCGGCCTGGGCGAAGACGGACACGTCTGCTCGCTCTTCCCCGCGCAGCCCAGGCCTGCCTCTGACTCGTTCTGGGTGATGCCGGTGGAAGACTCGCCCAAGCCCCCGCCACGCCGCGTGAGCTTCACGTTCGACACCATCGCCGTCGCGAGAGAAATCTGGTTCCTGGTGCTGGGCGCGGCGAAGGCCGACATCGTGCGACGGGTTCGCAACGGCCTGGAGCCGGCGCTCCCCGCGGCCATCGCCATGAACAGCGCACAGCGTGTGGTCTGGTTTCTCGACGAAGCGGCGGCGTCAAAACTCAACACGTAGGCGCGACGTTCGCGCACACCCCCGGGAGGAGCAGCAGATGGCACTCGAAATTCCCCAGACAGGTTCCGCCGATGTCGGCCTGATTGGCCTCGCGGTGATGGGGCAGAACCTGGCGCTGAACATGGCCGACCACGGGCACGCGGTGGTGGTGTTCAACCGCACGGTGGCCACCACCGAGAAGTTCGTCGCCGAGCACCCCAAGGCCTCGCTGGGCGCGGCCGGCGGCGCGCTCGTCGGAGCGCCGACGCTGGAGGCGTTCGTGAAGGCGTTGAAGCGCCCGCGCCGCATGGTGGTGCTGGTGAAGGCCGGGGGCCCGACCGACGCGGTGATTGAGTCGCTGGTGCCCCTGCTGGAGAAGGGCGATTTGATTGTCGACGGCGGCAACGCGCACTGGGACGACACCATTCGCCGCGAGAAGGCGCTCACCGACAAGGGGCTGCTCTTCATCGGCAGCGGCGTGTCGGGCGGCGAGGAGGGGGCGCGATTCGGGCCCTCGCTCATGCCGGGGGGCCGCCCCGAGGCGTGGAAGCTGCTCGCGCCCATCTGGAATGACATCGCCGCCAAGGTGGACGCCACCACCGGGCGGCCGCTCACGGGGGCGTCGGCGGGCAAGCCCATCAAAGGGGGCGTGCCGTGCGCCGCGCACATCGGCCCCGACGGCGCCGGCCACTACGTGAAGATGGTGCACAACGGCATCGAGTACGCCGACATGCAGCTCATCTGCGAGGCGTTCGACATCATGCGGCGGGTGCTTGGAATTGAGCCGGCCGCGGCCGCCGAGGTGTTCGCGTCGTGGAACACGGGCGACCTGGACAGCTTCCTCATTGAGATCACCGCCGACATTCTGAAGCAGAAGGACCCGGTGACG
>CAZFXD010000071.1:5308-19506 GCA_964522795.1 uncultured Myxococcaceae bacterium
GGGAAAGCCGTTCGTGGACGTGGTGCTCGATGCGGCGGGGCAGAAGGGGACGGGAAAGTGGACCAGCTCGTCGGCGCTGGACCTCGGCGTGCCGGCCTCCACCATCGCCGAGGCGGTGTTCGCCCGCGCCCTCTCCGCGCTCAAGGAAGACCGCGTGGCGACCTCGGGCCTGGTGAAGCAACAGAAGGCCGCGAGCGCGGCCATCGACGTGTCGCTGGAGGACGTTCGCCAGGCGCTCTACGCCTCGAAGGTCTGCGCCTACGCCCAGGGCTTCTCGCTCATGGCGGCGGCGGCGAAGGAGCACCGCTGGGAGCTCAACTTCGCCGACCTGGCGCGAATCTGGCGGGGCGGCTGCATCATTCGCGCACGGCTGCTGCACACCATCTCCGAGGCGTTCGAGCGGAACCGCAAGCTGGGGTCGCTGCTGGTGGACCCGCACTTCGCCACCTCGCTCCACGCCGCGCAGCCCGGCTGGCGTCGGGTAGTCGCCCGCGCGGCGCTGGAAGGCGTGGCGGTGCCGGCCTTCTCATCAGCTCTGGCGTACTTCGACGGCTCCATCTCGCCGCAGCTGCCGGCGAACCTGTTGCAGGCGCAGCGGGACTTCTTCGGTGCGCACCTGTACGAGCGCGTCGACGCGCCGCGGGGAAAGCGGTTTCACCTGGAGTGGTTGTTGCCCGGGCGCCCGCAGCGCGCGGTGGAGGAGTAGCCTCTACTCGATGATGAGGGACAAGGTTCCGAGCCGAGTAACGGGATCAAGGACGGGACCGAGCGTGTAGTGCCACTCTTTCAAGTCGCTTCCCGGCTGTTCAGTGGGCCACGAAGTGGTGAGGCACCCACCGTCCGGCAGTTTGAAATGCGCGTTTGGGTCGGTGTATTCCGCGAGCACGTCGCGAACCCCCGCAAGGACGAACTGACAAGCCGCGTGGGGTTCGACTGCGGCGCGGGGTAGGGTCGCAGAGCAGTCACGGTTCAGTGCGCCGGTCACCAGAAACTGCGAGCACGCCGGGTCCATTCGATCCGTGTGGGTCGTGAATGCACCGAAGCTGTGCGGAACGCACGTGCCACCGCCGTCGACGAGCGTGTGGTACTCGCACGGTTCGTCCCCGTCAGAATCCCAAAGGCGCCACGCCACGCTGGCGGGCGCGCCGTCGGAATTTGTGAGTCGAACGACCTGAATTCGTCCGGTGCCGAGCCTGACCGGCCTCAGGAGAGGGTAGTCGGAAGGCGGGAGCGGCTGACCGAGCTTGTACAACGAGTACGAAGACGACGGTGTGGGCGCACACGTTCCGAACCAAGTCTGCCAGAAAGAATCGATTCTCGAGCCGACGCTGTAGAGCGAGGCCGTGGTGTCCGTGCATGCGTCGGAGACTGTGTGTGGCGTCAGTTTCAGCGCGACTGGCGGTGCGCCGCACGCCGCCGGCTTGTCGTCGCGCGCAGCGAGGGTGGCGCAGTTGGCGTCCGAGTAGACGAGGTCGGTGGTCCTCGCAGCCGACGCTGGGACGCACCGCAACTCTCGCACCGAACCATTCCAAACGGGGCGAACTTCGCACCCGGCATCTCGAACCCGGTCCACCAGTGAGTGCATGACTCGGCTTCCGTCACTCCCCACCACGACGTTCGCAGCGAGTGTTGCCCCCAGGGAGATTTGTTCCACCGTTCCCTCAAGCAGAACGTCGGGAGACACCGGCGTGGCAGCAAACACTCGTTCGCCTCGGGCTGGCGGGGGGCCGGGAGCGCACATCGTGTGGGAATACCGTGTGTAACGCGCGCTCGGCGGCGCGATCTCGGCTTGCACTTCGTAGAGCTGAAAGTCCACCGCACCGGCGCAGGTCCCGGCCGAGCGTCCCGGCGCGATGAAGTACTTCGGCATGGGCGAACAATAAGACTCGCAGCCGTCGCTGCAGGTGACGGACAAGAATGCGTTCGTGCACGTGTCATCCAGGAACCCGACTGGGGCGCCGCGCTCGCTATACGGCTGGCACCGATAGCCTGCGTCACTTGTGAGGACGAACGAACAAGCGCTCCGAGTCACGGGATCCCAGAACCCGTTGAACATCGTCGCGCCTTTTGTGACGTATCGCCTGACTCGAAGTCGTGAACCGCTCTTCAGCAGGAGTTCTTCGCTACCGGCGTCCGCACCCGAGCGATCGCCGCTATCGGAACGTCCCGCATCGCCTCCGTTGAGTACGGGGCATGCCGTTGCGACGAGGACGATGAGGAGCGGCGCGAAGAATCGACGCTCCCGGAGCGGTCGTTCCGGTGAAATGGGCAGCAGGTCGCCAAGGCACCGGGCCGCCGACCCTGCGTGCTGGTGTTTCCCATCATCGTTGTCCATCTGTCTGCCCTCACAGGCGCCCAGCCAACGACGCCCACGACCGACAACCGCCCACGGAGGCTGGGCTTCGCCTGGCGAACTCGGTCGCGTCGTTCGTGCAGCGCAGAAGCCTGTTGTTACGTCCCCTGAACGGGAATCGTCGCGAGCAGAATGCGGTTGTTGTTGTCGTGGCGAACCGCGTTCACGTTCTTCAGCACGAGCCGCTTGTCGGTCTTGGGGTCCCAGAAGCCGATGAGCACGTTGAGCCCGCGGATGGGCGCGCCCGGCGGCACGTAGACCGGGAACTCGTCGATGATGATCTCGTCCTTCTTCCACGAAGACGTCGGTCGCGAACCGCCCACCGGCGCATGGTCAGCGTTGAGGCGCTCGTAGCGGCCTTCGACGTCTTCGAGGTGCACGAAGATGGTGTAGTCGCCCGGAATGGCGTCGAGCACGCGGAACTGCACCTTCACCCGCACGGTCTCGCCCGGCATGGCCTTGCCCGGGCTGATGAGCGCGCCCTGAATCTCGACCTTGTCTTCGAGGTTGGCCCCGTTGCCGACCTGAATGGGCGGCGCGTTGGAGACGGTGGAGCGGGCCACGGCGGTCCCTTCCTGCGTGGGCGCCTGGACGATGCAGCCTGAAACGAGGGCGACGAGCGCCGTGGACAAGAGTTTCATCGACTGCGCGTTTATACACGGCCGGTTCAATTCACAACCTTGAGCAGTTTGGAGTATGGCCGCGTGTCATGAATGAGTGGTTGATTGTCGCGCTGGGGGCGCTGGCCCTGGTGGTGGTGGTGGTGGTGCTGGTCCTTCGGGGCCGGTCGAAGCCGTCGGCGCTTCCCCCCCAGAAGGCCGCCGAGCCGCTCCCCGAAGCCACGCGGCCCGAGGCGCCCAGAGTTCAGCTGGCCCCAAGCGAGGTGGAGCTGCAGAAGCGCGCCGAGGTCGACGCCGCGCGCGCCGAAGCTGAAGCGGCGAAAGCGAAGCGACAGCAGTTGGCGTGGGAAGCGCACCAACAGGCGGAAGCCGCCCAGAAGGAGAAACTCGAGGCGGAGGCCCGGGCCCTTCGGGAGACGGAAGAGGACGCGAAGAAGCAGGCCTACCGCGCGCAGAAGGCGCTGGAGGTCGAGGAGAAGGAGCGGAAGAAGCGCGAGCGCGAGGAGGCGGAGCGCCTGGCGGCCGAAGCCAAAGCGAAGGCCGAGGCCGACGCGGCCGCTGCGGCGGCCGAAGCGAAGCGCGCCGAGCAGCGCCGGATTGATGCGCAGGCCGGGCAGACCCTGGCCATCGGGCTCTCCAAGACGCGCAACGAAGGGTTCATCTCGAAGCTGAACGGGCTGTTCGGCGGCGGGAACGCGGCGGTCGTCGACGAGCGCATGCTGGGGAGCGTGGAGGAGATTCTCTTCACCGCTGACATCGGGGTGAAGACGGCGCAATCGCTGCTCGATCTCGCCCGCGAGCGCGCCAAGAAGAACGAGTTGGCCGACATTGAATCGCTGAAGAAGCTGCTGCGTCGCGAGATCGCCCGCATCGTCGAGCTGAACGCGAACGTGGCGCTCACCGGCGGCGGCCCCCCGCACGTGGTGATGGTGGTGGGCGTGAACGGTTCGGGGAAGACGACGACCATCGGGAAGTTGGCGTCGCGCGCCGTGGCGAGCGGAAAGAAGGTCGTGGTGGCGGCCGGCGACACGTTCCGCGCAGCGGCGGCGGAGCAGCTCGACGTGTGGGCGGAGCGGTCGGGTGCCACCATCATCAAGGGCAAGGAAGATTCAGACCCCGCGGCGGTGGTGTTCGACGCGGTGAAGAAGGGCATCGAGCTCAAAGCGGATCTGGTGATCGCCGACACTGCCGGACGCCTCCACACCAAGGCTCCACTGATGGAAGAGCTGAAGAAGGTGAAGCGGGTCATCGACAAGGCCCTGCCCGGTGCGCCCCACGAGGTGCTCCTGGTGCTCGATTCGACCAACGGGCAGAACGCCATCGCCCAGGCGCGTCAGTTTCACGACGCGGTGGGCGTGACGGGCATCTGCCTCACCAAGCTCGACGGCACCGCCAAGGGCGGGGTGATTATCGGCATCTGCGATGAGCTGCGTGTGCCGGTCGCGTGGGTCGGCGTGGGCGAGAAGGTGGCGGACCTGCGTCCGTTCAACTCGAAGGAGTTCGTCGAGGCCCTGTTCGACTGAACGCGGTCGTCAGTCGGCAGCGGCTTTGCCCAGCGTGTAGTCCTCGACCTGCACGTGGGCGGTGAAGCCGTAGCCGGGCTTGAGCGGCTCGGGGAGCGTCTGGATGTCTTCGGCGACCGTGGAGCCGTGCAGTTTGAAGGTGGCGCGGACCTTTGAACCGACCGGCGGGTCGTCCATGCGCACCTCGATCGAGCCGCCCATGTTGGGAGGGACGTCGATGGTGTAGTTGTGAACGCCAGGCGAGATCTTCTCCCAAGTCTCGACGAACTTGTGCTGGTTGTCGCCCACCCCGTCGTTGTTGGACTCGAAGATGACCGAGACCACGCCCTCGCCGGAAGCTTCGGCTTCGATGTCGATCAGTCCGCCCCCACCGCCGAGGACCTTGGCCGGAATCGAACCTGACTTCACCGACGGGTCGTCTCCCGAAGAAAATCGGGCCTTGATCGACCAATACGCCAACATCACGGCCACGCCTGCGACTGTCATCACCAGCTTCTTCAACATGGACACCCCTCCCACGCTGATTGTGTCGGAGCCGCGGTGCTCCTGACCAGCTGAAAATCGCGTACGATGAACGCCGCATGGATTGCCCGGGCTGCGGATTCGCGATGGTGGAGGAGACGTACGACGCGAACTACGGGGGACGAGCCACCATCGACGTCTGCCACGCCTGCAACGGCATGTGGTTCGACGGCAAGGAGAGTCTCCAGCTCACCCCCGGGGCCACGCTGCAGCTCTTCCGTTCGGCCCACGCACGAACGGCGCGGCCGATGGCCCAGGACGGCTCCCACCGATGTCCGCGCTGCGCTGCGCCGCTGGTGACGGTGCACGACCAGGTCAAGGGCACCAGGTACACGTCTGACCGCTGCGACGAGCACGGGCGTTTTGAGACGTTCTTCCAGTTTCTGCGAGAGAAGGCGCTCGTCCGGCAGCCCACTGCCCAGGAACTGCAGAAGCTGCGCGACTCGGTGAAACAGATTGCGTGCTCGAACTGCGGTGCTCCGATTTCAATTGCCACGGAGAGCACCTGTACGCACTGCCGCGCGCCGGTGTGCATTCTGGGTGGTGAAAAGCTTGAAGCGACGTTGGCGCGGCTTCAGGAAGCGGAAGCCAGGCGCACCACCGTCGACCCCACCGTGGCCGCCCGTCTGATCATGGACAAGCTGGACGTCAATGCGATGTGGCGACGCGAGCATCCCGAGGAGACTCCGATGGGAACGCTCGGAGCCGGCGCTCCAGGCCCGGGTTGGGGCCGGACGTGGGTCGGGGCCGATGGGCGATACAACGGCGGTGACCTGCTCGACCTCGTGATGTCGGGCGTGGGAACCGTGCTCAGCGTGTTCAAGAAATAGCGACGGGCGCTACGAGCGCTGCGCTTTCCACGACGCCACGAGTTCGCGCGCTTCGATCATGTTGTCCTCGATGGAGCAGTAGGTCCACCGCCCGTAGCGGCCGATGGAGTACACCGCGCGCTCCGCCAGCTCGCTCGCCAACTGCGACTGGAGCGTCATCGACGCCTTGGTGATGTGGACGTACGCCGGGTCCATCACCACGTGATGCTCGGAGATGAGCTTCTGTGAGGTGACGATGCCTTCGCGCTTGAGGTCTTCCAGCACCTTCGCTTTGGCCGCCGCCACGTCCACCACCGCGTCGCGGGGGAAGCCCAGCTCCACGTACAGGCTCATGCGCTGGCTCTCGAAGATGTTGTCGTAGAAGCCCACCCGGTAGAAGGAGCGGTCGCGGTTTGGCACGTAGAGCCAGTGGATGTTCGACGGGCCCTTGGAGTCGAACCCGAGGTTGAAGACGAGCACCTTGTTCCACGACAGCCCCGAGGCGTCGTGCGGCGTGCGGGCCAGCTTGAGAAAGTGCGGCAGCGGCACCGAGGAGACGAGCCGCTGGTAGCCGTACTGCTCGTGGGGCGTCTCCACGATGCGCTTCTGCAGGTCGATTCGCGTCACGGCCTCGTTGAGGCGAATCGCCTCGGGCCGAATCTCGGACGCGATGGCGTTCACGTATTGGATCGCGCCGCCCTCGGGGTAGGTGAAGGTCGAGTTGTAGCTGCGGTTGTCGGGGTTCTTCGCGTTGCGCAGGATTTCTTCGAGGTTGGCGTGCGGGAAGAACCGCCCCATGGCGTCGATGTCGAGGCTGGCGAGGTCGGTGGCGTAGAGCTTCTCGTTGTAGGGGAAGAGGAACTTCTCGCAGATGCCGCGGCCATACCGCTGCAAGAGCATCTCCTTGAAGTTATGGGGCGTGCCCCCGCGGGCCTGCGCCGCCTTCAGGCTCTCCACGCACTCGGTGAACTCGGCTTCCGGCAGTTGGTGAATGTTCTTCTGGAAGGGGAAATCGATCTTCTGCTGCCCGTACGAGATGAACGACTGCTTCTCCACCGTGCGCACGTTCTGGCCCTGCATGCGGGCGCGGAGCCACGCCTCAATCTCGGGGTTCTTGAAGTGAAAGAAGTGCCCTGAGTAGTCCCAGACAAAGCCGTCCTTTTCGATGGTCTTGCAGTAGCCGCCAATCTGCGCGTCGCGCTCCAGCACCACGAAGTCGCGCTTGCGGCCCAGTTCGGCGGCGGTGGTCAGACCCGAGATGCCGGCGCCGATGATGACCGTTTCGACATGCTTCACGTGTGAGCTCCAGGGGCGGGTCCAACCGATGGCCAGACAGAGGCGCGGCGACGGCCATCTTCAGTCCGCCGGGCTTCAAATGGTTTGACGTCGTGGGCTTCGAAGGCGCGCTTCCACGCGGCGAACCCGGCCCCGTTCTTGTGCGCCTCCAGCGCGGCCAGACCGGCTTCGGGTCCAGTCTGGGCGAGCATGTATTCGACCCAGGCCCAGCGCGCGCTGGTGGGGCGGACTTCGGCGCGGCCGCGCAGCCCCTTGCGGAGCCGCTCCAGCTTCTCTTCGATTTCCTTGATGCCGGCGAAGGGCGCCCCGTCGAGCGGGGTGTTTCGCTTGGCGGCGAAGGGGGCCACGCCCAGGGCGACCGGAATCACCGCGGAGAGCTCCGAGGTGAAGCGGACCAGCTCGTCGATGTCGGCGTCGGTCTCATTGGGCAGCCCCACCATGTTGTAGACCTTGAGCCGCCGAAACCCGTGGGCTTTCGCCAGCCGCGCTGCGTTGATGATTTGAGTCTCGGTGTGCTTGCGGTCGACGAGATCGCGCATCTTCTGCGACGCGCCGTCCGAGGCCACGGTGAGGGCCTCCGCGCCGCCCAGGCGCAGGGCAGCGACGATGCGGTCGTTCAGCCGATCGGCGCGGAGCGACGAGACGCCCACCTCGCGGCCGCTCCCGGCGATGGTCTCGAGCAGCAGCGCAATCTCCGGGTGGTCCGTCACCGCGGCGCCGACCAGCCCAACGCGTTTCGCCTCGGGCGGAATCAGCTCCAGGACGCGGCGGGCGGGCACGGTGCGCATGCCGCCATTGGTGGTTCGCCGCATCACGCAATAGTGGCAGCCGCGCGAACAGCCGCGCTCCGGCTCCACCAGGAACATGTTTCGCAGCTCGGTGTGCGGGGTGATGATCTGCGAGCGCGCGGGGAGCCGCTCGTCGTCAGCCTTGGCCACGTAGAACGGAGTTCCGGACGAGGCGTACTCAGGCACGAAGAAGCCCGGGAGCCTGGAGAGGGCCAGGAGCGCAGCGTGACGCGACCCGGCGCCGCGCACGGTGTCGATGAGCTGGTGAATGAGCTGGTCCGCCTCACCCTGGACGATCACATCGACGAAGGGCTCGAGCGGGCGCGGGTTGGAGAAGGTGAGCGGGCCGCCAGCGACGATGAGGGGCGCGGTCTCGGGGCGGGCCTCGCGAATCGGCTCCAGGCCCAACAACTCGAAGAGCGAGAACATGCCCAGCAGCTCGAGCTCGTACGCGACGGAAAAGGCGATGACGTCGAACTCGGACGCGCGGGAGAGCGTCTCGTAGGTGATGAGGGGCAGCCGCTCCTTCTGGTACGCGGCCACGTCGTCGGGAAGAAAGGTGCGTTCGGCGGTGGCGTCGGGGTGCGCCAGAATCTCCCGGTAGATGGTCTGGTACCCGAGGCTGCTCATGCCCACGTGGTAGGGGCTCGGGTACGCCAGCGCCACGCGGAACGGCGCCTGCTTGGTCACCGTGCCCTGCTCGTCACCCACGCGAGCCTTGATGCTGTCGATGAGCGTGTAACGCCCGTCCATTGCCACTACGGACGACTCACGATGTCGTCGAACGACTCGTCGAGCACGCAGGCGCCCAGCACGCCATCACAGCGGAGCTTGAGCGCGGCGTTGGCGCCGGTGGGCACGAGGAAGCCGCCGTCGACCAGCGACAGGCTCTGGCAGTCGGCGTCCGGATCTTTGGGCACCCGGGTGCGGCTGCAGGGCACGACGGGGGAGATGCCTGCCACGGCGTAGTTGGCGCTGCAGTTGTTGGAGGTGCGCCGCAGCGTGGCGGTGAAGACGGCGCCGTTGGCCGAGGGCGTGCCGGCGAAGACGACTTCGCTCCAGTCGTAGGCGATGCTCCAGGCGGGCAACGTCTCGGAGCCGCCGTCGCCCAGCGTTCGCGTCACCTGCGGGTAGCTCTGGACGGCGGAGCTCATGTTGCTGACCGTGCATTGGCCCCCCAGGGCCACGCTGGGCGAGTCGCCGGTCGAGATGGTGCGGCTCCCGGCGAGGTCTTCGCTGTCGCGTCGGCCGCTGGCGTAGGCCTCGGCCACCGACTGCGGGCGGAGCGCGACGGTCCACACCCCGGCGTCAGATGACCAGCCGGTGGCGCCGAGCAGCTCTCCGTTGATGAGGTCCGCGGGGAGACAGGACGCCGATTGCGAGAGCGCGGTGTAGCGGGCCACGTAGGTGGGCGCGACGCGACACTCCGGCGCGCTGTTGCTGAAGGTGCAGCCGGCCGCGCCCAACATCAGGGCGAGGACGGCGACGTGTCGGAGGGCGGAGGAGCGCAGCATCAGAAGTCGAGCCTCGCGCCGAAACGAACTGCGAGGGGGGCCTGGTACGCGGTGACGCGCTTGAAGTCCGGGTTGATGTCGCTCGCCTTGAGGAGCGAACCGTCGGCGCGGGTGAGCGGCGCGCCGCAGGCGGCGGTGGGCGAGGCGATGCAGAGCGTCGACGGGCTGCCGGTCGACGGGCGCACCGCCACGGTGGTGAAGCGCTCGTCGTAGGAGATGGGCGACTGGAAGTTGAAGAGGTTGAAGAGGTCGAGCGAGAACGAGAGCACCTGCGCCGTCCCGAGCTTCACCGACGCGCCGGCCCGAGCGTCGATGCGGTGCACCCAGGGGAGCCGGCCGCCGGAGCCGCGGGCGAACAGCTGCACCGCGTCCAGCGTGCCGTTGGGGCTGGCGGCCAGGTAGGAGACCGACGCGCCGGAGCGGCCTTCGTACCCGAGCCCCAGGTTGAGCGACCACCGCGCCGACAGCTCGAACTCTTTCGCGCCGTGCAGGCGAAGGACGTGCGTCACGTCGAGGGGCAGCGAGCCGCTCTGGTTGACGCTGCCCGACGGAGAGTCGAACGCCGTGGTGTCGTTGCCCGCCGCGCCCAGCCCCGCGTAGTTCCCCTTCAGGCTCGACCAGGTGTAGGCGGCGAAGGCGAGCCAGCCGTGGCTGAAGCTCTTGGAGAACGACACGGTGAGCCCGTCGTAGTCGCGGGTGGCGGTGGGGAGCGCTGCGGCGCCGCCCACGCCGGGGTTGGCGAGGAACACCGCGCCGCTCTCGTCGAGGCCGACGGTGTCGATCACGTCCACCAGCTGGCGGCGAATGTACGTGACGCCGGCCTTCGCGCCTTCGAACAGCAGGTACTCTCCGCCCACCGCGAACTCGTCTTGCGACTGGCCCCACAAGGTCGCCGCGGCGCCGATCGCTCCGCCGCGGGCGCGGTAGGTCTGGTTCGGGTTGGTGGCGTCGCTGAGCGCCTGGAAGTTGTCGGTGGAGAGGTTGTCGAGGCAGTTACCGGTCACGTCGGCGGGCTGGTTGATGGGGTCGCAGCCTGCGCCGGAGCCGGTGGCCCTGGTCTTCCGCACCGCGCCCACTTCGCTGGCCTCTGGGTAGCGGCGCTCCAACAGCCCCAGCGGCAACGTCTGGAACGCGCGCGAATACTGGAAGAAGACGCGCGACCGGCCGTTGCCCGCGAAGTCGTACACCAGGCCCACGTGCGGGGCGATCTCGTTGCGGGTGGTGATGTTGGCGGCGACGCGCTCGCTCCCGAGCGTCTGCTGGTCGTAGCGGACGCCGAAGTTCACCGTGGCGCGGTCAAACACCGTCCAGCTGTCGCGGGCGAAGGCGCCGATGAGCGTGGAGAACGTGCGGCTGGTGTCGAGAACGTCGCGCTCAATGGCGTCCACGCCCACCAGCCGGCCCAGTTGGTGCGTCTGTTCGAACGCGCTTCCGTCAGCGGACTCGGTGAGGACCACGCCGCCCGAATACGCGCGGGTGGCGCTCGACTCCATGCGATCAAACATCAAGCCGGCGGAGAGGCGGTGCGTCCCGAGGCGCTCGAACTTCCACGTCCCCGAGAGGAAGCCGGAGATGCGGGTGTCGTCGGCGCTGCGAATCTCGCCCGGGCCACCGAAGGCATACTCGCCCAGCGGGCAGGTCTGCGACGACTCGGCGCCGCCGCAGCCGCCGAAGGCCGCGACGCCCCGCTCGACGTCGCTCAGCGTGTGCAGGGCCGCCGCGTTGGAGACGACCCGCGGCGTCGCGGCGAGGCCGGTCGGCTGGCCCGGGAGTGAGCCGTCGCTGGGGAGCACGTCGTCGCGCCCCATGGTGCCGCCGAGGCCGGCGTGCACTTCGACGCTCCGGTCGAAGAACAGCCCGTCGTACTTGAGCGTCAGGCTCTGGGTGGAGACGCGCCGGAGCAGCGACTGGGCGGACAAGGTGCCGCGGGTGATCTCATCGAACTCGCCGGTGGTGAAGTCAGTCCCCACCTGGCCCGGGCCACCCGAGCTGCGGTCGTTGCCCAGCGCGGAGAGCTCCAGTGTCTGGGTCGGGCTGATGACGTAGGTGAGGTTGGCCACGAACTGGAGGCTCTTCTGATCAGCGAAGAGGTTCTGCGTGCCGTTGTCGAGGTCGTCGACGATGGCGCGGCCCTTGGCGTCGAACTCCTGGGTGAAGACGCCGTTGGCGTCGAGGCTCCCGCGGTACCGGCCGAACGACTTCTGCACGCGCGTGCGCGACACGCCGGGCTGAACGCCAGCGTAGAAGTAGAGCTTGTCCTCCAGAATCGGCCCGGAGAGTTCCAGGCCGAGATCGCCCATGTTCCACAGCGCGGCGCGGGAGGAGACGACCGACGCCGACGGAACGATTCGGGGCGAGACGCCGGAAAGGACGCCGGGCGTGAAGTGACCGAAGAGGGCGCCTTTGAAGATGTTGGTCCCGCGCTTCAAGGTGGCGCTGAGCAGGCCGCCCGTGGCCCGCGCCAGCTCGGGCGCGTTGCCGGCCACGCTCACCTCGAGCGCCTCGATGAACTCGGTCGAGATGGGCGTGTGCAGCGCGAGCGTCTCCGGCGTGCCCAGCGCGAACCCCTGGACGAGGCCCACGGTCTCCGGCGCGCTGGAGCCGCCCAGGGAGACGCCGCGCGTGTCCTCGAGGGCGAATGGAACGGAGAGGGCGAGCGCGTCGACCGACTGAATGGGCGAGCCGAACACGCCCGGCGGAATCAGCGGGAGCAGCCGCAACTCCTCGCGATCGCGGCGAAACGCGATGGTGGCCGAGTGCGAGTCAAAGGCTTCCTCGGGCGCGGACTCGGTCCCCGCGTCGGCGCTCGGCTCTGACGCGAGCGCGTGCGGCGCGACGTCGGGTCGAAGAGGCTCGGGCGCGGCTTCGCGAAACGGCGGCGTGAGCGCGGCGCCGGCGTCGGACGCGCCGGCATCGACTTCGACCGCGGCGGGGGCCACGCCGGCATCAAGTGCCGCAGTCGCCGTGGGCGCGAGCAGCTCGTCAGTCGCCGGGGCGGAGGGCACGCCTGAATCGACGACTTCGGCGCGCACCATCGCCGGGGCGATGGCGACCAACGCGACGACCAGCGATGTCAACCTGCGGTGAATGCGCAACGCGGCTCCGAGGCCTGCACCCTAGCGTGGGGTAATTCGGAGTCAACGCATGCCTGTGAAGAGCGCGAGTGGGCCGGCAGCGCTCAGTTGTCGACGATGCAGGCGACCTTTTCCTGGTCGAAACTGAACGGCGGAAGCGGGTTCAGGCCGCCGAAGCCTCCCAGCGACCGACGGCGCGCGGTCATCTCTCCCCCCGGCGCGCCGGAATAGAAGATTCGCGGGAGCGACGTGATGAGCGGGGAGTTGTTGTAGCCGGAACCGCCGTAGGTGACGGTGAATTGACCGTGGGGCCCGTCATCCCAGATGGGGTCAATCACCTGCACGTCGGGCATGTCGCGCTGGTCGTTGCACATGGACAGGTGGGCCCCGATGTTCGACGGGGTGGGGCTGGGGTCGGTGTAGACGCCCGGCGCTGCCGAGTAGATGCCGCCGACGCGCAGGTTCGGGCGAATGTGGCGGATGGTGCCCCAGCAGCGCTCCATGTTGACCGCGGCGAACCCCGACTTGCGGCCCGTTCCAGACGACGTCTTGTACGACCAGAGATCTTCGGTGGTGATGTTCTGCACCTGCCAGAAGGCGGGATGGCCGGCCCACCCGTGGTGAAAATAGGTGCGCCGAATGGTGGCGTTGACGGTGGAGTTCCAGCCCGACCCGGAAGAACAGATGAGGTTGCCGGCCTCGTCACGGCCGTCGATTTCGGAGTCCTCCAGCACGCCGTTGGGCGACTGGGTGAAGCTGATGCCGAACGTCTCTCCCGGTGGTGCGTTGTGAAAGCCGGGCGACGCCCCGCGCAGGTACAGGCCGCGCACGCGGCAGCCCTGGCAATTGTAGAAGATGAGCCCGTGGTAGAAGTGGCCGGTGAGGAGCGGCGAGTCGTTGGACGTCAGGGTGACGCCCGCGGCCGTACCCGCCGGAGTGGTGCCGCCCTGGTGCGTGCCCACGAGCGAGAAGTTGGCCATCACGTAGCCGAGGTTGGCCCAGGTGCCGGTGATGCCGCCCTGCACGCGAATGAGGCACGTCTGATTGGTGACCGATGCGGCGTTGCCGTTGAACCAGGCGTTGTTGCGGCCGTACGGGTCCGGGTACGTGGTGGTCATCTTGGTGGACGAGTCGACGCGCTGCCGGAGCTCTGTGCCGTACCCCGAGCCGATGATGCCGCGAACCGACTCGAAGCCGGACTTGCCGATCTGAATTCCAGCCTGGTTCACCATCGCGAAGTCGGTCCAGGTGTAGTTGCCCGGAGGGAGCAGCACCACGCGCGGGCCGAGGGGCCCCGAGGTGACGGCGCCCAGAATGGCCTTCAGGTCCCACGGCGAGGTTTGCGTGGCCGCGGCCCAGGTCGAGAGCGTCTCCGCCTTCACGTACTCCGCGGCGGTCAGGCCCATCGCCAGGGCGGTCTTCTCGGGATCGATGAAGGTCGGGTTGGCCTTGGTCCCGTACGTGGCGGTGAGGACCGCTGGGCTCCAGCGCCCAGATGACCCTCCGCCCGCTCCCGCGTCCGCGCCGCCGACGCCCCCACCGGAGCCGGCGTCAACTTTGGTCGTGCCCGCGTCGCGGGCGGTGCCGCCGCCGGTCCCTGCATCCTGCGCGACGGCCCCCGCGTCCTTCGAGCCTCCACCACCACCGCTCGACGCCGTTCCGCCGCCGCTCGACGCCGTTCCGCCGCCGCTCGACGCCG
>CAZFXD010000072.1:0-19453 GCA_964522795.1 uncultured Myxococcaceae bacterium
CGCGGTGAAACGAAAGATGAGCAACTACCCGCGTAAGCGCCCGGCGGTGCCCGCCTCTAAGTGAACGGCATTGGGTCTAGGACTCGGCGCGCTTGAAGCCCGAAAGCGCGGCCTGCAGCTTCGCCACGTCGCGCTCCACAATCTCCCGCAGCTTGCCCGTCGCGGTGAGCACGCGCTCGGCCGTCTTCTGGGCCGTGCCGCCTGCCGCGGCCAGCTCGTCGAGGTGCTTGATGGTCGACTCCAGGTCGGTCGCGACCTTCTCCACTTCGAGGAGCGCTTCGCTGCTCTGCGCCTCGTGGTGACGCTCGCGCACACAGAGCGCCTTGGCGCAGCCGTACGCGGCGCGCACGTACACGTCGGTGGCGGGGTCGTCCGCGTCCCACACCACGAAGAGGTCGCTGCCCAGCCGGAGAAAGGGCGGGGTGCCCTCGGGCGCCACGCTCTTTGACCAGACGAACACCCCCAGCTGCGCCTGCCGGTTCTTGCGCGTCTCGGCCATCTCCTCGCGCGCCTTCTTCACCGTGTACGCCTTGTTCTCTTTCGCCTCCCACGCGATGCGGCCGCCCGGCGCGCCGCTCTCTTCGCCCAGGGTGGTGACGAAGTCGCCGATCTTTCGCTTCAGCACACCGTCGGTGGTGCCCACGTCTTCGTGCGCGTCCGCTGCTTCGTTGGCCAGTCGCGCCAGCAGCTCGCCCAGCCGAGCTTCGAAGGTCAGGCCGTGCTGGGTTGATCGCAGCGCCTCGGCCTTTTTCGACTCGAGTCGCGCCAGGGTCTCTTTGACCTCGGTGTGAAACGCGTCGCTGCGCTTCACCAGGCCGTCCACCGTCCCTAACAACTCGGCGCGCAGGAGCGAGAGCGGCGAGCTCTTGTCGTCCAGGGTCAGCTTCTTGCCGATGTCGTCCCGGGTGTTCTGGAGCAGCTTGGACATGCGGGAGAGCGCCGAGCTGTCATTGTCGGTCGAAAACTCGGCTGACATCGCCTTCTGGGCGGTCTCGACCTTGCTCACGAGGCGGGAGAGGGCCGAGTCGGGTTTGTCGAGAGAAAACTCCGCCACCGCCACCGCCACCTGCGCTTCGAGGTTCTTCTCCAGCGAAGCCGTCTGCGTCGTCACTTCCTGCACCAGGCGGGAGAGCGCGGAGTCCTTGGAGTCGAGTGAGAACTCCTTCAAGACCTGGGTGCGCTGCTCGGCGAGCGCCCGCTCGATGCCGGACTGCAGCTGAGCGCGCAGACCGTTGGCGTCGGTGGGGGAGAGCATCTTGAACAGCGGGCTCTGCTCGCCCACGTGCCGGGTGAGCGCTTTGGCGAGGGTGGAGTCATCGCCCCCGAACTGGCTCTCGAGCAGGCGCTCCAGCTCCCCGCCCTTGGAGACCAGCGCCTGCACGCGCTGCGGGAAGAGGCCCTTGGCGGGGTCGAAGTACTGCGCGAGCGACGTGGCGAGATCTTTGGTCATCGAGCTGGCGCGGCTCTCGAGCAGGTTCTGCACGTCGCCGAGGAGCTTTTCCCCGGCCGCGCGGATCTCCCCGGCGCCGACGTGGCCGCTGGCCGCCTTCAGCGCCAACACCCCCACCTTGAGCGCGGCCAGGGCGAACGCATCGCGCGCCCGCGGGTCAGCGTGTGAGTTCAGCTCGGCCACCACGGCAGCGTCGGTAACCGTGAGGGTGAGCGTCAGGGCATCGTTCGTGGGGGGGACCACGTTCAACGTTCGGACAGGTTCCATGGGGCCTCGTGGGGTCTGTTCTACCTGAGAGGTCTGACGCAGCGCGGAAGAGGGAAAAGGGGACAGGCTACTTTTTGTTTTGAAAAGTAGCCTGTCCCCTTTTTTCAGCGCACGGAACCGACGCCGTGGCGTCTCGGCGGCTGACGCCGAGCCGACAAGCAGAAGCGGCGGAAGCGAACGCTAGAACTTCGTCGGCGCCGCCGGGGCCTGCTTGGGGCGCAGCACCGCGTACATCAGGCTTCCGCTGGAGCCGAACGCAGTGGCGCTGTTCGAGGTCTGCATCAGCGCGACCGCGGTGCCGCCGAGTTCACACGCCTTGGGGCGAATCATCGCGCGCGCCTGTTCGCTCGAGGCGTCGAGGCCGTGGTTCGCGCCGATGCTGACGGTGCCCAGGTAGTCCCACTTGGTGCCCATGGGCGACAGCTCCATCATGTCCGCCTGCACCAGCTCGAGCGAGCAGTCAGCCTCGCGTGGCGGCACGGTCATCATGCGGCTCACCGTGACCATCTCCATGCAACCCGTGACGCTCACCAACGCAAACAACGCCCCCAGAGACTTCTTCATGGTCCACCCTCCGTTGCGGACAAGGAACAGACTGTCCGTGGCCCTCTTTGATGGCACCTGCGAGCGTGGATCAAGCTCCAGCGTGGCCGGCGTCGCGCGGTCGTTCCGTCAGACGCTGTCGTTCTCGTCGCGGCGAGGAAGAAGGGGGACAGGCTACTTTTTGTTTTGAAAAGTAGCCTGTCCCCTTTTCCCCGAGATGTCGGCCTTCTTTGGTAAACGTTGCGGGTTCATGGACGCCGCCGCATCGCCCGAAGTGCCCGACGTCGAGGTGCCAGCGCCGGCGCCGCTCACGCCCATGATGAAGCAGTACCTGGAAGTCAAAGCCCAGGTGCCCGACGCCTTCTTGTTCTTCCGGCTGGGCGACTTCTACGAGATGTTCTTCGAGGACGCGGTCAAGGCCGCTGACCTCCTTCGCATCACGCTGACCGCCCGCTCCAAGGGCGCCGACAAGGTGCCCATGTGTGGCGTGCCGTACCACGCCGCCCGTCGCTACGTGCGCCGCCTGATCGATCTCGGCCACAAGGTGGCCATCTGCGAGCAGGTCGAAGAGGCCGGGGGACCCGCCATCGTCCGCCGCGAGGTGGTCCGCGTCGTCACGCCGGGCATGGTGCTCGACGAAGACGTGCTCGAGGCGACCGAGAACAACTACCTCCTCGCGGTGTCGAGCGACGGTCAGGGCGAGTTCGGCGCCGCGTTGCTGGACGCTTCCACCGGCGAGTTCTTCGCGCTCGAGCCGGGCCCCGCCGCGCAGGTGGCCGCCGAGATCTCCCGGTTTGCGCCCAAAGAAGCGCTCGCGCCTGAGTCACTGGCCGGGCCGGCCCTGGAGCAGTTCTGGGACTCGCTCCCGCACCGCCCGTCGGTCACGCTGTTGCCCAAAGAGGCGTTCGACGTGCGGCGTGGCACCGCCGACCTCACCCGCCACTTTCAGGTGTCGTCGCTCGACGGGTTCGGGCTCGCGCCGGCGCGCACTGCCATCGGCGCGGCGGCCGCCGCGCTCCGCTACGCGCAGGACACGCAGAAGTCTTCCGCGGCGCACATCGACCGCGTGTTCCTCATGCGGCGCGAGACGCAGTTGCTGCTCGACGACGCCACCATCGCCAACCTTGAGCTGACCCGGACCCTGCAGGGTGGCGCGCGGGCCGGTTCGCTCTTGGCGGTGATCGACAAGACCGTGACGCCGCTGGGGGCGCGCCGATTGAACAAGTGGCTGTTGTCGCCGCTGCGCGACGTGAGCGCCATCGCGCTCCGTCTCGACGCCGTCGAGCGCTTCACCACCGCGGGCATCGCACGAGAGACCCTGGCGGCTGAGCTCAAGTCAGTCGGTGACATCGAACGCTTGGCGGGTCGCGTGTCGTTCGGGACCGGCGGCCCGCGAGACCTGCGTGCGCTTGGGCAATCGCTCCAGGCGCTGCCGTCGCTGTCGAAGCAGCTTCGCGCGCAGAAGGTGGCGCTGCTGCAAGACGTGAAGGCGGCGATTGATGTTCCCGAGCTCCACGCGTTGGGTGAAAAGCTCGGGCGGGCCATCGTCGACGAGCCGGCGGTGCACGCCGCTGACGGGGGCTTCGTGCGGCCCGGCTACGACGCGAAGCTGGATGAAGTCGTGGCGCTCTCGGAGTCGGGCAAGGACTACCTGGTGAAGCTCGAGGCCAGCGAAAGGGCGCGCACCGGCATCGCCAGCCTCAAGGTTCGCTACAACGGGGTCTTCGGCTACTTCATCGAGGTGACCAAGGCCAACCTCCACCTCGTCCCGAAGGACTACGTGCGCCGCCAGACCATGGTGAACGCCGAGCGCTTCGTGACCGAGCCGCTCAAAGCGTACGAAGAGAAGGTCCTCACCGCTGACGCCGAACGCCTGGCGATGGAGCAGGAGATCTTCGCTGCCCTCAAGAGCGACGTGGTGAAACAGTTGGGGGCCCTGCGCGTCGCCGCCGACGCCCTGGCCACGCTCGACGCGTTGGTCTCGTTCGCCCGGGTGGCGACGGAGTACGGGTATTCGCGGCCGGTGGTGGACACCTCGGAGACCATCTCCATCGAGGGAGGGCGCCACCCGGTGGTCGAGCGGCTCACGCCTGAACCGTTCGTTCCCAACGATGTGGTGCTCGATCGGCAGACGCGTCAGTTGCTGATCGTCACCGGCCCCAACATGGCCGGCAAGAGCACGGTGATGCGGCAGGTGGCGCTGACGGTGATTCTGGCCCAGGCCGGGAGCTTCGTGCCGGCCAGGCGCGCGCAGTTGGGCGTGTGCGATCGGGTCTTCACCCGCGTGGGCGCCGCCGACAACCTCGCGCGCGGGCAGTCCACCTTCATGGTGGAGATGACCGAGACCGCCAACATTCTCCACCACGCCACGCCGAAGAGCCTCGTGGTGCTGGACGAAATCGGTCGCGGCACCTCCACCTTCGACGGTGTCTCCATCGCCTGGGCGGTCGCGGAACACCTGTGCGATCGCGTGGGCGCGAAGACGCTCTTCGCCACGCACTACCACGAGCTGACCGCGCTCGAGGCGGGCCGCCCGAAGGTGAAGAACTGCTCCGTGGCGGTGATGGAGCGCGGGGGAAAAATCATGTTCCTGCGCAAGCTGGTCGAGGGGGGCGCCAGCCGTTCCTACGGCATCGAAGTGGCCCGTCTGGCGGGGCTACCGACCGAGGTGCTCGCCCGGGCGCGTGTCATCTTGAAGTCGCTCGAGAAGTCCAACGGCGCCGAGGTTCGGGCTCCGGTGGGGCCGGTCACCCCCGAGCCGGCGCCGGCGCCGACGCCCGATCCCTGGCACGAGGCGCTCCTCGCGTTCGACGTCAACCACTCCACGCCGATGGACGCGCTCGCGGCCGTCGCAAGGTGGCAGGCCGAGCTGAAGAAGCGGCACGCGGCTGACTGAGGCGCGGTCGGCCGAAGCCGGGGCTGTGAACACGTCGACCTACGCGGCGGCGGCGCTGGTCGGCAGTGACGCGGTGACCGTGGGGAGCGGCCGGGTGCGCGACTTGAGAAACGCGATCACGTCGGCGTCGCTGCGCTCTTTGCCGTCGAGGCGCACGAACCTTCGGGCCAGCACGTCGTAGCGCCCCATCCACAACAGCGCCGAGACCATGAAGAAGTCGAGGCCTTCGAACACGATGCACTCCTGCTCGATGTACTTGGGCAGGCTGTCGAGGAAGTCTTTGGGCAGCTCGGTCCAGTGGCGGTTGGCCTTCACGTGGTGGCCGATGTGGTAGCCGTCGTTGAAGCTGGTCTTGTTGTAGCCCGCGTTGATGCAGGTGATGGAGTTCTTGTAGCTGTTGCCGGGCTCGTTCTGATCGACGAAGGCGTGCTGGCCCCAGTTCCCGGAGATCATGGCGAAGTGGCTGACGAAGTAGGGGAGCATCATCACCACCACCGTCGCCTGCCAGTTGAACTGCCAGAACAGCGCGATCAGTCCCCAGTGCACGAAGTTGGAGATGAGCGCGCGGGCCATCATCGGTCCGCGGGGGTGGCGGTGCAGGTAGAGCGGCACCTCAATCACCGACAGAAAGAAGAAGCGCGTGAAGTAGCGCGTGAAATGCCAGAAGGAGTCGCGCTGGTACTTGGTGGTGGCCGAGAGATCTTCGCCGGTGTTGTTCTCGACGTGGTGCATGCCGATGTGGTGCTCGGCATAGCCGGTGGGAATGCCGAAGAAGAACGACATCGAATACAGGATCGCCTGGTTGAACCAGCGGTACCGGCGGAACAACGGCCGGTGCATGATGCAGTGGAGCATCAGCGTCACCCGCGGTGAGAAGTACGCCATGGCGCACGCGTAGACGGGGATGAGCCACCAGGTGAACGCCGTGAAGGCGATGACCCAAATGGGGATCATCACCGCGAAGACCAGGCCGACGAGCCGCAGAAAGACCACGTCGCGCGGGTCGTAGATGGACTGCACCGCCCAACGTTGGAACGCTGAGTCCGCGTACGTGGGGGCAACCTGAGGGTCGGTCAGTGTGATGGCCACGGCGCTTCCTGTCTCAATTCGCCGCGTTTGAAAAGCCCTGCCACGCCACCTGTCGCCGTGCGTTTGGAGCACGCGCCGTGGCCCGGTTTGATACCATCGTCGCCGCTGGTTCGACCGGAGGGCGACATGCCACGCATTCACGACGTTCAGGCGCCGCGCGCGGGGGCGCTGCGAAACGCAGACGCGGTGGCACCGGCGCCCACGGGGGCTGTCACCGGCAAGGCCCTGCTCGACGGGTGGAAAGCGGCGGCGTACGACGAAGGCATCTCCGCCATCGCCCGCACGCACCTGCAGCCGCAGTACCAGGCCGCGGTCGATGCCGCTTCGAAGAAGCTTCACCGCGCGCTGGAGCGCCCGGAGTTGGGCGAAGTCCTGGCGCGAGTCGACAAGAAGCTGCTCGAACCCGAACGCGCCAGGGTGACAGCCTCGCTCCAGAACGACGCGGCGGCCCGGGCGAAGATCGTGCCCGACGCGGTCTCTGACCTGCAGGCGCACGCGGGCGAACTGCGAAACCCTTTCGCGCCGCTGGTGGCGGGAGACCCCGTGGCGCGAGCGCGGGAGACGGTGCTGTTCGAGAACAGCGAGCTGATGGTGCTGGCCGACAAGTTCTGCCCCAGCCCCAAGGTACTGGTGGTTCCCAAGGCGCCGGCGCTCACCCCGCTCGACGTTTCTTCCAGCACGCTGGACGCGCTCGCTCGCGCGGCCAGGGCGGCGTCTGACGCGTTCTCCGCGGCGGCCGGTGCCCCGCCGTCGGACGTGTGGATCAACGCCCCCCAGGTGGTGACCCTGGCGCAGGTGCACGTACACGTGCAGCCTCACCTGGGTCGGTTCGTGGACTCGCT
This sequence comes from uncultured Myxococcaceae bacterium, assembly GCA_964522795.1. GTDB lineage: Bacteria > Myxococcota > Myxococcia > Myxococcales > Myxococcaceae > CAZFXD01. The sequence goes on from CAZFXD010000072.1 coordinate 7,088, forward strand.
CACTCCGGCCGAGCGCGGCAACGAGACGGTGGCCGAACGGCGGGTGGCGCAGCTCCAGGACGCCTTCTGGAAGAAGTTTGAACCCGAGCTGAAGGCGCGCCTCGGGCCGTAGGCAACGGCGCGTCCGACTAGCGCTGCGTCAAGAGGTCCATGCCCAGCCGCAGGAGGCTGACCGGGAAGACGCGCGGCAGCATCGACAACACCAGCACCAGCCCGCCGTGCACCGCGACGGTGGCCAGCGGGCCTTCGAAGACGGTGATGAGTCCCGTGGTCGCGGCGCCGAATGCGCCCAGCCACAGCCAGTAGCTGCCGGCGGTGGCCAGCGAGGGAATGAAAGGGTCTCCGGACATCAGCAGGCGGGCGGTGAACAGCACCCCGAGTGCGACCCAGACCGACAGAATCCCTGCGTGGATAACGTTGCGAAGTGCCTTCATGTGCGTGTCTCCCGTGAGTGGTTCAGCGCGAGAGAAACGTGCGAACCGGCAAAAGGATCTGGGCGGCGTAAAACTGCTCGACCCGCCACGGCGCTTGGCTAATCTGTCCGCCGCGCGTTCACATGCTGTCGGGAGGTCCATCATGCAGATCAAAGGCAAAGGCTCCGAAGTCACCCTCGAGCAGTTCAACTCCGGCCTCAAGAAGGCGCTCGCCGACGATGGCCGCATCGGGCTGAACGACGTGCCCGCGCTCAAAGATCTCGCTGTTCGCGCCGGCCACCCCGAGCTGGCCACCCTCGTCGATCGCTTCCACAGCGGCTCGGCCACGCCCGCCCACCAGGCGAAGATTGAAGGCGCCGGCTACGCCAACCAGGTCGTCAGCTTCAAGCCGGGCACCGGCGGCGGCTTCAACGGTCAGCACACCGAGTTCGCGCTCGGTCGCCCCGAAGGCAGCGGCGGCTACCAGGGCAGCCTTCACGTCGTCTCGCTCGGCACTGGAGGCCAGATGACCTTGAAGCTCGGCCGCGCGGTTACCGGCGGCTTGAAGGTGTTTGAGAATGGCATCGGCCCCAGCGGCCAGGCCGTGAACCCCGAGCCGGCGAAGGTCGAAGTGTCGCCCGACGGCGTGCAGTGGTTCGCGCTGCAGGGCACGGCCGGCAACGCGACGGTCGAGGCCAACTCCCAGAACCACATTCGGGCGCGCGAGGGCAGGGCCGGCGGCGACGTGTTCCACTTTTCCAAGAGCGGCATCCCGGCCGGGACGAAGATCCAGTTCGTGCGAATCACCGACCTGGGACAGTCGGTGGGCCCCGGCGGCGCCGGTGGCACCGCGGGCTTCGACCTCGACGCCGTATACGGGTTCTAGAAAGCCCCGTCAGGCGGCAGGCGCTTTGGGAACGAGTGACGCGAAGGCGTCGTCTCGGTTCGCGTAGATCTCGAGCTTGCCCTGTTCATGGGCGATTCCCGCCCGCACGATCAACTGGCCCGGTTGGTCGTTGACCCCGGCGAGAATGACCCGGCGCTTTGATTTGATCAGCCGGTCGATGGTGCTCTCCAGCGCCACCAGGCCCGTCACGTCCATGGTGGGGACGACCGAGAGATCGAGCACCACCGTCTTGTGACGGTCGTCGGTCGTCTGAAGCGTCTCCATCGCCTTCTGCGCGGCCCCGAAGAACAGGGGGCCGGAGATCGCGTACACCAGCACGTCCGGAGGCAGCTTGGTGGGGAGTTCGGGAGAGCCGTGCGCGATCAACTCCGCGCCGGCGATGTCGCGCATTCGGCGCATGAAGAGCAGCGCGGCGAGCAAGACGCCGGCCGTCACCGCCACCACCATGTCGAACACCACGGTGAGGAAGAAGCACGCCAGCAGCACGGCGACGTCGCTCTTGGGCGCCACCCGCACGATGGCCCGAAAGTGCTTCAGCTCACTCATGTTCCACGCCACGAGGAGCAGGAGCCCTGCGAGCCCCGCCATGGGCAGGTGTTGCAGCGCGGGGGCGAGGAGCAGCATGGCCACCAGCACGAAAGCCGCGTGAAAGAGCGCGGCAAAGGGTGAACGGCCACCCGCTCGCACGTTGGTGGCTGTGCGCGCGATGGCGCCGGTGGCCGCGAAGCCACCGAAGAACGGCGCGATCAGGTTGCCCACCCCTTGCCCGAACAGCTCGGCGTCGGGGTCGTGCTTGGTGCCCGCCATGCCGTCGGCCACCACGGCGCACAGGAGCGATTCGATCGCACCCAGCATGGCGATGGCGAACGCCTTGGGGAGCAGCGCCCGCACCATCTCGTAGGTCAGGCCCGGCGCCGGGTTGCCGTCCGCACCCGGGAAGCTCCACGGCCAGTCCAGGTGAGGCAGCGAGCGTGGAATGCCCGGGAAGCTGACGCCGTCGACCTCGTAGTGAAAGCGTGAGCCCAGCGTGGCGACCTCGAACGTCGGCCACAGCTCGTGCGCGCCCCAGGCGCAGAGCGTGGCGACCACCGTCGCCACCAACGGGGCCGGAACCTTGTGGTTGATGCGCGGCCAGCCGAGCAAGACGGCCAACATCAGCGCGCCGATGGCCAGGTCAGGCCAGTGGAGCGTGTGGATCGCTCCCACCACCGCGGTCATCCGCTCCACGAAGTTCTCGGTCTTCCCTTCGAACGTCAGCCCGAGGAAGTCTTTCAACTGCAAGCTGGCGATGGTGACCGCGATGCCGGTGGTGAACCCCGTGGTGACGGGGTGGGGAATGAACTCCACCAGCCGCCCGAGGCGCCCCAACCCCATGCCGATCAGCATCACCCCGGCCATGGCGCTGGCGAGGAGCAGCCCCCCGGCGCCGTACTGGGTGGAGATGGGCGCCAGAATGACCACGAACGCCGCGGTGGGGCCGGAGACCGACACGCGCGAACCGCCCAGCAAGGCGATCGCCGCGCCCGCGATGATCGCGGTGTAGAGGCCCTGTTCGGGTCGCAGCCCCGAGGCGATGGCCAACGCCATCGCCAGCGGGAGCGCCACTACCCCGACCACCGCTCCGGCCATCAGGTCGGCCACCGCGTGGGCCTTCGAGTAGCCGGCCTTCAACGTCTCGAGGAGCGCGGTCGCCACCGGCGGGCGCAGGTAGGGCAGTGCCTGGGTCGGGAGCTTGAGGAGGTCGGAGAACGACGGTCGCCGCTGGGCGTATCGGGCGCGGTCAGGCATGGATGAAGAAATCGACGAGCGTGGTTCCGAACAAGTCGTTCAGCAGCAGCTCGTTGCCTCGCTTCATGGCCGCCCCTGCCAGGCGAGGACGGCGGTCCGGGTACACGTCAGGGCGCACGATCGCCATGTGCCGATTCTTTACTTCCTTGGGGATCGCAATCACCAGCATGCCGGTCTGCGAACACTTCAGCGCTTCTTCCATGCCCCCGCGCATCCACTTATGCATGGGGCCCTCCATTCGCAGCCAATCGACCGTCTGGCCGAGCGACAACTCCTTCGTCCCGACCCAGTGCGGCACTTCGCACCCCATGGCGCGACTGACGTCCCAGACGAAGATGTGCCCGCGGCAGCCCCCCGTGGTCAGCGCGTAGCGGGCGTTGTGCCCGACGGCGAATTGGTTGATCACGTTCTTGTAGATGCCGGGCGCCCGTTTGCCTTCCTCGCTGCGAACCGGTGGCTCCACCGCTTTCCACGCGTCGGCGGTGTCGACCTGCGCGGCGGGCTTCAGCCCATCGAAACGCTGGGAGCTGGATTTGGCCGACGTCGCGTCTTTCTGCCCGGTCTTGCCCAACACCTGGTTCACGCGCCGCGCATGCGCGGAGTCGTCGAACTGCGAGTTCTCCGTGTTCTTCTGGAACGCCGTCAGCCCCTTCGCTGCCGCGGGGGCCGGCTTGCCGCCGGGGACCTTCGGCTTCGGCGGCGCAGCCGGAGCCGGGGGGGCGCGCGAGACCGACGGGAGGCTGGGGGAGGAGACGCGGCGGGGGTTTCGACCCACCTGAGAAATCTCCTCGTCGAGGCTGCGGCGGGGGCTCGCCTCAAAGCCCGAGTCCAGCACCGCCGGCCGTTTGGGCTTCTCGTCTTTCTTCTGATCAGCCACGCGCCGCGAGTGTACCGGCCTTTCGGCGCCCGTCGTTTTTTTGCGACGGTGTGGGATGCATGCTCACATTCGTGGTGTGCGGCGTCTCCCCACGAGTTTTGTTCACTCCGCCCGCTTCGCGTTCGTGGGGCTCGCCCTCGCGTGTCAGCTCGCGGGCGCCGCGAGCACACCCGAGGCCGACAAGTCGTTTGACGAGGCCAAGGCTGCCTACAGCCGCCTGAAGAACGACGCCTCGAAACGAAAATTTCGCCATCACTGGCTGAACGTGGCGAAGAAGTTCGAGCGCGTGGCCACGAAGTTCTCGAAGACCGATCGCGCGCCAGAAGCGTGGTACCAGCTGGGCGAGCTGTACTTCTCCCTCTACCGCTTCTCCGACGAGAGCGATGATCTGAAGGCCTCGACCCGGGCGTACGACGCGCTGGTGCAGGGGTGGCCCACCCACAAGTTGGTCGCGGGCAAGGGCGTCAAGGCGTCTGCCGCCGCCCGCGCCGCTGAGGCGCCCGCCGCACGGACTCGCCCCACGCCCGTGGCGACCGCGCCCGCGACCAAAACGGCTGCTCCCGTCCCCGCGCCGGTGGCGTCGGCGGTGAAGCCGTCTCCCCGCGCCGCCCCTCCTGCCGCGCCCGCTCCCCCCACGCGCATGGCCAGGGCCCTGGCGAAAGCGGCGGCCCCTACGGTCGACGACGACGATGACACCGCCGTGGTTCCGCTCGACGCGCCGACGCGCGAAGCCCCAGAGGCTTCGGCCGATGACGTCGACACCGGCGCGCGGACCGACGAGGTTGACCAACCGCAGACGCCGTTCCGCATCGAAGCGCTGCAGGAAAAGCTGCGCGAGGTGCGGGTCGGTCAGCACGAACTCCGGCCGGAGGACAAGGAAGCAAAGATGATGCTGGAGCGCGCGGCCCGGCACGACGCGCTGGCTGACGTGACGCTCGCCGAGCAGCTCGGTCTCAAGATTCGCCGGGTGGTCATCGACGCGGGGCATGGAGGCCACGACACCGGCGCCATCGGCAAGGGCGGCACCCTGGAGAAGGACGTCGCGCTCGCCATCGCGCTCGACGTGGCCGCCCAGCTGGAGGCCGCGGGGTACGAAGTCATCCTCACCCGCAAAGACGACACCTTCGTGAAGCTGGAGGACCGAGCGAAGATCGCCAACGCGGCTAAAGGCGATCTCTTCATCTCCGTGCACTGCAACTCGGCGCCCACCCGGCGCCTGCGCGGGATCGAGACGTACACCCTCAACACGTCGGCGGATAAGTACGCGACCCGCCTCGCGGCCCGCGAGAACGCGGCGACCGAGCGCGGCGTGGGTGACCTGCAGTTGATTCTCGCCGACCTCGCCACCAAGGCGAACACCGGGGAATCGGAGCGCCTCGCCAGTCGCGTTCAGGGGTCGATCGTGAAGTCGCTCACCCCTCGGTACAAGGGCGTGCGAGACCTCGGCCACAAAGAAGCGCTCTTCTTCGTGCTCCTCGGCGCCAAGATGCCGGCGGTGCTGGTCGAGACGTCTTTTCTCTCGCACCCCGACGAAGAAAAGCTGCTGGCGTCGAAGGACTACCAGAAGGACCTGGCGCGGGCGATTGTGCAGGGCGTGAACGGGTTCGTCTCGGACCGCGGCCGCGTCGCTCAGGTCGAATAGCCAAACGTTGATGGCTGGGCGCCGTTCCTTTAAGCCCCGGGGCGATGCCACGCCGCGCTCCACCGCCACAGGCCGACGAGACGCTCGACGTTGCCGCGCTCGAAGCCGAGATTCAGCGGCACAACGAGCTGTATTGGGTGCACGCCCGCCCGGAGATCTCCGACACCGAGTTCGACACGCTGGTGCGGCGCCTCAAGGCCGCCAGGCCGGACAGCCCGGTGCTCGACCACCTGGGCGCGCCGCCGAACCTCTTCGCGGCGGTGAAACACCAGGAGCCGATGCTCTCGCTCGACAAGAGCTACGAGCGGCAGGAGCTTTTGGATTGGGCCGCGACCATCCAGGGAGACGTGGTGGTGATGCCCAAGGTCGACGGCCTGGCCTGCTCCCTCGTGTACGGCCCCGACGGCGCCCTCAAGGTGGCCGCCACCCGCGGTTCAGGCGTGGAGGGCGAAGACATCACCCCCAACGCGCGCGCAGTTCGGGAGATTCCCAAGCAGCTTCGGAGCGCGGAGGCGGAGGTTCGCGGCGAGGTCTTCATGAAGTTGTCGGTGTTCGAGCGGTTCAAGAAAGAGGGCAAGGCCAACCCGCGTAACCTGGCCGCGGGCGCGCTTCGTCAGAAAGACCCCAACCAGACCGGCAAGCACGACCTCTCCTTCCTCGCGTACGACCTGCGGCGCACCGGCCTCGCTTCGCTGCGGGAGAAGTTCGAGCACTTGAAGACCCTCGGCTTCAGCGTCATTCCCCACGCCGTGGTTCCGCCAGCGGGCGTGGTGGAGGCGGTGGAGGACTTCTCCCGGCGCCGCGCGGAACTCGATTATGAGATCGACGGCGTCGTGCTGGTGGCCGACCGCGTTTCGGAGCAGGCGCGCCTCGGAGAAACCGCCCACCACCCCAGGTGGGCCATGGCGTGGAAATTCCAGGGCGACGTAGGCGAGAGCACCTTGCTCGACATCGAGTGGAGCGTGGCGCGGACCGGCACGGTGACGCCCATTGCCCGGGTGGAGCCCGTGGCGCTCTCCGGCGTGACCGTCTCTCGCGCCAGCCTTCACAACGCAGGGTTCGTGGAGAAACTCGCGCTCACCCGCGGCGCCCGCCTGGAGATGGTGCGGCGCGGCGGCGTCATTCCTCACGTGGAGCGCGTCATCTCCCAGGGACGAGAGGCGTTTTCGCTCCCCGCAGTGTGTCCTTCGTGCGGCGCTGCGCTGCGCCGAGACGGAGATTTTCTGCTCTGCGGCGCGCCCGGCACGTGCCCCGCCGCGCGAGCGGAGCGCATCGTCTACTTCGCGGCCGCGGTCGACATGCAGGGCGTGGGGCCCGCGCTGGTGGAGGCGGCGATGGCCAGGGGGCTCCTCAACACGCCCGCCGACCTGTACCGGCTGACCGCCGAAGGCCTGATGACGCTGGAGCGCCAGGGCGAGAAGAACGCCACCAAGGTGGTGGCGGAGATCGCGACCAAGCGTGTGTTGCCGGTGGAGACGTTTCTCGTCGCCCTCGGAATCGAAGGTCTCGGCAAGACGGTGGCGAGCACGCTGGCCACGCACTTCGGCTCGTTGGAGAAGGTGCGCGCCGCCACCACCGACGAAATGGCGGCCATCTTCGGCATCGGTCCCATCACCGCCCAGGCCATCGCGGACGGCCTGAAAGAGCTGGGGCCGCTGATCGACGACCTGCTCAGCCTGGTGAAGGTGAGAGAAATCGAAGCCGCCAGCGGCCCGTTGCTGGGGAAGGTCTTCTGCTTCACCGGCGCACTCAAGATGGAGCGCAAGCGCGCCGAGGCCCGGGTGCGGGCGGTCGGGGCCACCACCGCGTCTTCGGTGACCAGGTCGCTCACCCATCTCGTGGTCGGAGGCGGCGAGGGCCCCAAATCAACCAAGCAGAAGGCCGCGGACAAGCTCATGGCCCAGGGCGTGCCCCTCGAAGTTCTGAGCGAAGAGCAGTTCGAGGCGCTGATGGCCCCGCTCGAAGGGTGACCCCCTTTGCTATCGGAGTCCGCGGCCGGTATATGGCGCCCCTTCGCCCCAGGTCGCCATGAAGGTTAAGTTCGAAACAATTCTGGAGAAGGGCCTGTCGCTCGATGAGCGCGTGCCGGATGCCATTCTCCAGGAGGCCCTGGCCAGCGTGCCCGGCTTCTCGCTGGTGTCGGCGTCGCCCCTGGCGGCGCACCTCAGCCGCGCCGGCGACACCGTGCTGCTGAAGGGCTCGCTCAACGTCGAAGCCAAGGCGCCGTGCAAGCGATGTCTGGTCGACGTCAAGGTGCCGATTCCGCTCTCGTTTTCGATGACACTGGTGCCTGCCGGCAAGGTGGTCGACGACGAGTTCGACGGCGAGGGCGAAGATGACGAGGAGGCTCCGGTCGCCGGCACCTTCGACCTGGAAGACGTCGACGTCGATACGTTCGACGGGAAGACGATCGATCTGGACCCGATCGTACGAGAACAGCTAATGCTGGCCCTTCCGGTGGCGGTGGTGTGCCGGGAGGACTGTCGCGGTTTGTGCACCAACTGCGGACAAAACCTGAATGAAAAGGTCTGTGGCTGTGATACCCGAGCCCCTGACCCGCGCTGGGAGAAGTTGAAGGAAATCAAGCTGAACTAAAGGAACTGTCATGGGCGTCCCCAAGAAGCGAACCTCGAAGATGCGCCGCGACCGTCGTCGCGCCGCCAACAGCAACCTCAAGTTTGCGGTGCAGACCATCGCCTGCCCGAACTGTGGCGCGGCCGTCATTCCGCACCGCGTCTGCGCGGCGTGCGGCAAGTACGGAAGCAAGCAGGTCAAACCCGGTCGCGACGAATAGCTCACGTCTCGGAACCTCGTGATTCGCACGCACATCCTCGGCACCGGGAGCGCGGCGCCTGCCAGGGTTTTGACCAACGCGGACCTCTCACGCACCGTCGAGACCGACGACGCGTGGATTGTCGATCGCACGGGCATCAAAGAACGCCGCATCGCTGAACCGGAGCAGGCGGCGAGCGATTTGGCCAAGCTCGCCTGCGAGCAGGCGTTGGCCATGGCCGGCGTGGCGGCGGCGGACATTGAGATGATCGTCGTCGGCACGGTGACGCCGGACATGCCCATGCCGAGCTGCGCGGCCATTCTTGCGCACAAGCTGGGGGCCAAGCGTGCCTTTGCGTTCGATGTGTCGGCGGCCTGCGCAGGGTCACTCTTCGCCCTCTCGGTCGCGTCGCAATACGTGGCGACCGGCGCAGTGAAGCGGGCGCTGGTGGTGGGCGTCGACTTGTTCTCCCGGGTGCTCGACTGGAAAGACCGCAACACCTGCGTGCTCTTTGGCGACGGCGCCGGCGCGATGGTGGTGGGGCCCACGCCTTCCGCCGACCACGGCCTGCTGTCGATGAAGCTGTTCACCGATGGCTCCCAGGTCGACATTCTGAAGATCCCCGGTGGCGGCTCGAAAGATCCGGCCACGGCGAAGTCCGTGGAGGACCGCCTCCACTACGTCAAGATGAGCGGCAAAGAAGTCTTCCGGTTCGCGGTCAAGTCGCTCACCGACGCGGTGAATCAGGTGTTGAAGGCGAACGGCGTCACCCCCGCCGACGTCGCTCATGTCATCGCCCACCAGGCCAACATTCGCATCATGGACGCGGTGATGGAGAGCCTGGAAATTCCCAAAGAGCGCGCGTTCTTGAACCTCCAGAAGTACGGCAACACCTCGGCCGCGTCGATGGCCATGGCGCTCGATGAGGCCAATCGCGCGGGCAAATTCAAGTCGGGTGACCTCGTCGCCCTCATGGCCGTCGGCTCCGGAATGGTGTGGGGGAGCGGCCTGATTCGCTGGTAGGGACCTGGTCATGAGCGCTCTCGCCTACGTATTCCCCGGACAAGGCAGCCAGACGGTCGGCATGGGCCGTGCGCTCTGCGCCGCCTTCCCGGAAGCCAAGGCCGTGTTCGACGAGGCCGACGCGGCGCTGGGGGAGTCGATCTCGTCGCTCTGCTTCGATGGCCCCGAAGACGCGCTCAAGCTGACCCGCAACACGCAGCCGGCGATTCTCACCATGTCGGTGGCGGCGCACGCGGTGTTCAAGAAGCGCGTGCCGGCGCCGCCGGCGTTCTTTGCCGGGCACTCGCTGGGCGAGTACTCCGCGCTCGTCGCAGCCGGCGCGCTGAAGCTGTCCGACGGCGTGAAGGCCGTTCGGGCCCGCGGCACCTTCATGCAGGACGCCGTGCCCGCCGGTGTCGGGGCCATGGCGGCGGTCCTCGGTCTGCCGGCCGTCGACGTGGCGGCGGTGTGTGCCGAAGTTTCTGGCGCCGAGGTGGTGGCACCGGCCAACTACAACGAGCCGAACCAGACGGTCATCGCCGGGCACGCCGGCGCCGTGGCGCGGGCCGGCGAGGCGCTGAAGGCAAAGGGCGCCAAGCGCGTGCTGCCGCTCCCCGTGTCGGCGCCATTCCATTGCACGCTGATGCAGCCCGTCGTCGCGCGGCTCCAGGAGACGCTGAAGGACATGGTCGTCTCTCCGCTCGCGGCTCCGGTGGTCTCCAATGTCGAGGCGGTACCGAACTCCGACGTGGCCCGCGTGAAAGAGTTGCTCCTGCGGCAGGTCACCGCTCCGGTGCGTTGGGTGGAGACGGTGCAGGGGCTCGAGAAGGCAGGCGTCACCCGCGCGATTGAGCTGGGGCCCGGCAAGGTGCTCTGCGGGCTGATCAAGCGCATCGCTCCCGGGGTGTCGTTCGCCAACGTGGAAGACGACGCGTCGCTCACGGCGGCGCTCAAGTTTCTGGAGGGCGCCTGATGTCGACGGAAACCCCGGTGGTGCTGGTCACGGGCGGCTCGCGCGGCATCGGCGAGGCCATCGCCCGGAGGTTCGCTGCGGCGGGCGCCCAGGTGGTGCTGACGTACGTCGGCAACGAAGCCAGGGCCAACGAGGTGGTGGCCAGCATCGCGGCCTCGGGAGGCAAGGCCAAAGCCGAGCGGCTTGACGCCGCCGACGCCAGCGCCTGCGCCACGGTGGTGGACGGCGTGGTGAAGGAGTTCGGCCGTCTCGACACGCTGGTGTGCAACGCCGGACTGACGGTCGATGGGCTCATCCTTCGGTACAAAGACGAAGACTGGGATCGCGTGCTCGACACCAACCTCAAGGGCGCGTTCGCCCTGGCCCGAGCCGCCGCCCGGCCGATGATGAAGCAGCGAAAAGGCGCGATCATCAACCTCTCGTCCGTGGTGGGCGAAATGGGCAACGCGGGGCAGAGCGCCTACGCCGCGTCCAAGGCCGGCTTGATCGGCCTTTCCAAGTCGCTCGCGCGCGAACTCGCCTCCCGGAACATCCGCGTCAACGTCGTCTCGCCGGGGTTCATCGCCACCGACATGACGAAGTCGCTCCCGGAAGAACACCAGAAGAAGCTGCTCGAGCTGGTTCCTCTGGCGCGCCTCGGGTCAGCTTCTGACGTGGCCGACGCCGTGTTTTTCCTCGCCTCTGACGCGGCCGCGTACATCACCGGCGAAGTGCTGAAAGTAAACGGTGGAATGTACATGTAGAACTCGCCGGAACCCTGAACTATAGAAACCCACCTTCATCTCCCCGCAACACTCTTAGGAAACCCGAAAGAGGCCTCATGTCCGACACCAATATCGAAGCGAAAGTGAAAGCCATCATCGCCGAGCAGCTGGGCGTTGGACTGGACGAGGTGAAGCTCGAGAGCAAGTTCATTGAAGATCTCGGCGCCGACAGCCTCGACATCGTCGAACTCGTGATGGAAATGGAAGGCGAGTTCGAGGTCGAAATTCCCGACGAAGAAGCTGAGAACATCAAGACCGTCGGCGACGCCCTCAAGTACATCACCACCCACCAGAAGAAGTAGTCATGAGCGCGCGCCGCGTCGTGATTACCGGCAGCGGCCTCGTGACCGCCCTCGGCACCGGGACGGAGAAGTCCTGGCGCGCCATGCTCGAGGGGAAGAGCGGCATCGCGAAAATTGCGCGCTTCGACGTGGGACAGTTGCAGTGCACCTTCGCCGGCGAAGTCCGTGACTTCGTGGCGGAGGAGTGGATGGACAAGAAAGAGGCCAAGCGAATGGACCTCTTCTGCCAATTCGCGCTCGGCGCGGCGAAGATGGCGATGACCTCCAGTGGGCTGCCGGTCGGCGAGGGCGCGGGTGATTACCGCCCGGAGCGCGTGGGGGCGATTGTCGGGAGCGGCATCGGGGGCCTCGCCAGCCTGGAGAACAGCTTCGAAACTGGTCTGGAGAAGGGGTGGCACCGCCTGTCGCCGTTCTTCATTCTGCAGATCATCGGCAACATGGCCGCCGGCCGCATCTCGATGATTCACAACTTGAAGGGCCCGAACTGGGGCACGGTCTCGGCGTGCTCCACCGGCGCGCACGCGATCGGCGAGGCCTGGAAGGCGATTCGCTACGGCGAAATGGACGCCGCGCTCGCCGGCGGCGCTGAATCGGCCGTGACGCCCATGGGCATCGGTGGCTTCGCCGCCATGCGCGCCCTCTCGACCCGAAACGATTCGCCGGAGACCGCCAGCCGCCCGTTCGACAAAGATCGCGACGGGTTCGTGATGGGCGAAGGCGCGGGCGTGGTGGTGCTCGAAGAACTTGAGAGCGCGAAGAAGCGCGGCGCGACCATCCTCGCTGAGTTGGTCGGGTACGGCGCGAACTCCGATGCCTACCACGAGACTCAACCGGCGCCGGGCGGCGAGGGCGCCGTTCGCTGCATGAAGCTCGCGCTCGCCGCGGCGGGCATCGGCCCCGAGGCCATCGGCTACATCAACGCGTA